>JAEUQF010000253.1 GCA_016789745.1 Bryobacterales bacterium
CGACGCGGCGTCGCTGGTCAAGGATCTCGCGGCGTTGTCCCCAATGCTCAAGAGCAGCAACGATCAGGTGCGGCTCCAGGTTTCCGGTCTCTACGCCTGGCTTGCGACGGCACGCGCGGACAGCGCCACGGTCCTCGCGCCGGCCTTCCCTGCGCTCTCCGTCCTGTTGGACGACACGTTGCGCCCAGTCCGGCAGAACGGGGCGATGGCGATCATGAACATTCGCCCATCGATTCCTGTGGCGCTGCTGCCTCATCTGCAGAAGCTTGCGGCGGACACCGACCCGGAACTGAGAGGTTCCGCGTTTGCCGGGTTAGTGAAGTTGTCGGCGCAGTCTGCGGACGCGCTGCAGTCGGTGCTCGGTGCACTGGGAGCCGACGCCGACACGCAACGCACCGTGCTTCGGTCGATCGCGGCGTTTCGGATCGCGCCGCCAGCCGTCCTCGCCAAGGTGGGAGCACTGCTGCGATCCGGAAGCCCCGAAGTCCTCCCCGATCTCCTCATCGCGGTCCGTGCGCTGGGGCCGGATGCGAAGGAACTCCGGAACGACGTGGCCGCCATCGCAAAGTCCAAAGACCCCGATATCGCCACCGCCGCGCGGACGGCCCTTGCACTCATCGACACGAGCCCGAATCCAATTCCGGACTCGCTGACACAGCAGGTGACCAAAGAGATGCTCTGGATCGAGCCGCCAACGCCGCTCCCCGGCGCATCTATGCCCCGCGAGCCGCATACCGTTGACCTCGTGTTCGCCGAGGCGCGGAGCCATCACGTGCAGATCCAGTCGGAGCGGATTCTGGAGGTCCTGCGCTCGAAGGGTGGAAACAAGGTGCGCGCGGTGTTTGAGGTTTCGCGGTCACCGTTCGAGTCGGGAATCCGTGGTTACCGCGTGGTCTCCGTCGAAGGGCTGACGCTCAACCCCGCTGCGGAGCCAATGCGCGTCTTCCAACTCGGGGGAGACGGCGAACGGCTGCCGTTCGCCAGGTAACGAAGGAAATGGTGTGGATCGACCGCCCAAGTCCTCCCGTAACCTGGAAGCGGTTCGGGACGAAAGCTCGCGGCTACAATATCGACGGTGAACTTGGCAGCTTCAAGACTGACTGCCCCAGCGAGCCCCCCTTCTAGTCAACTCCGCACACCCCTCTGGACATTACCGGAATTCCCGCGCGTCTCCCTGACCCCTGTGCTAGATTGTAGTTTTCATGGCGCAAACTTCCTCCGCGTTGAAGCAGACCCCCCTGAACTCCGTGCATCGCCAAATGGGCGCACGGATGGTCGATTTCGGCGGCTGGGACATGCCGGTGCAATACTCCGGCATTGTCGACGAACACCATGCCGTTCGCCGCAATGCTGGCATCTTCGACGTGTCGCACATGGGCGAGATCATCATCCGCGGCCCGCAGGCGTTTGATCTCGTCAACTACCTCACCCCCACCCTCGTCAGCAAGCTCAAGAATGGCCAGGCGCAGTATTCCGCCCTTCTTTATGAACACGGCGGCTTCGTCGACGACATTCTCGTCCATAAAGTAAACGACACCGAGTACTTTCTCTGCGTCAACGCCTCCAACCAGGACAAGGACTACGCCCACATCCTGGAACACAAAGGCATCTTCGACGCCGAAGTCGACTTCGCCAGCGAACGCTATGCCCTGTTGGCCACCCAAGGCCCACGCGCCATCGAAACTCTCAGCAAGCTGACCACCGCTGACCTCAACGCCGTGAAGTATTATCACTTCATCGACGGCGAGATCGCGGGCATCCCCGCACGCCTGGCCCGCACCGGCTACACCGGCGAAGCCGGCTTTGAAACCTACGTCGCGCCGGACCAGGCCGAGAAGCTATGGAAAGCCATCCTCGAGGCCGGCCAGGAGTTCGGCCTCAAGCCCGCCGGCCTGGGCGCCCGCAACACACTGCGCCTGGAAGCAGCTATGGCCCTCTACGGCCACGAAATCACCGCCAGCATCAACCCGTTTGAAGCCGGCCTGACGCGCATTGTCAAGTTTGAGAAAGAAGACTTCGTGGGCCGCGCCAAACTGCTGGAGATCCAGGAAAAAGGCGTCACCCGCCTGCTCACCGGTTTTGAAATGACCGAGCGCGGCATCGGCCGTGACGGCTACGAAGTCTTCCTCGACGGCAATCCCGCCGGCTGGGTCACCAGCGGCGGCCCGTCCCCAACGCTAAACAAAAACATTGGTCTTTGTTATGTGCCCGTGTCGCATTCCCAACCCGGGCGCCTGATTCAAATTATGATCCGGAACCAGCCCGTGGACGCCGTTACGCGCCCGGTTCCGTTCTACAAGCGAGCGAACTAATGTACCCGGAACAATACCGTTACACCAAGGAACATGAGTGGATTGACGTGCAGGGCGAAACCGGCACGATGGGAATCACCCACCACGCGCAGAATGAACTGGGGGACATCGTCTACGTAGACCTCCCCAAGATCGGCGCCGCCATCGAGCAGGGTAAGTCGCTCGGGTCGGTCGAGTCGGTGAAGGCTGTCTCCGATATCTACTCGCCGGTCACCGGTGAAGTGGTGGAGATCAACGAAGCGCTGTCCACCGCGCCCGAAAAGCTGAACCTCGATCCGCACGGCGAAGCCTGGCTGGTGAAGGTGAAGCTCACCAAGCCCGAAGAATTATCGGATCTAATGTCCGCCGCGGACTATCAAAGTTATATAGGAGCGTAATTCCCCACCTTGCGTTACCTTCCGAAGTCTGACTCTGAGCGGCGCGAGATGCTGGCCGCGATCGGCATCGACTCCATCGAACAGCTCTATTCCCACTTGCCCGAACAGGCAGTGCTGCATCGCCCGCTCGCCATTGAGCCGGGTAAGTCTGAGTACGAAATCGTCGACTACTTCAAGAAGATGGGCGAACGCTGCGCCACGGGCTACCCCAGCTTCCTGGGCGCCGGCTCCTACACGCACTTCCGCCCGGTGATGTGCGATGTGGTCGCCTCGCGCGGCGAGTTCCTGACTTCCTACACGCCCTACCAGGCCGAAATGGCGCAGGGCACGCTCACCACCATCTTCGAATTCCAAACCATGCTCTGCCAGCTCACGGGCATGGACGTTGCGAATGCGTCTATGTACGACGGCTCCACCGGCATCCCGGAAGCCGCCATGATGGCCATGCGCATCACGGGCCGCCACAAGGTGCTCGTCTCGCGCGCCGTGCATCCGGAATACCGGCAGGTGCTTCTCACCTACGCCAAATACCAGGGCGTTCCGGTGGTGGAGTTCGGCTACGAGACCGCCACGGGGCAGGCCGACTTGGCCGATCTCGAAGCTAAGCTGGACAACGCCACGGCCTGCGTCATCATCCAGTCGCCGAACTTCTTCGGCTGCATCGAAAAATGGAAGGACATCGCGGCCGTCACTCACAGCAAGGGTGCCCTGCTGGTCTACTCGTTCGCCGAAGCGGCGAGCCTGGGCATCCTGGAACCGCCGCGCGACGCCGACATCGTCGTCGGCGAACTGCAATCCTTCGCGCATCCGCCCAGCTATGGCGGACCGTATTCCGGCATCATCGCCACTAAGGAGAAGTTCGTGCGGCAGATCCCCGGCCGCCTCGTGGGCGAAACCAAGGATGCCGACGGCCGCCGTGCCTTCTGCCTCACCTTATCCACTCGCGAACAGCACATCCGCCGCGAGAAGGCCACGTCGAACATCTGCACCAACCAGGCGCTCATCGCCCTCATGGGCACCGTGTTCATGTCCATCTACGGCAAGGAAGGCCTACGCGAACTGGCCCAGCAGAACCTCAGCAAGGCGCACTACCTGGCGAAAGGCTTGAAGCCGCGCTTCTCCGCGCCCTTCTTCAACGAATTCGTTGTAGCCGCGGGTGACAAATCGGCAGCGGACGTCAACGCCGCGCTGCTCGAAAAGAAGATCATCGGCGGCCTGGATCTGGGCCGCTTCTATCCCGAACTGGCCGGCTGCATGCTCCTGTGCGCCACCGAAGTATCCCGCCGCGAGCATATGGACGCGGTCAAGCAGGCGTTCGTCTAAGGAAGTCACATGCCAGGAAAAACCAGAGACCACATCAGCCAGAACGAATCCCTGCTGTTTGAAATGAGTTCGCCCGGCAAGAAGGGCTACCAACTTCCTGACCTGGACGTCCCCCAAGTCGACGCCGCCGAAGCGCTGGGTGCCGCCAACGTCCGCGACGAGATTGAAGACTTCCCCGAAGTGAGCGAAGTTGAAGTCATCCGCCACTTCACCCGCCTGTCCACCTGGAACTACGGCATCGATCTCGGCCTGTTCCCGTTGGGCTCCTGCACCATGAAGTACAACCCGCGTGTGAATGAAGCCGTGGCGCGTACCGAAGGCTTGCTCTGGGCTCACCCCTATCAGCCCGCCGAAGTGGCGCAAGGCGCCATGGAAGTGATGGCGCACCTGGAAGCGGCGCTCGCCGAAATCACCGGTATGGATGCGGTCACCCTGGAACCCGCCGCCGGTGCACATGGCGAACTGACGGGCGTACTGCTCATCCGCGCCGCGCTCGAAGCCCGCGGCTACGCCCGTAAGAAGATCATCATCCCGGATTCGGCACACGGCACCAACCCTGCCACGGCCGCGATGGTCGGCTATTCGGTGCAGAACCTGCGTTCCAATGCGCAGGGCATGGTGGACGTGGCCGAACTTGCCAAGCTTGTCGATGAGGACACGGCCGGCCTGATGGTGACCAATCCGAACACCATCGGCGTGTTCGAACAGGACATCGTCAAGATCACGTCCCTGATGCACGAAAAGGGCGCGCTGGTTTACATGGACGGCGCGAACATGAACGCTCTGGTCGGTCTGGCCCGCCCCGGCGATTTCGGCATCGACGTCATGCACCTCAACCTGCACAAGACGTTCTCTACACCGCATGGCGGCGGTGGCCCGGGAGCCGGCGCGGTGGCCGTCAAGGCGCATCTGGAACCGTTCCTGCCCGCGCCGCGACTCAAAACCGTCGGCGGCCAGTGGCAGTGGGACTACAACCGCCCCCAAACGATCGGCAAGGTGCGTGCCTTCTACGGCAACTTCGGCGTGCTGGTGCGCGCACTGGCCTACATCATGGCCCACGGCGGCCCCGGTCTGCGCAACGCCACGCTCGACGCGCTACTCAACGCCAACTACATCCGCAAGGGGCTGGAACCGTACTTCGACCTGCCTTACAAGAGCCCCTCGATGCATGAGTGCGTCTTCAGTGATGACCGGCAGGCCAAGCTGGGGGTGAAGACCATGGACATGGCCAAGCGCCTCATCGACTACGGCTTCCACCCCTACACCGTGGCCTTCCCGCTGATCGTCCACGGCGCGCTCATGATTGAGCCCACCGAGACCGAAAGCAAGCCGGAAATGGATGCCTTCATCCAGGCCATGATCGCCATCGCCAAGGAAGTCGAATCCGACCCCCAGATGGTCCTCAAGGCGCCGCATCACACCCGCACGTCGCGTGTCGATGAGGTCGGTGCCGCCAGAAAGCCCGTGCTGCGCTGGAAGCCGACGACGCTGGCCAGCAAAGCCGCCGACTAACATGCCCGATGGGGGGCGGACCCCCTGGTCCGCGGGCGGTCTCCAGACCGCCCTGCTGGTCCTCCTGCTTGTTGTCGCGATACGTGTCCCGTTCCTCAACCAAGCCATCCAGGGCGATGACGTCAACTACCTGACCGCCGCCCAATACGCCCAAATCGATCCCCTCCATCCCGGCCACGCCAAGTTCGTGTTCCAGGGCGCGAAGGTCACCATGCAGGGCCATCCGCACCCGCCCGGCAACGCCTGGTATCAATCCGCCATCCTCGCCCTGACCTGCGACATCCAGGAACCTGTCTACCACGGCGCTTACATCCTGTTCTCGCTGGTTGCCGCACTCTCCGCCCTGACGCTTGCCCAACGCTTCACCAGCCATCCGCTACCCGCAACCCTGCTCTTCCTCGTCACCCCCGCCTTCTTCATCAACGGCAACTCGCTCGAAAGCGATCTCCCGTTTCTCGCCTTCTGGCTGGCCACCATTGCCGCGTTTATCACCGCAGTCGATCGCCGCAGTCCCGCGTACTTGGCCCTAGCCGCCGTCACCACGCCGCTGGCCGCCATGTGCGCCTTCCAATCGGTGCTGCTGACACCGTTACTCGGCCTCTACCTCTGGCAGCATCGCCGAGACTGGCGCCCCGCCTGGCTCATCATCTTCGTCGCCCCACTCACCCTCATCTCCTGGCAGCTATTCGAGAAGCTCGCCAGCGAACAACTCCCCGCCGCGGTGCTTGCCGGCTACTTCCAAAGCTACGGCCTACAACGGCTCGCCAACAAAGCCCGCAACGCCGCCGCGCTTACCACGCATCTCGGCTGGATCGTGCTGCCGCTGGCGTTCCTCACCCGCAGTCTCGCACCCGTCGCCATCGCCGCTGCCGTTGCAGGTGCCCTTATCGACTACCACCCGCTGTTCTGGATCCCGTTCGCCTCCGGCATCACTGTCCTTACGCACTGTATCCAGAACCGCAGGAACGCCCTGGCGCAGTGGATCCTGCTCTTCTTCGCCGCCGCGCTGGTTCTGTTCTACGCAGGCTCTGCCCGCTACCTGCTTCCGCTGGCGCTGCCCGTTTGTCTGCTGGCCGCGCAACGCGCCTCGGCCAAGCTGCTCTACCCCGCGATAGCTCTCTACGCGCTCCTCGGCGTTGCCCTCACCACCGTCAATTACCAGCACTGGGACGCCTATCGAACCCTCGTCACCCGGCTTAGCAACGATTGGGAGAACCGCCGCGTCTGGGTCAACGGCGAATGGGGCCTTCGCTTCTATGCCGAATCCGCCGGCGCGCTGCCCATCATTCGCGGCCAGGCGATGCGTCCCGGCGACCTCATCCTCACCAGCAAACTCGCGCTCCCGGTCGACTTCACCACCGGCGGCGGCGCCCTTGCCCCCATCGAAGAATCCACCCTCACGTCCGCCATCCCGCTCCGCCTGATCGGCCTCAACTCCCGCTCCGGGTACAGCAGCGCCGACCACGGCTTCCGCGCCTTCGACATCACGCGCCACCCCTTCGACCTCGTCACCCTGCAAGCCGTCACGGCCAAAGCCCCTACCCTCAGCCATCTGCCCATGAACGCGCCCGATGCGGATTCGCAGATCGTCAGCGGCGTCGACAAACTCGAGGAAAACCGATACCGCTGGATGAGCGGCCGCGCGGTTCTGTTGTTGAAACGCCCCGCCAGCGCGTCGAAACTCACCGCCGACCTCTTCGTCCCCGACCAGGCCCCGGCCCGTCGCATCACCTTCACCATCGATGGCACACCCGCGGGCGTGCTCACCATCACCAAGCCCGGCCCGCAGCACTTCGAAGCCCCAGCCCCACAACTGACCAAAGACCCCATCACCCTCGTCATCGAAGCCGACCGCACCTTCCAGTCCCCCGGAGACCAAAGAACGCTCGGCGTCATTCTTGTTTCCGCCGGTTTCCCCGAGCCGTAGTGTCCGGCATCGCTATAATCGGGAGATGGTAGAGACCAAGGCTTCCGTCTGCGCCTTAGACTGCCCCGATTGCTGTTCCGTCCTCGTCACCATCGAAAACGGCAAAGGCACCAAACTCAAGGGCAATCCTGACCACCCGATCACCCGCGGCTTCCTCTGCGCCAAAGTCACGCAGTATCTCGAACGCGAGTATCACCCGGACCGCCTGCTCTACCCCGCCAAGCGCACCGGCGCCAAAGGCGAAGGCCGCTTCACGCGCATCAGTTGGGACGAAGCTCTGGACACCATCGCCACGCGCCTCAAAGCCATCGCCGCCAGCCACGGCACCGAAGCCCTACTGCCTTATTCTTACGCCGGCACTATGGGTGTGCTCAACAACGCCGGCATGGACCGCCGCTTCTTCCATCGCTTCGGCGCTTCCCGCTTGGACCGCACCATCTGCTCCAGCGCCGGCATGTTCGGTATGAATGAAGCCTACAGCGGCATGCGCTACGGCACCGAACCGGAGCAGTTCGCCCACAGCAAGCTCATCCTCGCTTGGGGCGCCAATATTCTCGGCTGCAACGTTCACCTGTGGCCCTTCATCCAGGAAGCGCGCCGCAACGGCGCCAAGCTCTACGTCATTGACCCGGTCAAGAACCGTACCGGCGCCGCCGCCGATCGCTGGTACCCCATTCAACCCGGCACCGACCTAGCGCTGGCTCTCGGCCTGATGCACGTCATCTTCGCCGAGGGTCTGGAGGACCGGGCCTATCTCGACAGCTACGCCCGCAACACCGCTGAACTGAAGGCTCATGTGCGTGACTACACGCCGCAGCGCGTCGCCGAACTCACCGGTATCCCGGCTGAAGACATCGTCGCGCTTGCCCGTGAGTACGCCACCACGAAGCCCGCCGCCATTCGCCTGAACTACGGCGTGCAGCGTAGTGAGCGCGGCGGCCGCGCCATCCAGTCCATTGCCTATCTGTCCGTGATCACTGGCTCCTGGCAACACGTGGGTGGCGGGTTGCAACTGTCCACCTCGCAAGCCTATCAGTTCAATCTCGCCGGCCTGGAGCGCCCCGACTTCCAGAAGAAGAGCCTCGGCCGCGACGCCCGCATCATCAATATGACGGAGTTCGGCAAGGCGCTGAATGACCCGCTGGACCCGCCCGTGAAAGCCGTGGTGGTGTATAACTCCAACCCCATGGCCATCGCGCCCGACCAGCATGCGGTTCGCAAGGGCCTGCTGCGGGAAGACCTGTTCACTGTGGTGCTGGAGCAGTTCCAGACCGATACGGCCGATTTTGCCGACATCCTGCTGCCCGTCACCACCTTCCTGGAACACACCGACCTGTATCGTTCCTACGGCCACCACTATGTGCAACTAGCGCGGCCCGCGCTGCCAAGGCCGGGCGAAGTGAGGAGCAACGTCGACATCTTCCGCGCGCTGGCCGAACGCCTCGGCTTCGATGAGCCCGAGTTCCACGAATCGGAAGACGACATGATCCGCGCCACGCTCGCCAGCGGCCATCCCTTCCTCGAAGGCATCACTTTCGACAAACTCGAGCGCGAAGGTTCCGTGCGCCTGAACGTAGCCTCAGCAGGAGCCCCCTTCCAACCCTACGCGAAAGGCGGTTTCGGCACGCCCGACGGCAAGTGCGAGTTCAAGCCGGAGACGCTGGCCTACGAGCCGCCGATCGAATCGCGCCGTGGGGATGCGGCGCTCACGGCCCGCTACCCGCTGGAACTGGTGGCCTCGAAGAACGACAACAGCATGAACTCCACGTTCGGCCATCGTGACTCTGTCCACGCCGAGACTCGCCGGCTGTGGATGCACACCGCGGATGCCGTCAAACGTGGTATCGAAGATGGCGATGCGGTGCGCGTGTTCAACAACCGTGGCAGCGTGCTGATGGAGGCGTATGTCAATGGTGGCGTCCGGCCTGGTGCCGTGCGAGCCCCTTCCGTGAGTTGGACCAAGCGCATGCCCAACCAGCAAGGCATCAACACGCT
>JAEUQF010000254.1 GCA_016789745.1 Bryobacterales bacterium
GACAGACTTGAATGCGGCCCTTCTGGACACGGGTGCCGAGGTGTCGATGGAGCCGCTTCCGGGGGTGGTGGGGGACGAGAACCAGCTGGGGCACGTGTTTTTGAATCTGCTCTCGAACTCGCTGAAGTACCGGAAGCTGGAGGTGCGGCCGGGTTTGCGGATTGGGGCGAGGAGAGAGGCGGATTTCTGGGTTGTCAGCGTGGCGGACAACGGGATCGGATTCGATCCGGAGTTTGCCGAGCGGATCTTCGGGTTGTTCAAGCGGCTGCACCGGCACGATGAATATCCAGGCACGGGATTGGGTCTGGCGATTTGCAAGCGGATTGTGGAGCGGTACGGAGGGCGGATCTGGGCCGAATCGAGCCCGGGAGTTGGGTCGACATTCTTTGTTGCGCTGCGGGAGGCGCCGCATGGGTAGACTGCGTGTGTTTGTTGCCGAAGATAATGACGCGGATGTGCATCTGGTGCGGCTGGCGCTGGCCGAACACCAGGTGGAATGCGAGTTGACGGTGGCGCATGATGGGGCTGGGGTGAAGGAGTATCTGAGGACGGTGGGGGGTGCGGCGAGTCCGTGTCCGGACCTGATGCTGCTGGACTTGAACCTGCCGCAGACGAGCGGGCATGAACTGCTGCGGTTGATTCGGGAGCATGAGGCGTGCGGGCAGGTGCCGGTGGTGGTGATGACGTCGTCAGACGCGCCGCACGACCGGGAGCGGGTGAAGGCGCTGGGGGCGGCGTATTACTTTCGAAAGCCGACGGACCTGGAGGAGTTTTTGGGGTTGGGGCGGGTGGTGCGGGAGTTGATGGGCCGGGGCGTGGGCGGATAGGGGTTTTGGGTGACGGGTATGCCATAATCACGGCGACATGGCACGGAGTCGAAGCGAAGTAGATCCGGTGGGGAGCCGGATGAAGGAGAAGTACGAGTCTGCTTTCCGGTTGGTGGTTCCGCAGCGGACGTACCTGATTGTGCGGGTGGACGGCCGCTCCTTTCACACGTATACGCAAGGTTCGGAGAGGCCGTATGACCGGCGGATCGCCGAGGCGATGGATGCCGGGGCGCAGGCGCTGTGCGCGGAGATGATGGGGTGCCGGTTTGCTTATGGGCAATCGGATGAGTACTCGTTTCTGGCGACGGACTTCGACACGCTGCAGTCGGAGGCGTGGTTTAAGGGGAACATCCAGAAGATCGCGTCGATTGGGGCGAGCATTTTCACGGCGGCGTTCAACTATGCGCGGATGGGCCAGGCGCGGGAACTGGGCGTGGCGTTGGACGGGGCGGAAGGAAGGACGTGGATGAGTGCAAGCTTCGATGCGCGGGTGTTTGTGATTCCGAGCCGGTCCGAGGTGGAGAACTACTTCATCTGGCGGCAACAGGACGCGAGCCGGAACAGTTTGAACATGCTGGCGTCGTTTCATTACTCGCATGAGGAGTTGCTGAACACGGGCGCGAGCGAGCGGCATGAGTTGCTGCACAAACGGGGTGTGAACTGGAACGACTGTCCGACGGATCAGAAACGCGGGCGGGTGATCGCGAAGCGGGAGCGGACGCGGCAGGTGAGCTATGTTCACAAGCGGACGCAGGAGCGGGTGGAAGAGATAGTAGCGGAGAGCTACTGGGCGTTGGACAGCGAGATACCGGTGTTCACGCAGGACCGGGGGTATCTGGCGGGGTTGATCCCGGTGCAGGATTGAGTGCCGGGACGGCGCCGAGGTTTTCGAGGAAGCGGCGGACGGTGAAGATGGGGATGTTGGCGTGGGAGCCGAGGCGGAGCAGGTGACGGTCGCCACTGACGATGTAGTGGGTGTTTCCTTCGACGGCGCATTCGAGGACGCGGTTGTCGTCGGGGTCATCGGGAACAACCTGGAGGACGAGGGTGGGAGCGATGACGGTGGCGACGGCTTCCAATTTTTGGCGTAGAGCGGTGGCGGCGTCGTCGGAGGTGTGGAACTTGCGGCGCAGCTTTCCGTCGAGTTCATCGAGGAGCACGGGGGATGTGACCAGCGTGAAGGAACGCTGGTAGACGAGATCGAGGAACTTGCCGGGGAGTCCGCCGAACTGGAGGGCGGAGATGATGATGTTGGTATCGGCGACGACGCGGATCATCTGAGCGGGGCGGGACAGGGGATGGGGATGGACATGGTTCTACTGTAGACCATTGGTGGGCGGCGGGAGAAAGCCGGATCATTTCATAAAAAAAGAGGCTTGCCGATTCGGGCAATTTCCGGTGGTTCTGGGTTTAATTCTATACTTTTTCGTTGACACTGGTGTGGCGCGCCGATATACTCGGGCCAATCCGCCGATAGGAAGGGAAGGACTGGTCACGCGAGGAAAGCTATGAGTGTGCAACTACCCCCGATAGTGGATACCGGTAAGGGACAGCCGATCGTGTTCTGCCATGGCATGTTCTGTCCCTCGCCGATGTGGGATAGAACGATTGCCGATCTGGAATCGAAGTTTCGGTGCATTCGCTTTAGTTTTTACGGTCACGGGGACGGGTTGCCGACGTTCCCGGGGATGAACATGTATGACCTGGCGAACCTGATCGAGGGCGTGATGGACGCCAAGAAGCTGAGTAAGGCGATTGTGGTGGGGTTCAGCATGGGTGGGATGGCGGCGATGCGGCTGGCATTGCGGGCGCCGGAGCGGTTTGAAGCGTTGGCGTTATTGAACACCACGGCGAATTCGGCGGATTTTCAGGAGCGGTTTGGGATGATGATCACGGCTGCGAAGACGCGGATCTTCGGGCAGGCGACCGAGGCGGGCAGCAGCGCGGAGAAGGCGATTTTCTCCGAGGCTTACCGGCAGACGCATCCGGCGGAGATGAAGGCGTGGCTGGATCAATTCATGGCGGTGAAGAAGGACGACGCGGCGCGGATCTATGAATTGATTGGGAAGCGGGATGACGTGCTGGCGCAGTTTCCGAAGCTGAAGATGCCGATGCTGATTTTGGGGGCGACGCGGGATGAATCGACGCCGCCGGTGTTTTCGTTGAAGATGGCGGACCAGGTGGGGCAGTCGATTGTGACGTTTCTGCCGCAGAGCGGGCACGCGACGCCGTACGAGATGCCGGATGATGTTTCGAAGTATTTGCAGGGCTTTTTGCAGTTTGTGACGGAGGGTGTGGCGGCGCGGTAGCGGGAGGGGGATTTCGGGCGGCTGTTGGAATATACTTTCGAACAGCATGCATCGCCGCACGTTTGTGTATCAATCCGCGATGGCCGCCGCCGCGGCTGCCGCGCCACCTGCGCCGTCCGGGATCCAGCGGATCCGGGTGGGGATGCTGGGGACCGGACACGGCCATTACGGCGGGAAGTTGAAGGCGATGTTGGACTCGCCGGACTACGAAGTGGTGTGCGCGGTGGAGAGCAATGCGGCGGCGCGCCAAGCGCTAAGCCGGGACCCGCGCCACGCCGCGATTCCGTGGGTATCGGAAGAGCGCCTGTTGTCGGATGCGTCGATTCATCTGGTGGTGGTGGAATGCCGGGTGTGGGAGGCTCTGCCGTGGGGCAAGAAGGTGATCGCGGCGGGCAAGCATCTGCATTTGGAGAAGCCGCCGGGCAACGAGATGGCGCCGTTTCGGGAGTTGGTGGAAGAAGCGCGCCGCAAGAAGCTGCTGTTGCAGACGGGGTATTTGTGGCGGTGGCATAAGGGCGTGATGGCGGCGATTGAGGCGGCGCAGAAGGGCTGGCTAGGGGAAGTCTTCATGGTGCGCGGGACAATGAATTCGGACCGGGATCAGGAAGGGCGGGCCATTGAAGCCAAGTATCGCGGGGGCGGGTTGTTTGAGTTGAGCGGGCATGTGATCGACCGGGTGGTGGAGTTGCTGGGGCGTCCGAAGGCGGTGAAGAGTTGGCTGCGGCACGACACGAGTGAGCCGGACACGCTGGCAGACAATAATCTGGCGGTGTTTGAGTATGATAAGGCGCTGGCGGTGATCACGCAGGCGGCGAAGATGGCGGGGGCTGGCGAGCACCGTTCGTTTGAGATTCTGGGGACCAATGGGACGTTTCTGGTGTATCCGGAGTCATCGCCGCCGCGGATGCACGTGCATCTTCGGACGGCGCAGGGACCGTACCGAGCGGGGACGCAGCAGATCGATCTGCCGCCGCAACCGCGGTTTATTCCGGACTTTGCGGAGTTGGCACGGGCGCTGAAATCCGGCCAGCCGCTGAAGCATTCCTACGATCACGAGTTGTTGCTGCAGGAGACGCTGCTACGGGCGTCTGGGGAGATTGCATGATGGACCGGCGCACTTGGTTGGTTTCGACGGCCGCGGCGGCGACATCGTACGCCGCGAATTCCGCGGTGACGGTGGGCGTGTTGGGAACGGGGAATCGCGGGACGTTTGTGGCCGCGGCGATGGCAAAGAACACGCCGGCACGGATTGTGGCGCTGTGCGATCTGAAGGAAGAGCGGATGGCGGCGGCGAGCAAGACGATTGGGGTGGAGCGGCCGCGGCTTTACCAGGATTTTCAGAAGATGCTGGCGAGCGATATTGATGCGATTATCATTGCCACGCCGGTGTTTCTGCATGCGGAGCATTTTGAGGCGGCGGTGAAGTCGGGCAAGCACATTTACATTGAGAAGCCGGCGTCGGCGGACGTGGAGGGTTGCAAGCGGATCATGCGGGCGGCCGATGCGGCGGACCGCAAGGTGAACATCACGTTTGGTTTTCAACGGCGTTACGGGCAATTGTATTTGAAGGCGAAGCAGATGGCCGATTCGGGGGCAGTGGGGCGAATCCGGATGGGGTCGGCGCGGTTCATCAAGCATTCGGCGGCGCCTCCGGCGGCGGGCGGTGGGCGGCCGGGGTCGATGCCGGAGAAGGTGGCCAGTTGGTATAAATGGCGCGAGTTGAGCGGCGATCTCATTGTGGAAAACAACGTTCATTCGGTGGATGTACTGAACTGGTTTCTGGGGGGACGTCCGGTGAGCGCGATTGGGGCAGGCGGTACCACGGTGGCACGCGAGGGCGACGTAAGGGATCACAACTTCGTGGCGTTCGAGTACGCGGGGGGAGTGCAGGGGCAGTTATCGGGCACGACGCTGGCGCCCGCGGGCTATCGCGACGTGGTGGAGCAGTTTTTCGGGGAGAAGGGGTTTATCGAGACGTCGGAGAATCACTGGCGGCATATGGTGGGGTCGGCGGCGGCGGTGATGGAGAAGTCGCCGCGGTCGAACGCGGTGGATTCGGTGGCGGCGTTTGTGCAGCGGATTCAGGAGGGCAAGCCGGAGAACACGGGCGTGCGCGGGGCCGAGAGTACGCTGACGGCGATTCTGGGGCGGATGGCGATGGACCGGCGTCGCGAGGTGACTTGGGAGGAGATGATGAGAGGCTAACGGCCTCTGGATTGGTGTTGGCGGATGCTTTCTCCGTCAGACCAGGCGGTGTGGGTGCCGCTGCTGATGCGGTGGGGGAGAATGATACGGCAGATGGGGCCGGATTCGATATCCCGGGCGTCGAGCAGGATGCACTCGGAGCGGTCTTCGACCATGTCGGTGACGAAGGTGACGAGGTAGCCGTCGTCTTCGCTGGTGGCGCCAAGGCGCGGGATGAAGGGGGCCTCGCCGCCGAAGCGGTTGCGGCCGAAGTTGTAGGTCCAGGCGCGGCCGGTATCGAGATCGTGCTTGACGATGCCGGTGAACAGGAACCAGCCGGGCTTGAGCGAGGTGGAGTAGGCGTAGCGGGCCTTGCGTCCGGCGAGTTGCTGGTTGAAGGTGCCGAACTCGAGGTAGCGGTCATCGAGGTGGGTTTCGCGAACCGCGCCGGTTTTGAGGTTGAAGCGCCAGCGGTGGAGGCGTGACTGGAAGGAGTGGGAGTCGATGTTGGCCATGAGTTTGCCCATGGCCCAGGGCATGCCTTCGAGGGGAGCAGGATCGGGGTCGCACTGGAAGTAGCCGTCGAGGATGACCTCGTCGCCCTCTTCATAGGCGTTCATCCAATGCCAGACGTGAGTGGGGCCGGCTTCGAACCAGCGGATGTCGTGGGGGCTGCCGTAGCGGGGAATGATGGCGAAGCGGCTGGGCATGTCCTTGAAGAAGGTGAGCTTGCGTTCGCCCTTGCGGAGTAAGGCAGGGTCCCAGAATAGCGGCAGGTCATTGAGGATGGAGTAATGCTGGGTGAAGGCCATGTCGTGCGGCATGCGGGGGCCGGGCAGGGGGATGGGGGTGTAGTGGATGAGGCGGTTGTTGTGGTCGACGACGCCGTAGTGCTGGTAGGGGGCGTATTTGGAGTAGTTGAAGAAGAGGAGTTCGCCGGTGGCTTCGTCGGTCTTGCAGTGGGCGGCGATGCCGTCGAGCGGGGTCCAGGGCTCGGTGCCGTATTGTTCCAGCGTGTAGGGGTCGAGGCAATAGCCCTCGCCGCATTGCCAGAAGGTGGTGACGATGCGGCCGGCGTGGATGACGACGTCGGTGGAGGAGGCGTCTTTGTTGTAGCCCTGTTCGCCCCAGCCGGGACGTTTCGAGAGGGAAGGCTCGTTGAGGATGCCGGCCCAGAGGGATTCCTGGGCTTCCTGTTCGGCGACGAAGGCTTTGGTGCGGACGAAGCGGTTGCGGTATTCGGCTTTGCCGTGGCGGAAGGCCATGACGTGGACCATGGAATCGCCATCAAAAGGGTGGTAATGGCCGAGGGGGGTATGGACGGGATTTTCGGTATTGCGGACGAATACGCCGTCGATATCTTCGGGGATTTTGCCGATTACCTGCATGTCGACGGCGTCGCACTCGATGTAGTTGGGGGTCCAGGGGCCGCGGGTGTAGGGATGGGCGCCGGGCTTTAGCGAGTGGGGGACGCTGTTCGACCAGGTAACGGGCATTCCGAAGGCTCCTTCACGGGTGAGCAACGAATGGTATGAGTTGAGGACAGACGTTCCTGTTCGCCTTACACAATCCCAGATGTATTTCCTTGGGGTGAGCGATGAATTCGTGAGCTACTGCACGATGAGTTTATCACGATGGAATGGAAATACGAAGGTTTCGCGTTCGCGCTGCCAGACGGCGGAGGTGCGCGTGACGGTGAGGTACCAGGTCTCCTGGGCCAGAGGTTGGCGGGGCTTCAGGGCGGCGGGATCGAGTACGGCGTAGCAGCGGCCGGCTTGGGGGTCGCGGACGGACGTGTAGGCGATCCACTGCTGTGCGGCGGCCCGGGCCTGTCTGGCGAGGGACTGAGTGGGACCGTAGTCGTCGGGATGGCGCCAGTGGTCGGACCAGGCATCGAGAGGAGGCAGCGTTAGATCGATGCCGCGGCCGGCGATGCCGAGTTGGAAGAGGGTCTGCGCGGCGGCAGGGACTTCGGGCAGGCCCGGACTGTCGGTGAGGAAGCGCCAGCGCCAGAAGCCGAGTTCGGCGCAGGCGGTACGGCGCTGGGTGGCGGCGTAGAGGACGCCGGGATCGGGCCAGGCGCGGAAGCGGGAGCCGTACTTCGAAGGGGGATAGCGGAAGGGAGTGGCCAGGAGGTAGTGCAGATGCGCGGCGGCCGGTGGCAGGGGCGGCTTGCTCTCTTCGAGGATGCGCTCGAGGCGGTCCTGTTCGGCGGGGTCATTGCCGGTGAGGCGCAGGGTGGAGACGATGTGCTGG
>JAEUQF010000330.1 GCA_016789745.1 Bryobacterales bacterium
CACGGTAAAACGGCGGACGATTAAGAAGCGACTGCGGAGCAAACTGCAAGAGGTTCGGCAGGAGTTGCGCAAGCGCTGGCATGAGTCGATTGCCGACACCGGAGACTGGCTGCGGTTGGTGGTGCAGGGCTACTTCAACTATCATGCGGTTCCCGGGAACTTCGCGGCGCTGCAGATGTTCCGGCGGGAGGTGGCACGGGCATGGCTGGAGGCGCTTCGGCGTCGCAGCCAGCGGCATCGCCTTCCGTGGGAGCGATTCGGTTCGATCCTGGATCGCTATCTACCCCTGCCGCGGATTCTGCATCCGGAACCCGGCGCGTACGGTTTGACGCCATGCACCCAAGGTAGGAGCCGTATGCGCTAAAGTGCGCCCGTACGGATCTGTGCGGGGGGCGTCCGGTAACGGGCATCCCTACCGCGACTAAGCTCTTTGTTTTGAATCGGCGTTTATCGGCGGCTAAGTCCGATAGGGGGCTTTTCAGTACCCTGTTGGAGAGCGGCTCCGTTGAAGACGCACTACCCAAGAGCCACGCGTATCCACGGTTATGGGCGGCCCGCAGGGCCTGGGATACTCCGTTGCATATGCGGCACACGATTTCGGAAAGTCGTGCGGTAGAGCCGCCAAGGACGCAGAGAAAACCGGGCAAACAATATAAGGAGCGGATGGCGCGCGTGTTCGGTACGGTATCGGCGGCCCATCAGGGCCTGGGTTGCAGGCGGTTCGAAACCCCAGCCGGTTTCTGACACGATATCTGGAGCGGCACCGGCTGCGGGAAGATAGAGGGATGTGTCGCAGTATCAAGGTGCTTCGTAAGACTGGGCAGCCGCTGGCAACGAAGGATGAGGTGTCGGCGGCGGCTCGGCAGTTTATCCGGAAAGTGACCGGGTCGCGGAATCCGGCGCGGGTGCATGAGGCGGCTTATGAGGAGGCGATTGCCGATATTACGGCGATCACCGGGCGGCTTTTGGCGCAGATGGAGATCAAGGCGAAAGCCTCAGCCTAGGAACTTGTAGCCAGTGCGGTGGACGGTGATGATCCAGCGCGGATTGGCGGGCTCGGCCTCGATCTTCTGGCGGAGTTTGGCGATGTGGTTGTCGACGGTACGGCTCATGGGGTAGTCGTGGATGTCCCAGACATCGTTGAGCAGATCTTCGCGGCTGACGGTTTCGCCGCGGCGCCGCACGAAGTAGCGGAGCAGGTCGAATTCCTTGGGGGACAAGGTGAGGGGCTCGCCGGCACGTTTGGCCTGGTAGTTGCGGAAGTCGAGCCAGACGTCGCCGAAGCTGTACTCGTTCTGCTCGCCTTTGCCGGAAGAACGGCGGAGGTGGGCTTTGACGCGGGCGACGAGTTGACGGACGGAGAAGGGCTTGGTGACGTAGTCATCGGCGCCGAGTTCGAGGCCGGCGATGATGTCGGCCTCCTGGCTCTTGGCAGTGAGCATGATGACGGGCATTTTGAAGCCGCGGCGGCGGAGTTCGCGGCAGACGTCATAGCCGCTCATTTTGGGCAGCATGAGGTCCAGCAGGATGAGGTCGGGCTCTTCGCTGACGGCTAAGGCGAGGCCGTTTTCGCCATCGCCGGCATCGAGCACACGAAAGCCTTCGAACTCGAAGTTATCGCGCAGGCCCAGAACCAGGTCCGGCTCATCCTCGATGATCAACAGTTTCGGCGTGCTGTCCATGTTCGATACGGGCGGCCGGGATGGTAACGGTGAAGCGGCTGCCTTCTCCGACGCGGCTGGCCACCTCGATTTTGCCGCCATGCGCCTGGACGATGTGCTGGGCGATGGCGAGTCCTAAACCGGCTCCCTTCGTATTGTGGACCGAACCGCCTTCGACGCGGTAGAACTTATCGAAGATGCGCTGGCGATCGGCTTCGGGGATGCCGACGCCGCGGTCGGCCACTTCGATGCGGATGATGCCGGGCTGCCAGTCGGCGGTGAGGGTGATGAAGCGCTCGTCGGGGGAGTATTTGAGGGCGTTGTCGAGGAGGTTCTGGACGACCTGGCCGAGGGCTTTCTCGTCGGCGAGGATGACAGGCAGGTCGTCGGCGAGGTGGGCGCGGAAGGTGCCGCCTGCCATCTCGACAGTGGACTCGAACTCGGCGGCGATGCGGTCGAGCAGGGCCGTGGTATCGCAGGGAGCGAGTCGGTAGCGGAGGGTGCCGGCTTCCATGCGGGCGAAGTCGAGGACGTCTTCGACCATCTGGCCGAGGCGGCGGGACTCCTTGTGGATAACGCGGGTGTATTCGACGACTTTCTGGGGGTCGCGCACGCGGCCGGCTTCCAGGGTTTCGGCGAACATCTGGATTTTGGCGAGCGGGGTTTTCATCTCGTGGGAGATGTTGGAGACGAAGTTGGATTTGAGGGCGGCGAGGCGGGTTTCCTTGGAGGCGGCACGGTGGGAGATGGCGACGCCCATGAGGAGGCCGCCAAGGAGGCAGCCGCTGACCAGGAGGCCATATTGGAACTGCTGGCGGGCGAGGATGGTCAGGCTTTGGGGGACGGCGGCGACGGCTTGCTTCTTGTCTTCGGTGAAAACGGGAATGGGCTTCGGCGCGCAGGTGACTTCGGGGAAGTTGAAGACACGCTCCATGGAGATAGGTTTAATACCGCCGGGGGCCGCGGCGGCGCGCTCGGCGGCCTGCAGCCGCATAAGGGTGCGGTATTGGAAGAAGACGAGCACACCGGTGGCGATCAGCAGAATGCACTGCAGCAGGAAGACGCGTCTGCGCCAGGCTTCCGACATCGGCGGCTGCTTCTATTGTAGGGAGGCGTGAGGGGAAGGGCGGGGATGGGAGACAATTTTTTACAGGGGCGACAGCCGTGGCGCTAGAGGAATACGACAAGAAACGCAGTTTTGAAAAGACGCCGGAGCCGCGCGGGGAGCGGCCGGAGAACCGGCCGGGGGAGACGTGGGGCGGGGTGTTCTGTGTGCAGCGGCATCGGGCGCGTCGTCTGCATTACGATTTGCGGATGGAGGTGAGTGGGGCGTTGCGGTCGTGGGCTGTGCCGGAAGGGCCGTCGCTGGATCCGAAGGACAAGCGGCTGGCGGTGCATGTGGAGGATCACCCGATGGAGTATCTGACCTGGGAGGGGGTGATTCCGCCGGGCAACTATGGGGCGGGCAGCATGATGCTGTGGGATCAGGGGACGTATGAGGTGGTAGGCGAGCCGGCGGCTGAGGGGCAGATCGAGCGGGGTGATTTCAAGTTCCGGCTGACAGGGAAGAAGCTCCAGGGCGATTTCGTGCTGGCGCGGACCAAGCAGAACCAGGGGCGGGACTGGCTGCTGATTAAGAAGCGCGACGGGCAGGTGGTGGAGAACTACGACATCAACCTCTACACGTATAGCGTTAAGACGGGGCGCACGCAGGAGGAGATCGCGGCGCAGGTGGAGGCTGGGGCGCATGGGGGCGAGGCGCCGATGCTGGAGCGGATTCCGGGCGCGGTGGAGGCGCCGATGCCGCGAGATTTGGCGCCGATGATGGCGTTCACCGCGGCTCGGCCGCCAGGCGATCCGGGATGGCTGTTTGAAGTGAAGTGGGACGGGGTGCGGTCGCTTTGCTATGTGGAAGACGGGGTGACGCGGCTGGTGTCGCGCAATCGCAATGCGATGGACCGGCAGTATCCGGAGTTGGGGAACCTGGCGGAGTTTCTGGACTGCACGTCGGCGATTGTGGATGGGGAGATTGTGGCGCTGGACGAGCGCGGACTGCCGAGTTTCGGGCTGCTGCAGCACCGGATGCACGTGGGCGATGCCGGGCATGCGCTGACGCTGTCGAAGAAGATGCCGGTGCTGCTGTATCTGTTTGATGTTCTCTATCTGGATGGCTATGACTTGCGGCGGTGTGCGATTGAGGATCGGAAACGGCTGCTGGCGACGCTGATCCGGCCGTCGGCGCATGTGAAGCTGTCGGAGCATTTCGTGGATCAGGGCGAGGCGCTGTTCCAACTGGCGCGGCAATCGGGGTTGGAAGGGATTGTGGCGAAGCGGGCGGGGTCGGCGTATGAGGGGCGGCGGTCGCCGGCGTGGGTGAAGATCAAGGTGACGCAGCAGCAGGAGTTTGTGGTCTGCGGCTATGCGGAGGGGGAAAAACGGGACTACTTCGCGTCGCTGGTGTTGGGGTTATATGAGTCGCCGGAATCGGAGCGGCTGGTGTATGTGGGGAATGTGGGGTCGGGGTTTGACCAGGAGTCGCTGCGGTTGGCGTGGGAGAAGCTGCAGCCGTTGGTGACGCGGGAGATGCCGTTTGCGGAGAGGCCGGAGATGGCGGCGCCGGCGGTCTGGGTGAAGCCGCGGTTGGTGGTGGAAGTGAAGTTCAGCAACTGGACGTTGGACCGGCATTTGCGGGCGCCGGTGTTTCTGGGTTTTCGTAACGATTTGTCTGCGCGCGATTGTGTGTTTGAAAGTGCGGAGACCGATGCGGGGTCGCGCAAGTGGCAGGCGCCGGAGCCGCTGCTGGCGGGGGATCGGGAGAAGGAGATTCTGGACATCGGCGGGCGGCGGCTGACGTTCACGAATCTGAACAAGGTGTACTATCCGGAGCACGGCTACACGAAGCGCGATGTGCTGAATTACTACTTCCAGGTGGCGGATCTGATTCTGCCGTACCTGCGGGACCGGGCGCTGTCGCTGCGGCGGTATCCGGACGGGATTCATGGGGAGTCCTTTTTTCAGAAGGATGCGCCGGAGCATTTTCCGGACTGGCTGCGGGTGGAGCCGATCTATTCCGAGCACAACCAGGCGCCGATCCGGTTTGTAGTGGCCGATGACTTGGCGTCGCTGCTGTACCTGGCGAACCTGGGGTGCATTGACCAGAACCCGTGGATGAGCCGGGTGGGGAGCCTGGATAACCCGGATTTTCTGTTGATCGATTTGGATCCGCAGGAGTGTCCGTATGACAAGATTATCGAGGCGGCGCTGCTAGTGCGGTCGAAGTTGGATGCGGTGGGGCTGGTGGGCTATCCGAAGACGACGGGCGGCGATGGCATGCACATTTACGTGCCGTTGGAGCCGGTGTACAGCTATGAGCAGACGCGCGGATTTGCGCAGGTGATCAGCCACCTGGTGACGATGGAGCGGCCGGATTTGTTCACGTCGCCGCGGGCGGTGGCGAAGCGGGAGAAGGGGCGAGTTTACTTTGATTTCATGCAGCAATCGAGCGGGAAGACGATTTCGGCGCCCTATGTGCTGCGGGCCTATGCGGGGGCTCCGGTAGCGACGCCGCTGGAGTGGCGGGAAGTGCGTCCGGGGCTGACGCCGCAGCAGTTTCATATACGAAATGTGCTGGAGCGGTTTTCGCGGTGTGGGGATCTGTTTGGCGGGGTGTTGGACCGGCCGCAGCGGCTGGAGGGGGCGTTTGCGAGGATGGAGGGGTTGATTCAGCGGTGAAGGAATACCCGCAAAAGGGGGTAAAGTGGCACCCCCAAAAGAGTGGAAGGATACCCGCAAAGAGGGTCATTGTGGTAAGGTACTAGTAGTACCAACATGGAAGACACATGTCACACATAACGTCACCTCCCCAAGTACTGTCGGACGTTGAAACCGAGTTGCAGCACCTATATGTTCGGCGGTCTGCTATTGACCGGCTGATTCAGGCGTTGCAGGTTTACGAACAGACGAGTACGGGAGAACGCAGCTCTCTTGTCCGGAAGGCATCGCAGTTAGCGGGCACAGGGAATCCGTTACGGAGGACCGGGACGGGGCGCACGGGGATCCGGCTTGGCAACGGGGCAGCCTCCTTGTAACCTAACAGTTTGAACCAGCGCCATAGTGGATGTGAGTGCGAAACGCCTGAGACCGGCGGGAAGACCGCGCTTGCTGGCGAAGGACTGGCGAAGGTTCGAGGCTGGCGAGGGCGGCGAGGCCTGGCCGCGCAGGACCGGTGGGCGACGGCATGCTCGTAGAATTCAGTTTGATTCAGCGGGCACGCGAAGGGGACGATGCAGCGTTCAACAAGATCGTCCAGACCTATCGGAAACGCATACTCGGAACGATAGCAAGGTTAATCGGGCGTCCGGAAGATGTAGAGGACGTAGGGCAGGAAGTATTCCTACGCTTGTACTATTCGCTGGACCAACTGCGGTCGCCGGAGGTATTCGAGCCTTGGCTGTACCGCCTGACTGTGAATGCGGCATACGATTACATGCGGCGGCAGCGGCGGCGTCCGGAGTCGCGCATGGCGGATCTGAGCGAGCAGCAGGTGATGACAGCGGATGCCGAAGCCGGTGGTCGCGAACGCGATATAGAACAGCAGAAGGCAAATTTGCGGGAGTTCGTGCAATCGCTTCTTGGGAACGTATCCGAGGAGGATCGCATTCTACTGACGTTGAAGGAAGTAGAAGGGCTGTCGTTGAAGGAGTTGGAGGCTGTCTACAAAGTCAACGAAAACGCGTTGAAGGTGCGCCTATTTCGGGCGCGGCAGCGCGTATTGAAAGCATTCGAAGCCTTACAGGGTGGGAATGCCACGCCGCCTGGCAAATGAGTAGAATAGGACAGGGGCAAAGGGACGAGCGATGAGCAACCAGAATCTGGACGGTAGATTCGACAATCTGCTTCGGGAGTACCGGGAAGCATGTCCGGAGGTAGAGCCGAGCGCGGATTTCATGCCGGGGCTCTGGCAGAAGATTGAGGCTCGTCAATCCGTGCCCTTCACGATGCGGCGCTTCACGCGGGTATTTGTATCCGCGGCGGCGGCGTTATCGCTGGTGATGGGGACGTTGCTGTTGACTCCTTCCGTGCGAAACCCCAATGCCGTGATTGGCCTGATCGACCTGGTAGAGGACGAAGTAGCGACGGTGGCCTACGCGGACATTGATGTGGAGCCGCATGGAGAAGGATTGTGGCAGTAAGAACTAGCTCCGGGATGTTGGGGCTGTACCTGTTTCTGGTGTTCGCGAGCGGCGCCGTGGTGGGCGGGTTTGGCCATAAGCTGTACTCGGCCAAGGCAGTAGCGGCGAAGGCGACGCCCCCGCCGCGAGAGGACTTCAAAGTCCGGTATCTGCGGCAGATGAAGACCAAGCTGAATCTGGACGAAGGCCAGATGCAGAAACTGGAAGGCATCTTTGAACAGTACGGGCCGCGGTATCGGGAAGCCAAGCAGCGTTCCGATGCCGAGATGCGGGATATTCAGGCGCAACAGCGCACCGAGATCAAGGCAATGCTGCGGGATGAGCAGCAGGCGGCGTACCAGAAGATGATCGAGGAGCGTGAGGCGCGGGACCGGGAACGAAAAGCCAAGGAAGAGCGGCGGTAACGCGCCTCGCGGCGATAACGCCCCGTCAGGTTGGCTTAGCCGGTCAGTGCTCCGCTTTCGCGGCGGCAGCGTGTTGTTTGGCTTTCTCCCCCTTACCTAATGCCTGATAGGACCTTGCCAGCAGGGCATGGATCTGTGCGTCGGTGGTTTCGGCCGTGGGCAGCGTCAGTGCGCGGGTGGCGGCTTCGACGGCGCCGGGATAGTCTCCCTGCCTGGCTTCGAGCCTTGCCCATTCGAAGTTCACATCGCGATGGCGGTTGTTGAGGCGCATGGCCTTTTGGAGTACGCGCGCGGCCTGCTCGTTTTGGTCGAGTACCATCTGCAGCCGGGCGGCGATGAGGTAGGTTTCGACCTGCGGTTGACGGGCGGCTTCTTCCAACTGCATGGTGCGGTCATAGAGCGACGCGGCGCGCGCGGTATCGCCGAGGCTTTCCACACACAGTCCTAAATAGAGAGGGGCCCGCGGGTCCTTGGGATTACGCTTCATGGCGGCTTCGAGCGGCGCCAGGGCGAGTTGCAGCTCGTTCTGCTCATAGAGGACGAGGCCGAGCAGGAACTGGGCGTAGGCGGCATCCGGGTGGAGGGAGACGGCGCGTTCGAGATCGGCGCGGGCCAGGTCGTAGCGTTTGGCGGCCATGGCGAGTTTGGCGCGCAGGGTGAGGGCGGGGAGGAGTTTGGGATCGAGCCGGAGGGCTTCTTCTACGGCGTCGAGGCTGCTTTGGAACTGCTGCTGTTGGAAGAGGGCGTTGGCGCGTTCGTAGTCGGATTTGCCAGGGGATGGCGTCTGGGCGGGGGCGAGGCCAACCAGCAGAAGGATGAGGGGGATCATGGGCGTTTGACCTCATGAATGCCGGCGGGGAGATCGGTGAGGGTTTGCTGCTGGCCGCCGGGCCAGCTGATGAGGACTTTGGCGGCTTTGGAATGCGGGCCGAGGCCGAAGTGTACGACGGGTTCGCTGGAGGAGGCGTAGCCGATGCTGGTGGAGGCATGGCTGGTGAGCGTGCGGCCATCGGGCAGGGTGAGCCGTACCACGGCGCCGGGCGCGGAGATGCGGAAAGTGATGGACTTGCCGGCTTCGGTACGGTTGTGGAGCAGGCGCGCGGGCTGGCCGATGGCGGTGACGACGGCATCGACGCGGCCGTCGCGGTCGAAGTCGCCAAAGGCGGCGCCGCGCCAGTAGGCCGGAGGGGTGACGTCGAGGGCTGGGGAGAAGCGGCGGCCGTCGCTGTTGCGCAGGACGCGGCAGGGCAGTTCCGAGCCGGATCCGGTGTAGCGTTCCAGGCGCGGGAAGTGGGAGAGGGCGAAGAAGAGATCCTTCCAGCCGTCGTTATCGAAATCGACGAAGGCGGCGGCCCAGCCGGTGAGCTGGCGGGTGGCGAGCAGCAGTCCGGTGCGGGCGCGGTCGTCTTCGAACTGCCACAGTTTGGCGAGGTTTCGGAACAGCAGGAAGGTGTCGTTGATCATGCCGGTGACGATGAGGTCCGGGGCGCCGTCGTTGTTGTAGTCGTCGAAGTGGCTGCCCATGCCGGCGATGGGAGAGCCGTCATCGCGGAGGGCGACTCCGGCTTCGAGGGCGATTTCTTCGAAGCGGCCGTTGCCCTGGTTGCGGAACAGGAAGGCGCGCATGGAGTCATTGGCGACGTAGATGTCGGTGAAGCCGTCCTGATCGAAGTCGGCGAAGGAGGCGGACATGCCTTTGCCGAGGTGGGCGCCGATGCCGGAGGGTTCGGTGACGTCGGTGAAGGTGCCATCGCCGTTGTTGCGGAACAGTTGATTGGGGAGGGGACGGAAGGCGTTGGGGTGGCAGTAGAAGCGGGCGCGGTCTGTGCCGCAGCGTGGTTCGGTGTCGCGCTGCCAGTCCAGGTAGTTGACGACGAAGAGGTCGGGGAGATGGTCGTTGTTGTAGTCGAACCAGCTGGCGCCGACGGACCAGCGGATCTTCCCGGTGAGGCCTGCTTGGGCGGCGACGTCGGAGAAGCGGCCGTTGCCGAGGTTGCGATAGAGGCGGTTGCCGTTGACGGCAGCCACGAATAAGTCCGTGTGGCCGTCGTGGTCGTAGTCGCCGGCGGCGGCGCCCATGGCGTAGCCTTCGCCCTCCAACTGTGCCGCGGAAGTGACGTCGGTGAAGCCGAGTTTGCAATCGCCGCGGTAGAGGCGGTTCCAGAATGGGGGGCCCGTTTTTTGGAGGGAGGGGAGGGCGGCGCCGTTGGCGAAGAAGATGTCGAGGCAGCCGTCGTTATCGTAGTCGAGGAGGGCGGTGCCGCCGACCATGAGTTCGACGAGGCGGAAGTCGCCGGCGGCGCCGTTGTGGAGGGTGAAGGGGAGTGGCTTAACGTCGAAGCGAATTTCGGCGTGGAGTAAGCCGAGGAGCAGGAGGAGGCAAGTCATGGGAGGACTCCCGGGGCGAAGAGGGTGGCTTGGCGGAGGACCTCGCGGGCGGCGGCGGTATCGCCTGAGGCTTCGAGGGCGGTAGCGAGATTGCGGGAGGCTTCGGTGAGGCCGGGGTTCATGGCGAGGGCGCGGCGCCAGTATTCGATGGCTTTGGGGAGGTCGCCTTGGCGGGCATGGAGGGCGCCGGCGTTGGTGAGGGCAGCCGGTTGCTGCGGCTTGATCTGGAGGCTGCGCTCATAGAGGGGCAGGGCGGTGGCGGGCTCTTCCAGGTAAGCCAGGCGGGTGAGCAGATTCCAGTCCGAAGGATTGGAGGGCAGCGCGGCTCGGAGCAGTTGGAGAGCGGAACGGCGCTGGGTGGTGTCATTGGACTCGAGGGCGGCTTCGGCATAGGCAAGGCCGAGCATGCGGTTGTCGGAGGCAAAGCCGGGGAAGGGAATCAGAGTGCGGTCGCGGGTGGGCTGGGCGGGTTTTGCGGGGCGTGTTTTGGGGATGGTGTGATCGGTGAAGACGCCGTGATTGCCGTCGGAGGCTTGGGAGCGCGGCATGTGGCAGTCGATGCAGGCGGCGCGGGCGGCGTGTTCGGGCGGCAGTTTGGCGGCGTGACATTGCAGGCAGCGGACGCGGAACCAGGCCTGGCGATCGGCGGGTGCGGGCACGCGGTGGGCATCGTGGCAGGAGCCGCACCAGAGTTTCTCTCCGGCGGATTTACGGCAAGCGCTGTAGGCGAGGGTTTCGCCGTGGCTGGTGACGCGGAGGCCTTGGGGGTTGGCGGCTACGAAGACGGAGACGAAGGTGTCCAGGCGGAGGCCGGGGCGGTACATGGCGAGTTGCTGACCGGGGCGGTCGATGCGGGCGAGGCCGGTGAGGTGGCATTGGGCGCAGATGGCGTCGCGTTCGGCGGGGGCGAGTTTGCCGGGATGCACGATGGGGGCGCGGGTAGCGGCATGGTCGGAACCGGGGCCGTGGCAGCGCTCGCAGCCGATGCCGGCTTCGGCGAAGGGAGGATCGGCGTAGCGGTTCTGGGTGCCGTAGATGGGTTGGGGACGGGTGCTGTGGCAGAACAGGCAATTGGGCTCAATGGGGCGGTTCCAGAGGTTGAGGCGGGCCTGTTCGAAGCCGGGCGACATATCCCAGCGGGCGCGTTCGGCGTACCAGGTGACGGGCGCCAGGAAGAGGAAGCCGGCGCTTTCGAAGAGAAAGCTGCGCCCCTGCGCCAGGGAGCCGATGAAGTAGCGCAGCGGGCGCGATTCGGAGGAGAAATGAACGGCGCGGCCTTCGATGCGGTAGCGGGTGTGGGACGGCTTGTGGTTGACTTCGCCGGGGGGCAGGTCGGTGGTGAGTGTGCCGCTGGACTGGGCCATGGGGGTGGCTTGGTACGCGGCGGCGATCTGTTCGTGGCAGGGGCGGCAGGCGGCACTGCCGATGTAGTGGGGAGTGGCGTTACAAGTGAATGTACAGAAGCAGACGACAAAGGCGAATTGTGATACGCTACCAGCCAAATCCGATTTTAGTCCGAGTTGTGGGAGGCGCAGATGCGCAGTTTGATCCAAGTTCTGATCCCTGTATTTCTTTCCGTGTCGTTATATGGCCAGGGCGACCGTGGTGTTGTGACTGGCACGGTGGCTGACCCGGCCGGCGCGCTGGTTCCGAATGTGGAAGTGATCGCCACCAACCCTGCCAACGGTGTGGTGTTCAAAGGCGTTACGACCGATACCGGCAACTTCACGATTCCCTACATTCCATCGGGCGTTTATGATCTGGCAGTGGAAGCTGCGGGATTCCGGCGCTACGAACAGAAGGGTGTGCGTGTGCAGGTGGCGCAGACGGTCCGCGTCGATATCGTGCTGCAGTTGGGCTCGACCAGCGAGTCGGTGAGTGTCACGGCCGATGCCAGTTTGTTGAAGACGGAGTCGGCGACGCAGAGCACCACGGTATTGCGCGAGCAGTTGAATAACCTGCCGCTGAATTTTGGGTTAGGTGCCGGCGCGGTGCGGAACCCGCTAAGCTTTGTGCAGTTGGCGCCGGGTGCCAGCATCAGCGGCTGGAATTCGATTCGCGTGAACGGCGCGCCGGCGGCGACGTTCAAGATTGTGTTTGAAGGACAGGATGCCACCAGTTCGCTGGATTCGCGGGTGTCCGACGAGGCGCAGCCGTCGGTGGAGGCGCTGGAGGAGTTCACGCTGCAGACATCGAACTTCGCGGCGGAGTTTGGGCAGGTGGGCGGCGGGCTGTTCAACTTCACGTCGCGCTCTGGGACGAACCAGTTTCATGGCAGCGCCTATGACTACATGGTGAATGAGGTGTTGAATGCCGGTGTGCCGTTTACGAATAACGGCAGCGGTGGGCTGATTCGGCCGCGTGTGCGGCGGCATGACTTTGGCGGGTCCATTGGCGGGCCGGTGTTTATCCCCAAGCTTTATGACGGGAAGGGCAAGACGTTCTTCTTCTTCAACTATGAGATGTTCCGGGATATTCAGAATCAGTACTACGGGCTGGGCACGGTGCCGACGAATGCTTACCGGAATGGCGACTTCAGCGCTGCGCTGACGGGGCGTGTGTTGGGCCAGGATGGGCTGGGACGGCCGCTGCTGGAGAATGCGATCTATGATCCCGCCACCTCGCGGGTGGTGGACGGGAGAACGTATCGGGATGTTTTCCCTGGAAACCGCATCCCGACTTCGCGCTTCGACCCGGTGGCGGCGAAGATTCAGGGGTTGATCCCGACGCCGTTGACGGGGGGCCTGATCAATAACTTCGAGCGGCGGGCGCAGTACCGGAAGATCCAGGCGATTCCGAGCATCAAGATCGACCACAGCTTTTCGGGGAGCGCGAAAATTTCGGGCTATTACTCGAGCCAGAGAACGGATAAAGATAACGGGCAGGACGGTCTGCCGGATCCGATCAGCGCGCGGCGCGATCAGTTGATCCGTAGCAACACGATCCGGACGAACTACGACCAGTCGTTGTCGCCGGTGCTGCTGCTGCATGTCGGGGCGGGCTATGTGCGTTACTACAATCCGGACGCGGCGCCGGAGTCGGTTTCCGGATTCGATGCGGCGGGGCAGTTAGGGCTGCGGGGTGGCTTTGCGGCCGGTTTTCCGCGCATGACGGGCTTGAACAACGCGCAGGGCGGCATGATCGACATTGGGCCGACGAACCGCAACCTGTATGTGCAGGACCAGTTGACGAGCGTGGCGAACGTGACGTACGTGCGCGGCAATCATACGTTCAAGGCCGGTGGGGAATGGAGCAACGCGAACTTCACGAATCGCAATACGGCGAACGTGGCCGGGTCGTTCACGTTTGGGGCGGCGCAGACGGGGCTGCCGGCGCTGGAAGGCGTGGCGTTGGCGGGTGGCAACGTGGGCTTCCCGTATGCCAGTTTCCTGCTGGGGCAGGTGAACAGCGCCAGCGTGGCCAACACGCAGGATCCGCAGTACCGGAAGATGGCGTGGGCGTTCTTCGTGCAGGACACGTGGAAGGTAACGCGGCGGCTGACGTTGGACTACGGGCTGCGTTGGGACTTGCAGCCGGCGCCGCGGGAACTGTGGCGGCGGCAGAGCATGTTCGCGCCGACGGTGCCGAATCCGGCGGCGGGCGGTTTGCCGGGTGCGACGATTTATGAGGGCTCCGGGCAGGGGCGCTGCAACTGCGACTTCTCGAGTGCGTATCCGTATGCGATCGGACCGCGTTTGGGCGTGGCGTATCAATTGAACGCGAAGACGGTGCTGCGCGGCGGGTTTGCGGTTTCCTACGGGCAGACGTCGCAGTTCCGCTATATCGGCGGCGGCAACTCGCTGGGCATGGGGTTCAACACGGTGAACTTTACGACACCGGCGTTCGGCAGTCCGGCATTGGTGCTGAACAATGGCATGAACTACAACACGGCGGACCTGCTTGCGGCCAGTTATAACCCGGGCATTCGTCCGAGCCGCGGGCAGTTGGATTCGCCGCCGGCGATTGTGGATCCGAACGCGGGCCGGCCGCCGCGCATCATGAACTGGAACATCAGCCTGCAGCGCGAGGTGTTGACAGACCTGGTGGTGGAGGCGGCGTATGTGGGCAATCGGGGTGCGTGGTTTATGGCCAACGGGCTGGTGGACTACAACGCGCTGAGTGAAGATCGGGTGCGGGCGGCGGGTCTGGATCTGAATCGGGCCGAAGATCGCACGCTGCTGACATCGCGGGTGGATTCGCCGTTGGCGGCGCAGCGCGGCTTCAACCGTCTGCCGTACGCCGGATTCCCGGGGACGGCGACGGTGGCGCAGACGCTGCGGCCATATCCGCAGTTTGGCGGGATTGGGACCTTGTGGGCGCCGCTGGGGAACAATTGGTATGACTCGCTGCAGGTGAAGGCGACCAAGCGCTACTCGCGCGGGTTGACGGCATCGGTGGCATACACGTGGTCGAAGACGTTAACGACGGTAGAGGACAACACGGGCGCGGTTGTGCCGATTAATGATGTTTTCAACCGTCGCAATCAGAAGTCGTTTTCGAGTTCGGACCAGCCGCATGTGTTCGTGGCGGGAATCAACTACCAGACGCCGAGTTTGAAGGGGAACCGGTTCCTGCGGCTGGCGTTGAGCGACTACACGATTGGCGGGATCTTCCGTTATGGCAGCGGGACGCCGATTCGCGTGCCGAGTGCGCAGAATAACCTGAATGCGCTGCTGTTCCGGGGCACGAATGCGAATCGTGTTCCGGGCGAGCCGCTGTTTTTGAAGGATCTGAACTGCCACTGCATCGACCCGAACGCGGACTTTGTTCTGAATCCGCGGGCGTGGGCCGATCCGGGGCCGGGACAATGGGGTACGGCGGCTGCCTATTACAACGACTACCGCTATGCGCGGCGCTATGACGAGCAGTTCAATTTCGGGAAGAACTTCCGGGTGCGGGAGGGGATGACGCTGTCGTTACGTGCGGAGTTCTTCAATGTGTTCAACCGGACGTATCTGAATAATCCGGACTCGGGGAATGCACTGGCGACGCCGGTGCGAAACGCGGCCGGCGTGCCGCTGTCGGGCTTCGGACGGATCAATGCGGGTAGCGTGTTTTCGCCGCCGCGCAGTGGGCAGGTCGTGGCGCGGTTCCAGTTCTAACGCGGAGCGCGACGTGGGCGTCGCGCGACGGGTCTTCCGCCGTCGCCAGCGCTATGGCGGACCGCTGGGGGACCCGCTCTCCATCGCTACTTCGTATAGAAAGAAGAAGGCCGGCCGTTCCCTGGGGAGCGGCCGGCCTTTTCCTTTTTGGTAGCAGTTGGATTAGAACTGGTTCCAGAGGTACTGGTTGTAGACCTCGTGGTGGAACTGGACTTCGGGGACCTTGACGATAGTGCCGAGGGCACGGGCGCAACGGTCGGCGGAAGCCTTCTTGAGGTCAAGGTAGCGGCCCTTTACGTCTTCGCCGTAGAGTTTGGTGGTCCATTCGGCCTTGGCGAAGTTGTCCATGGCGTCATAGATGTTGTCGGGCAGGTAACGTTCGGCGCTGCGGAGGTTCTCGATGGTGGCGGTGTCGCCGTCAAGGCCCGTCTTGAAGATGCTGTAGAGCACCATGTAGGGGTTGGCGTCGGGGCCGACGGAGCGGACTTCGACACGGGCGGAACGCTTGTTGCCGATCGGGATGCGGATCATGGAGCCGCGGTCGACGGCCGAAGCCTTGATCTGGTTGGGGGCTTCGAAGTGCGGGTCCAGACGGCGATAGGCGTTGACGCTGGCGTTCAGCGCGAGGCAGATATCGTTGCCGTGGGTGAGGATGCGATCAACGAACTCCCAGGCAAAGCTGGAGACCTTCTCGACGCCGTTGGGATCCCAGAAGAGGTTGTCGCCGTTGCCGGTGATGGAGACGTTGGTGTGCATGCCGCTGCCGTTAACGCCGACGATGGGCTTGGGCAGGAACGAGGCGGTCATGCCGAGCTTGGTGGCCACTTGGCGGCAGATGAGCTTGTAGATCTGGATCTGGTCGGCGGCGGCGACGACTTCCGAGTAGCTGTAGTTGATTTCGAACTGCGACGGCGCGACTTCGGGGTGATCCTTTTCGTTCTGGAAGCCCATGGCGCGCTGGACTTCGGCGGCGGAGTCGATGAAGAGGCGGAGCGGATCGCCCGGCAGCGAGTGGTAGTAGCCGCCGGTGTTGACGTATTCGAACTTGCCGGTGTCGTGGAAGTTACGTTCCGCGTCGGTACCCTTGAACAGGAAGCCTTCGATTTCGTTGGCGGCGTTCAGGGTGTAGCCCTTGGCCTTGTGGACGCCCTCGGCGTAGGCCTTGAGGACGGCGCGCATGTCAGCGGAGTAGGGGGTGCCGTCCTTATCGATGACTTCGCCGAAGACCATGACCTTGCCGGGCCCAAAGATGTCGGCCGGACCCCAGTAGAAGGCAGACCAGTCGATGTGGAGGCGGAGGTCGGACTCCTTCTGGGCGGTAAAGCCGCGGATGGAGGAACCGTCGAAGGTCAGGTTGTCCCAGCTCTTGAGGAGGAACTTCTTGTCGTAGTCGAGGACGTGGAGGCGGCCTTCCAGATCGCTGAACAGGAGGGTGACGGCCTTAATCCGCTTCTCGTCGGTGAGGTACTTGAGGCGCTCTTCCTGGATCTTGTCCATCGGGACGCGGCTCAGACGCTGTTCTTTGGCGCGAAGGTTCAGTTCTTCCAATTCGCCGTAGGAAAGTCGCAGAAAATCCTGTAAGTCGTTCACGTAAGTCCTTTGCGCAGTGAATTTGCGAGTTGTGTCGAAGTCGACGGAGACCGTACACAGCGAATCGCACCGGACGACATTCCCCGTGTCCGGACTCGGCCGCGACTACCTCCACTCTCGACGGGTCACTCGTAATTTTCTCTCACGGTGGGTATGGTTACCAATAGATTTGTTCTATAGGCTCTATCGGCGGCATCCATAGTGGTGCTTTCGGTGAGCCAAGTGTAGTCTTTACTGCTGCTTGGCGGGGAACGGGCGGGCCTGGGCTGCTTCCAGGACTTCGGGATTTTCGCGCCGCAAGCGGAGCGACGTTTCGCGGGCGTGCCGTGCTTTTTCCTCATTTCCCTGTTTGAAGTAGAGTTGGGCGAGCAGAACCCAGGGCTGGGCGTTGCGCGGGTCAAGGAGGGCGGCCTGTTCGAGTTCGGCGATTGCGTCGGGCAGTTTGTCGACGCGGCTGAGGGCGCGGGCGAGGGCGACGCGGGCGGGGGAGTAGTCGGGGCGAAGGGTGAGGGCTTTGCGGAGCGGACCGAGGGCTTCGTCGAATTTGCCCTGTTTGACGAGGAGGTCGCCATAGAAGAAGAAGGGCTCTTCGTAGCCGGGGTCTAGCTCCATGGCCCTCTTCAGGAAAGGAAGGGCGGCGGCGGTGTCCCCTTTCTTTTGAAGGTAGTAGCCGTGCTCGAACTGGGCGCGGCCGGACTGGGGGAAGCGGGCGGAGGCCTGGGCGGCGAGGGTGGCGGCGGAGTTCTGGTCGCCGGCATCCTGGAAGGCTTTGATGGCCAGGAAGTAGAGGTTGGCATCGTCGGGGGCGGTGGCGATGGCCTGGCGGGCTACGGCGGCGGCTTCGTGGAAGTAGCGGCCTTTGGTGTACTCGACCGAGAGCACCTGCATCAGTTTGACGTTTTTGGGTTGGAGGGCGAGGGCGGCGCGCCAGGCGCGGATGGCATCCTCGCGACGGTCGAGTTGTTGGAAGTTCTGGCCGCGAATGAGGTGGACCTGGAAGGTGGGTTGGACGGCGGCGGCACGTTCGAGCAGGGGGGCGGCTTCGGCCTGGCGTTTCTGGCGGTGAAGCATGAGGCCGAGATTGAAGAGGGAAGGGAAGTGCTTTGGGTCCTTGGCGATGGCTTCGGACCAGAGGCGGGCGGCGGAGGCGAGGTCGCCGGACTGGGCGGCGGCGATGGCCTGTTCGGAAAGCGGATCGGCCGGGGACTGTAGGAAGGCCAAGGCCAGTAAGGCGGCGAGGGGGGTCATGGCTGTCCGGCCCCCTGCTTGAGGTGGAGCGTGGTGCCGGCGGGGCCGCCCGGGAAGGTTTCGGAGGCGCCGGCGGGCCAGCGGACGGTGACCTTGTCAACCTTGGCGGCGGTGCCGAGTCCGAAATGGAGGCGGCGCTCATTCTGCGAGAGGAAGCTGGACTGGCCGAGCAGGGGCAGAGTTTGGCGAACGCCGGCGGCTTCGATGGTGACGGTAGCGCCGATGGCGGAGCGGTTGGCCTGGGTGCCTTGGAGGGTGACCTTGATCCATTTGCTGGTGCCGCGGAGGGTGTTCTGGAGGAGGGAGGGGGGCTCGCCCATGTTCATGACGGC
>JAEUQF010000344.1 GCA_016789745.1 Bryobacterales bacterium
AATAGCCCCTCAGCGAGAGCGAGTAACTTCAGAACGCTTGTACCATTGGTGTCGTGCACTGGAAACGCTCCAGGGTGGCGAACGTTACCCACGACATAGATCTTGCCGACTTCAGGCACTCGAATGTCTTCTCCACCGAAAAGCTTCAGGTTCAACGCCGGGTCTGCATCATCAATCAGTCCCTTGGTGGGAATGCGCTGTGTGATTACGGTGGGCCGTCCATCTTCGCCGGGTTGTGTGCGGCTCACCAGAATCTCCGGACCGGCTTCCGGCATAAGCCCCTCAGCGCGAGCAAGTGCATCCAAGAGCGTTACCGGACCAATGGCCTGATACGTCACCGGACGACGAACTGCTCCGACTACGCTGATCGGCCGACTGTGGTATTCGACCATCGTTACCGTCACGATCGGATCAACCAGGATGCTCTCATCGCGAAGTGCGGTTGCAATCGCCTCTTCCAGTTCTGACCCCAAAAGCGCCTCCGCCCTTATCTTCTGGCGGAGCATTGGTAAACGGACTAGCCCATCCGACCCGACTCGCACCGTACGGGTCAGTTCAGGCGCTTGATAGACAGAGACGGCGATGAGGTCATTCGGGCCTATTTTCTGGGCGGGAAGGTTTGCTAGTTGGGCATCCTGGACCGCGGAGATGCGAGTCTGGGCCGTGGCGAAACACAACGAAAGCAGCAGCAACGTGAGCATCTTTATTCTTCCTTTGGTTGCGAGCTAGTCGCGGGGAACACCCGAGAGGGAGCGAGCCTCGTCAGTGACGCGCAGTGCCTCGACGAGGTTGAGCAACTGCGAGACTCGGTTCTCGAGGTCGTGAATCTTTCGGTCCATCTGATTCACACGACCATCGGACAGACCGCCGATAGGGTCAGCCGGAATAGCACCGGGAACGACTGCGCGTAAGACTGCCGCACGGGCAAAGTCCGACAGGCTGCGTGCGCCGTGGAGGGCACAGCTTGCTTTCAACCGCTCGTACTCCTCTTCGCTAAGGCGGAAGTTGACAAGCCGATTGCGTGGTTTGAGAACGGGCATAAGGCATCACCTCTTTCAGTACCAAACCGGCAGCGTCACTTGAGCCGGCGTCGGCATTGAAGAATGCATGAGAGCGACCAAAGCGTAGGAGCGCGGAACGTATTGGAAATGCAAGACGTTGATAGAAAGGGCAGGCCTGCGGTGGACCGGAACGGGTCCCTAGATGGAAATTTGCTGGCTGAGGTGTTCCGGAGTGGGATTGAGCGGTAGCGGAGAACCGCAGTTACGGGTTTCGGTGGTTAGGCTGCGTCGGCGGAAAATTGGGCTCTTCCTGCGGGTGCGAGATAGGTCCACGTCTGCGCAACAGGCACAGACCTCCAGGCGTTCCGGATCTATTCTGTCGCCCGGCAGTGACCCGCTACCGGGGGAACAGACTTGTGGTACTCGTTGGGTTACTTTGCAGCGAGCGCCTCAGCAACGCGACCTTTCGCTGGTCCTGCGTAAGGATCCAATATGGTGACCAAAGCGCAAGGCCACTCTGTCCAGTCGAACAGCAAGTGGCACACCCATTTACGTACTATATGCAGTGCGGCCCGATTGGCTCTTAGCGGTGCACCTCGATGAACAAAAACTAGCGACGGCCGCCCAGAGCGCAATCAGTCCTCTTGATGGAGATAGGAGAGGTCAAACAGGCGCGGCACAAAAAAAGCCGGGCGCTGGTCGGGCGCCCGGCTGAGGAGCACCCACAAGCCGCTCGGAGGTAACGGCTTGTGGTAGTGGAGGAGAACGATTAGGCCAACAGGCCGCCGTGACCCAGGCAGGCGATTTCCCAGCCTGACACCCGGTAGCGGGCCAAAATCGGCGGCAAAACCATATCCACTACGTTCGGCTTGGCCGAACGGAAACATCCCGGAGCCGACACAATCGGGACATCCTCTTTGTATCCTAGCAGAAAAAGGTTGCCGGGCTCCACTGGTGCGAGAAATCGTTCCAGATGACAGCCAATTTTGGCCATCGCCCGGCCGACGGTATCATCGGGGCCTGCTGGAGCTGTGGTGGACGCCACCAGAATGCCAAGCGGACGGGCCCGAAGCAGATGGGAGAGGGAACGCGCCACGGATCCCTCATCCTCCGTGCACGATAAGGCGAAGCTCGGGGTAATGCCAAAACGTTCCAGCCGCTGCCGCATAATGTTCTCGAACAACTGCCGGGCGCGGTCGCCGCTAACCGGATCGGAGTACAGCACCGCCAGACTCGGATTCCGAATCGGGCGTGCCTGGAGAATTGGGCCTCGCTCGCGGATAATGTTGATCACGGCCTCAAGTTGTGCTTGTGCAATGGCGAACGGTGCGCTTTTGACGGTGCAGATCCGTTGACCGGCTTTGGCGTGCGAGAAATTGAGCATCGTGCTGATGACGATGCTGGAGGTACAGTTGATCTGCTTGAGCAACTCGTCATCCACCAGTACCGCACAGTCTTCGGTGGCCACCAGATTGGCACGGCCTCCAGCCGCGAGGCGGATTTCCAGGCAGCCGCAACCCAATTCGCGGGAAACCTGCATCACAGCGTCGTCTTCGCCAATCTCGCCATCCTCGAGTTCCGTCACCCATACGTGCTCCATGCCCTCGGTCTGGAGCAGGCGGATATCTTCCTCGCTCAGGACGTGACCCTTAGCCAGTAGTTTCTTGCCGCCCGGACGGAAAATGGTGCAGCACAGGATACGGCCCATCGACGCCCTGATGTCAACGGTTTGCGCTTTCATCCGAAAAACTCCCCACGTTTAACGATGCTCTGTTTGGAGCAGTGCCGAGCTGATCGACACATGGAAGTAGTCGCTTTTGGGTGTGTTTTTTCTCACCCGATAAGAAAAAACCGTAAAACCCCGTCAGCGTCACCGCCTTCGACTCGGAAAAGTCGGGGCGGCACGCTTAATGTGGCAGCACCGGCAGCGGGACTAACTCGGAAATAATGTTCTCAGACCGTAGGCTGTAGTCCTCTCGCAGCGGCTTGAGCATCGCTATCTCATCGCAGGCCTGAAATTTTGGACAGCGCAAGCAGTCCTTCCAGGCCTTCAGCGGGAGTTCCCCACGGTCCACCTCGCGGTACCCCATTTTGCGGAAAAACCCGGGCACATAGGTGAAGGCGAACAACGCGTGCAACCCGTAAGCCCGCGCTTCCTTTTCAAGGGCACTCATCAGCAGTGCGCCCACCCCACTCTTCTGGAACGCTGAGTCGACTGCGAGCGAGCGAATCTCGGCGGCCTTCGCGGTATAGAAGTGCAGCGCTCCGCATCCCACCAGCGAGTCCGGCGTTGTGATAATCGTAAAGTCCCGGATGTTCTCCGCCAGTTCGAACTCCGTGCGCGGCAGCATGATCCCCTTGGCGGCAAAGGAGTTGATGAGCTTCAGAAGAGCGCCGATATCCTGCAACGAGGCCTTTCGGGCCTCAAAGGCGATAGCACCTGCCATCAGTTCCCTCCGTCTGGCACAAGCGTCGTTCCAATCTTCTCCCCCGAGAGCAAAGCAGCCGTCACACCGGGTCGCCCACCGGAAACGATTGAGATTGCTCCGATGCCCCGAGCCAGGCCATCGCATGCGGCGTTTAGTTTAGCCTGCATGCCTCCGGTAGCAACCCCGTCGGCAATCAACCGGGCACACGCTGAAGGGGTCAACTCCGGTATCCAGCCCTGCGGCCCTTTAACCCCTTCTACATCTGTCAAAAAAAGCAGCTTGTCTGCCTTGAATGCCGCCGCGCAGGCCACCGCCATCTGATCCGCGTTCACGTTGTAGATCTGCCCGTTCCGATCTCCCGCAACACAGGCCACCACCGGAAGGAAGTGGCCGCTAGTCAATGTGTCGAGGACGGCGCCGTTGGCCCGGACCACACGGCCTACTGCCCCTAACTCCGGCCGCAGTTGTTCGGCTTCCGTCAGGCAGGCATCGATCCCGGTGAGCCCGACCGCCATCGCTCCCGCCTGGACAAAGGCGGCGACGAACTCATGGTTCACCGTGCCGGCAAATACCTTGAGTACGGCGTCCACCACTTCCGGAGTAGTAACGCGCAACCCATCGACAAAGCGGCTCTCCACGCCGCGCTCTCCTAAGAAGCGGGTCATCTGCTTGCCGCCGCCGTGAACGACAACCAACTGGACCTGCTTTGCGACGGCAGCCAGTTCGCTGCATAGACGTCCTCGCTCCACAGGGTTATCCAGCAGACTCCCACCCACCTTCACCAATACCTTCACAGCAGGCCCTCCGTCTCATCGAGCCCCAGGATTAGATTCATGTTCTGGATGGCCTGTCCAGCGGCGCCCTTCACCAGATTATCAATGGCGCTGACCACCACCGCCCGGCGAGTGCTGGGATCGCACACAACCCCGATGTCACAGAAATTTGTCCGCTGGATCGCACGTAAATCCGGCAACCCACCCGGGTTGTACAATCGCACAAAGGGCTCATTCCCGTAACTCTTCTCGTAAATGTTGAGAATATCCAAGGCGCTCATTGACGAGTTCGTACGGAAATAAATCGTTTCCAGAATACCCCGGTCAATCGGCAGCAACTGCGCCGTGAAGCTGAACTCGTGTTCTTCAAGTTGGGACGTCAGCAGCACTTCCGCAACGTGCCGATGTTCCAGAACGGAATACGCCGAGAAGTTCTCCGTAACCTCGCAGAAGCTTGTCTTGAGACTTGGCTTGCGACCAGCCCCGCTGACCCCGGACTTGGCGTCGCACACGATGGAGGCTTGGCGGTCGATCACGCCGGCCTCAACCAGGGGCCGCAAGGCGAGATTCACAGCGGTGGGATAGCAGCCCGGATTCGATACCAGCCGTGCACCGCGCACCTGCTCCCGGAAGAACTCCGGCAACCCGTAAACTGCTTCGTGCAAAAGAGTTTCCTGTGCATGGTCCTCCTTGTACCAGCGCTTGTAGTTGGCAACCGAACGCAGCCGGAATGCCCCGCTCAAGTCAACCACCTTTGCACCCGCTTCCAGAAGCCACGGCGTCAAGTCCATGGAGACCTCCGGGGGCGTTGCCAGGAAAACCACGGCCAGCTTTGCCTCCCGAACGGCATCCGGCGTGCATGGAATACGGGGCGGCCCCTGATACCGGCGCGGTCGAGGACGGTCCTGCGAGTCGGCGCGATGCTCCAACAGGTGCACCGACACGTGCGGGTGATGGGAGAGCAACCGCACCAGATCCTCTCCGGAGTAGCCACGAAAGCCGACGATGCCAATAGGATAGGTCATTGGATAAATATACAGACTCTTGAATAATTATACAGGATTCCCACCTCGCAAAAAGAGGGCGGACCGTCTTCGGGCCGCCCTCTTCCCGGGACACAGATCCTGATGGCCGATCAGAACTCGTAACGAAGCCCGAACTGCATCACGCGAGGACCGCCAAGCGTGCCGGCATAGCGGCCGAACGCGGACGGGTTGCTGAGCGCCAGGTTGATGTTACGCGGGTCAAAACGCACCGAATTCGTCACGTTGAACACTTCCCAGCGGAACTGCAGGAAGTGGTTCTCCCAAGGCATGGTGAAGTTCTTGTTCAAATTCATGTCGATGGTGAACAGGCCATCCCCACGGACGTTGTTCCGGTTGCCGATCTCGCCGGGATGCGTGAAATCGAAGGCGTCCAAAGCCGTCGCCGGATTCTGGAAGATGTTTGGGCCGGAGATGCCGCCGCTCGGCGCAGGGGCATTCTTGTTGCTGCCATCGGCAAAGGCGCCTACCGTCGTTGCCCAGCCGGTGATGTTGTAGTTCGTGGGCCAGGTTCTGTTGTGGCCGACGCTCGTGTTGAGCCCTGTTGTCTGGCGATAGATGCCGCCCAACTGCCAGCCGCCGAGCACCTGCTGGACGAACGGGTTGGCATCGGAGAGAAAACGCCGGCCCTTTCCGAGGGGCAGGCCAACGACATAGGCGGCGTTCCAGATGTGGCGCTGGTCGAAGTCAGAGGAGGCATACATCAGCTTGCGGTTGTAGGGTCCGATAATGATGCCGCGGTTCTCCGCGCTCTGATTGTTCTCCGTCACCGAACCGAGGTCGAGCGAGTGAGACCAGGTCCAGTTGAAGTCGAGTTGGTCACCGTTGGTGAAACGCTTGCGGACACTCCACTGCATGGAGTGGTAATTGGACGCCCCAATCGAGCGGATGGCCCGCAGATAAGAGTACTGCGGGCTGTAGAAGGCGTAGCGGCCGAGCTTACTGCAGGACGGAGAGCAGACGCGATCCATCAACTCGATCGCATAGGTCGAATCGGGGAAGTTGTCGACGTAGTGGTTGTAGGCAACCTGCGTCGAGGTCAGCCCGTTCCGCGCCAGACCCGGGAACATATTCTCCCAATAGGGAACCGGGCGCACCTGCGCCGTCGGCACGTCGGCGGCTACCTGCCGAGTCAATATCTGGGCCGCGCCGTAGTAGTCCATGCCGGACTGCGGATCACGGATATTCAGAGGCGTCGCCAGATCCTCGCTGGTCAGGGTGCGGCGTCCGCCACTGGCGACATAGGCGCCGGTCACCAGCCACCCATTGGAGAATTCACGGCTCACGGACAGGTTGTAGCGCATCACGTAGGGCGCGCGCAGACGGTCGTCCAGGCTGTTGGTGATCTGGAAGACGTCGGGCTGCACCACAGGGAATTGGGCGGGCGGAGGCGGCGTTACCAGGCTGGACGGGATGTCATTGAGGCCGGTGAGACGCGGAACGTCGGCCAACCCGAGGCGACCGGAAGTGTTCTGGATGCTGGTGGAGAGGCCAAGCGCAGTGGCGTCGAATGCGCGAATCAGGCCCGCGCCAAAGACGTCATAGTAGAGCCCCCAGCCGGCGCGCACGACGCTCTTGCCAGGACCACCGAAGAAGAAGCGCGACAACCCGCTTTTCGCTTCCGGAGACCAGGCGAGAGCCACGCGCGGCGACCAATTCTTGATGTTGTCGTAAAGAGGACGCCCACCCTGCTGGTTGTGCAGCAGGTACGAAATGCGAGGCACGTTGGCGGTTCCGCTCTGCCCGTTGTCGGCGGCGGCCACGCGAGCATCGAACCAGTCGCTCAGGCGGATATTCGTGCTTGTCTGGATTCCGTTCACCTCGTAAACGGCGGGCCAGTACATATACCGGACGCCAGCGGTCAGGTTCAGCGTGCGGGTCAGCTTCCAGTTGTCCTGGAAGTAGAACTCGATCTCTTCGCCCCGGAACTTTCGGGCGACGCCCGTACCTGGATCCTGCACGCGGGCCGAGCCATCGGGGTTGGGAATGTAGTTGTAGCGCGAGGTGACCTGCGTCACCAGGCCGAGCACCGCCGCCGTGGCGTCGTTGAACGAAGTGCGGGATCCGGCCAGAATGCGGTTGGCGCCCAGGGCCGCATCGTTCCAAGGATTGCTAAGAATCTGGCCGCTCGAAGCCAGCCACGATGAGTTGGCCGTAACGCCGAAGAAGGAGTTGCCGTAGGAGATGCGGTCGTTCGTGTAGGTGCGATACGTCCCACCGTACTGGAAGGTGTGATTGCCCTTATTCCAGGTGAAGTCGCCCGTGATGTTGTGCGTGGGCGCCAGACGGCGGAACGGGCGGTCGATGCCGCGCGGTTCCGACAATCCGCGGAACGTGAACAGCGGGTACAGCCCGATGGCAGCGGTTTCGATGCCCTGGCGGGTGAAGCCATACCGGAAGTTTCCGATCAAGTTGTTGGTAAACGTGGTGTCCCAGCCCGCCGAAATGCCTTTGCTGTTATTCAGATCCACCGTGTTTTCGGGTAATCCGGGGAACTGCGGCACGCCGCCCTCGCGATCGTTCTGCAACTGGCCTCGGATGAACAGGCGGTTCTTCTGGTTCAGGATGTAGTCGAACTTGGCGACGTAGGTGTTGAAGCGGTCGGCCACCGGCGCGTTGAAGCGGAACCCGGCGGTGTTGATGCCGTCGCCAGTGGTGAAGTCGTTGGGCATGGGGTAAGCCTGCAGCAGCCCGAGCGCAGTCTGGCTCAGACCGCGGGCGTCGGCTAGGCGCCCCACCAGTTCCTGCGGCTGCACCTGGATGATCTGGCGGTTCTGGTTCAAATACTGCACGATCCCATTGCGCAGCGTCGCATTCGGCACGGTGCGCACCTGGCTGGAGTCGTACTTGTCCTGCTGACCTTCGAAGTTGCCGAAGAAGAAGAGCTTATCCTTGATGATCCTGCCGCCCACGCGGCCGCCATAGATGTTGCGGTTCAGTTTGGGCGTTGGCAGTCCGGAGAGGTTATTGAAGAAGGTGTTGGCGCTAGTGGCCTTGTTGCGCAGGTAATGGTACAGCGCGCCGTGGAACTCGTTGGTGCCACTACGGGTTACCAGGGAAATCTGCGCACCGGAGCCGCGCGACGAATCGGCATTGGCGTTGGTTGTCGTAACGCGGAACTCCTGCACTGAGTCCAAAGTCACACGCAGCGCGCCCGAGAACGGATCGCGCGTCTGCTGGTTATTGATGTCCACGCCGTCCAGCGTGATGTTGGTCTGGTCGCTACGGCCGCCATTCACCGAACCGTTGCGGTCGGTGGCCGTGTCAGACCCGCCATTCACCGTGTCGGCATCGCCGATATAGGTGATGCCCGGCTGCAGCGAAAGCAGCCGGTCGGCCTTGCGTCCTTCGAAGGGTAACTGCGTGATCGGCTTGGTTCCAAAGCTGTTGCCCAGCGTTGCATCCACCGTATTCAGCTGAACCGAAGATGCCGTCACTTCAATCGTCTGTGCCACCGCGCCAACCGACTCGAACGAGATGTTCACCGTGGCCGGCGTGTTCACCAGGAGCCGGATGTTCTGAATCGAGACATCCGCGAATCCTGACTTCTTCGCCAACAGGCGGTAGTTGCCGGGCGTCAAGCCCGGGAAGAGGTAACGCCCCTGGGAGTCGGATTTAGTCTCACGTTGGGCGTTTGTATTGGTTTCGGTGATCGTGATGGCCGTGTCCGGCATCGCGGCTCCCGTAGGATCCGTAACCGAGCCGTTCATGGATGTAACAGACTGCGAGAAGACGCTACCCGCCACAAGCGATAGCAAGGCGAAGGCACAGAACACACGTGTCACAGTAACGTGACCCCCTTTTCTGCAAACGTTCGGCTTGGTCGAGCCTAATACGTTCCCGCGCCACGTCCTGGTGGGCCGGCAAGAATGCTCAATACTGAGTCGGCGGATAGCTCCCCGTATTAGCACACACCAAGTTACACTTTGGTCGCTAGTGTAACATCTTTGTACAGTTCACTCCAAACCGGCTGGAAGGCACAAAGCTGAGAAAAAAGCGCGGTGTGGCCTGAATCCGTGATGGGTTTTCCTTCGCAATGGCACGTGTCCTGATGTGGAGCAAAACAGAGGCACCGCAAATGCAGGTGCCCGGGAGGAGCGAAATAGATCACATGAGGAGCATCCGCAAGCCGCGCACCAGACCGGCACGATGTTCGGAGGCATGACCGGGGCGGGAAGCGCCAGCCGCACCGCCCCGTTTCATGAAACCACGCACTTCCCTGCAAGACTTTCTTTGTCCGCGACAGCCTCTTCGGATTCTCCGGCGCGACCGCGTGAGGGTACCTCCTCCCGGCCGCGCCATCTTTATTGATGCCTCCGCAAGGCACCGAAAAAACTCGCCGCGCATGATGGCTTTCCGGCCCCGCCCGCACGTTACCGAATGTGGAAGCAAGGAGGCAGCCTCAACGAAGGCGCCCCAGAGGAGACAAACCAGGAACGAAACGAGGAGCATCCGCAAGCCGCGCATAAAGACCGGCACGATGCTCGGAGGCATGACGGGGCGGAAGCCATCTGCGCGACCGCCCCAGCATGATACGCACTTAACCTAATTTTTCTAACCACGACAGCCTCTTCAAATTTACGGCGCGTTCGAACGGCCCACCCCGGCCATCGAGCGCGCCATCTTTTTTGTCAGACGCGGGTGTTTCCGGTCCTGCTTTTCGCGTTATGGCATACGCCCCCACCCCGGCCTCGCTACAATAGGGAGCGGCAGTTGCATGGAGAATCACCTCAAAGTTGCGGGATTGCTGAACATCGCGCTGGGCGTATTGGGCCTGCTGTTCACCGTGTTCACCCTGGTGTTGTTTGGCGGACCGCGCGGGGTTTTATTGATTAACGCCCGGCAGGGCGGTTCCACCACAACCACCGAAGGCTTCTTCACCATGTGCGCCATCGTGTATCTCTTTCTGATGGCCGGTCCCCTCATCGGGGTTGGCCTTGGCCTGATCCGCTATCAAGAATGGGCCCGCAACCTGGGGATGATTCTTTCCATCTTCAGCCTGGTCATCATCCCCGTCGGCACCATTGTCGGCATTCACAGTCTGTGGGTCCTCACCTCGTTTGAAGTCGAACCGCTGTTCAAGAACCCTCCCAGCAAGCCGCTGTTCTGATCCGGCACCCCTCGCAAAAATAAACTTCAGCCTTCGTGTCAAACGCGGCAGTGGATTCCGCGTTACTGAGTGCATGGAACACCACGAACGAGGAGGCCGGTCCTGGAGGAAATTAAACGACACGGCATCCCAACTGCATCAGGAGGCTCTTGCCTTCCAAGCCGATGGCCGTCTGGCGGAGGCCGCGACCTTCGCCGCGGAGGCTCTGAAATCGGCGGAAGGACCGCTGGAAAAGGCGCAGATCCTCTGCACACAGGCGGCGATTCGCCTGGACCTGGGCCAGTACGATCGAGCCGCAGCCAGTGCGCATCGCGCCTATGATGCGCTCGATCAGTGCGAACCCGCCGGCGCCCATGCTGAGGCCGACCGCCTGCGGGTACGCGCCATCTGCCTGATCGCCAGCGGCATGTTCCAGTCGGAGCGCTATGCCGACGCCCGCCCGCTGCTGGAACGGGCGCTTGGGTATTGCCAACTCTGGATCAGCGCGGAGTCCGAGGAAGCCTGCCGTGTGCTGACGCTGCTCGGAACGCTTGAGAAACACGCCGGGGCGCGCCATCTGGCCGAGGAGCATTACCGCCGCGCGCTCCAGGTTGCCGAGCGTATCTGGAGTCCGTACTCGGGCGAAGCCGCCACCGTCTGCCACTATCTGGCTTTGCTCGCCGAAGGCTGGGAGGAAGGCGACGCCATACAGCCGTTCGCCGAACGCGCCTGCGAGATCCGTTGCGGGCTGTTTGGGTCGACGCATCCGTTGAGCGCCGCCGCGCAAACCGGACTGGCGCTCACGCTGGAAGCGGCCGGGGAAGACAAACGCGCGGGCGAGAAGTTCCTGTACGCGATGGCCATCTTCGACCGCCACTACGCCGGCACGCAGCACGCCCGCTCGATTCTGCCCGAGTCGCTTCGGGACTATGCCATCTGCCGGTCGGGTGCCGGGCGTTATCTTCTGGCCTGCGGGCGCACGGCCGATGCGCGGGAATTCTCCACACGCGCGCTGGAGGTCTTCCGCCAAGTGCTGGGCAAGAGCCATCCACTGACCGCATCGGTGGAACGCGAGCATCGGGCTCTCCTACGCTCCACGCCGGCGACGCGGGGTGCGGCCCGGCCCGGGAGTGCCTGGACGTGGTGGCGCGGCTTCTCCTTCAGCCGTTAAAGCCACTTCCTTAGTACCATATAGCGGTGGGCTTTAGCGAGAATCTCGAGAATAACCTCAAGAGCCTGGAATCCCGCGAAGAACGCGACCCGGCATCCCTTGCGCAGGAGAAGCAGCGGCGTGATTCGGAACGGCAGGCAAGGCTGGCGGCCGGCCCCTTCGCCGAGCAACTGAAGAGCGGCCCGTTTACACAAGGCTTGCTGGCGCACGCCACGCGCATCGGCTTCACCAAGCGCACCAAGGTGCACATCACGTGGCTGGACACGACGCTGCGCCTGGATGCCAAACATCTGCGAATGGAGTTGCGTCCCACAGGTGGCGGCATCGTTGCGCATTACTTCGCCGATGGCCAGGCCACGGGCGAGTCGACGGTTGCTCTGGACGGCGACCCAGAAGTTCTGGCGCGCACGTGGCTGGATGACCTTGCCTAGCAGGCAGGCACGTCAGATCCGTTCGGCGTAGCCTTCAAAGAACGCGCAGGCGCAGCGAAACCCCAGCTTCTGGTAGACCTGGGTTGCGATCTTGTTGCCTGCCGCCACATTGAGGACGATGTCGCGGATGCCCGCGCCCAGCAGCTCCGCCACTACGGCCGAAGTAGACTGCCGCGCAAAGCCGCGTCCACGCGAGCGCAACCTTGTATAGACATTGCCCACAGCCGCGACGCTCTCTTGGGCGCTGACCAGGTGGGTGCCCGCGACGGCTGCCAGCGTCCCGGCTTCCCGCACGCCGTAGAAGACGCCCTCTTCCACCATGGAGTCAAAGAAGAAGTCCGGCGACTCGCCGCGCGCGGCGCCATCCCGATACAGTTCCAGGATCTCGGGGACGTGGCGGGCGCTGAGCCGCTCGGCGTTGCCCTGTACTCCGGGGAAGCGGTCGATGTCGAGGGCCATGCGAGCCATCGGCTTTGGCAGGAAGCGGTAGTTTTCGCTGAGAGCCCGGCCGAGATCCGGCCGCACCTGCAGGCCGTAGCGCGGTTCGTCGGGGATGAGCCGCAGACAGGTCTGGACATCGCCGATGGCGAACAGAACCGGGGGATCGAAGGCGCGCACGATCAGGACGAGGGAGCCGTCGGCCACGCGCCAGTCGCAGTGGAGGAACCAGCGGACGTCCAGGTCGCCGAGGGCGTAGGCGCTCCAGGCGGGGTCCTTGCGGAGGATGGCCCGCAGTTGTTCGACAGTGACGCTTTTATCGGGTTCCAAGCGATTGCTCTCCGTTGTCCGGCAGCGACACGGCTGCACCGCCCAGCCGGGGCACGTTCGGTCCGGGCTCCCGGACCAGTGCCGCCGCTGCGTCGTCTGGGAACTCGCCAGTCTCCAGCATGTGCTCCAGGCTCTGCAGCAACGCCTGGCGCTGGGCCGGATCCAGGTCGCGGCCGGCGACTGCCTCTTCGATGGCCATCACCAGTTCCACGCGATCGAGACTGTCCACCATAGGATTATTATCGCCACACCCGGCACGCTTGTCTGGTGCGTGCGCCCAGCCACACGAGCACCGCCGCGGGCAGGATGATAGGGGTAGTCTGCTGCGCCAGGTAGAGGAGGATCGGCGGGTATTGGGGAATGCCGAGAATCCAGTCGATTGGCCGGCCGTGGCGAGCACCGCCGATAAACAGCACTGGTGTGAGAATCATGGCCAGCGCTCCACCCGGCCGTTGCGGGGCCAGCGCCCCGGCGCCCAGCGCGAGCAGCGCCAGTAGCGCGGCCGCGCAGGGCAGTGGCAATTGTTCCAGCTGCAGGCAACGCCAGATCAGTACATTGGCCAAGCCAACTACGAGTAATGGAAGGACGCGGAGCCGTTCGAGCAAGGCCGGCATATAACGAAGACGCCTGCGGCGCGTGAAACGTCGAAGCGCAGACTACCTGGGCAGCCGGGCGCCGTAGTAGACCGCCTTGTAGCGGTTGTCATCGTAGGCGAAGTGGAGGTACTTGCGGTCTTTGCTGACGAAGCCATCGGGGTAGTTCAGGCGCCCGGGCACCGTCACTAAGTCGCGCTGGTAGGGCCAGGTGCGCATGCCGTCGAACGAGACCCACAACGACAACGGATTGCGCACCTTGGGATTTGGGTTGTGGAGCATGGCGACCTTCTGCCCGCCCAAGTGGTAGATGGTTGCCTTGCTGCCGGGGTTGGGGATGGTGGTGGGCTTGGCTTCGCTCCATGTCCGCCCGCCATCGGTCGACTCGGCCTGGAACAACACACCGCCCAGGCGGTCGGCACGCAGGATCATGACCATCCGTCCGTCATCAAGCTCGACGACGTTGTTCTCGGGGAAGCCGCGGTACTTGTCATCGGGCGAGATGCGGATCCAGCCATGCGGCGTCCAGGTGCGACCATGATCGGCGCTGATGAGGACACCGTTGCGCGGGTTCTCCGGCCCGTTGCTGCTCTCGTAATGTTGGAACGGCATCACGAGTTCGCCGTTGCGGCGGACGATCATGTTCCGCATGAAGGTGGCTTTGTGGATCTTGGGATGCACGGGCTCGGCGGCGCTCCAGGTACGGCAGCCGTCGCGACTCTTGACCACCCAGGTGGTCCAATCGCGGAACGTGCCGTCGTGATTGGCGAAGTAGAGCCAGCACTCCTTGCGGTAGACGGTGAGTTCGGTGGGCACCAGCGCGCGCTTCGGGTCGCGCTCCTTGATGCCGAGCCGGATGGGCTCCATGGCGGACCAAGTCTTACCTTTGTCCTTGCTGCGGCTGACGAAGAGGTTGTTCTCGGGCATCGGCTCCTTGTCGCCGCCGCCAAGCATCACCATGACCCAACTGCCGTCCGGCAGTTCGCGGAGGGTGGTGTCGCAGCAGAGCTTGTTGGGCGAGGTGCCTTCGAAGATGAGGGTCTGGCGGTCTTCGCGGGCATCGTTGGCGGCTGCGGCCAGGCTGAAGACAAACTGGCGCCGGTTCCACATGGGCATCTCCTTATTAGTAAACAAAGCGCAGTCCGATCTGGATCTGCCTGGCTCCACTGGCGCTTGCGATGGTGCCAAAGGCCGCTGCGCCGCGGGAGGTGTTGGGCAGGCCGAAGTTGGGCCGGTTAAGGACGCTGAAGAACTCGCCTCGCAGTTGCAGGTAGCGCTGCTCGGTGAAGCGGAAGTCCTTCAACACCGATGTATCCAACTCGATTGCGCCGGGCCCAGTGCCGACGGCGCGGCCGGCGGTTCCCAGCACGCCGTCGCCGGGGAAGACGAAGGCGCTGGTGTTAAAGTAGCGGCGAACCAGGTCGGCTCGCGGACGGCTGGCGTCCAGTTCCGGATCACCGGCAATGCTCGACCGCTGCGCCGGGGAGAACGCGTTGAGGCGATTGGTCTGCTCGACGACGCCGAAGGGCAGGCCGGTGCGGAGTTCGGAGATGACGCCGAGGCTCCAGCCGCCGATCAGGAAGTTGGCGACGCGCGAATCGAGGTTGAGCGCTTTGCCGCGGCCGACAGGCAGTTCGTACACCAGGCTCGACACCCAGCGGTGGCGTAGGTCGTTGCCGGAGAGACCCTTGTCCAGATGCCGGGCATAGTAGCTTTGCTGGCCGGAGCCGGGCGCGCCACCTGCTTCGGCGGCTGCTTCGACGTCGTCGATCATCTTCGACCAGGTGTAGTTGCTGAGCAGGTTGAGGCCTCCAGAGAAGCGCTTCTCCAGTTTGAGGTTGAGCGCGTGGTACGACGAGTTGCCCCAGTTGGTGGCGCGCCAGACAACATCGGCGTATTGCGGGAAGGGGCGCAGGCGTTGATCGGCGCGGGCGCCTCGCAACTCGGGGCGGATCTCGTTCACGTTGATGGGACGGCCGCTGACGCGGTGGGCAAGGTTGGAGGTGTAGGCTGCCTCTAACAGATAAGAGCCGAACAACTGGCGCTGGACGCTGAAGTTGAGGTGATGGGCGTAGGTGGCGCGCTGGTTTGGATCGTAGAAGTCGGGGCTGATGCGCGGGGTCTGGCCGACGGGCACGGCTCCGAAGCCAGGTCCGAGGGGTGCGGCGGGCAGCGTCGGCACGCCATTGCGCAAGGGGAAGGCCGGCGTCAGGCCGTTATCGGGAGATTGGATCTGGCGGACGTCGCCGAAGCCGACGACGTTGGCCCGGGTGATGGAGTCGTCATAGATGGGCCCGTACATCAGGCCGTAGCCGCCGCGCAGAACCAGGCGGTCGCCAAGCGGGCGATAGGCGAAGCCGAAACGCGGGCCGAAGTTGTTCTTGTCGAAGCCGTGGGCATAGGGGGATACGCCGTCGCGACCGGCGTAGGTGACGATACCGGGGGTGTTCGACACGGGGTTGATGGCGGTGGGGTTGAAGCCAGTCTGGCGGTTCTGGGCTTCCGAGCGCGGGGTGTCCATCTCCCAACGCAGACCGAGGTTCAGGGTAAGGCGCGAGTGCACCTTCCAGTCGTCCTGGATAAAGCCAGCGAAGTAGTTCATACGGGTCTGCGTGCCGCCGGTATCGACCGAAGCGGCATTCGGCCACCCCAGCAGCAGGGCCGCGACGCCGAAGCCGCGCCCGGTGGCGACATCGTTGAAGGAGAAGGCGCCGGAGCGTGAGGTGCCCCAGATATCGGGCATTTCGGACGAGCGCCATTCGCCGCCAACTTTGAGGCTGTGCTTGCCGCGGTATAGCGAGACCGACTCGATGAGCTGGTGTTGGAAGCCGGGGCCGGCGAGGCGGTACTGGTTGCCGGCGCCGATGGAGGTGAAGCCGGTGACGTTGATGGTTGGAGTGCCATCCGGGGCCACGCCGGAGAGCCGCAGGTCGCCGGCGATGGTGCTGGGGTAGAGCGACGGATCCTCGTTGGTGCGGCGATTGTAGTTGTATCGGAACTCGTTAAGGATGGTGCCGCTGAAGTTGTGGAGCCAGTTACCGGTGACGTGGAACTGGTCGGAGAGCTGATTGATGACGGTGTCGGCGGCGGGGTTGGGATAGACACGGCCCTGTTCGACGGGGCTGCGGAACTTGAGGTAGCGCCCGTAGATGCGGTCCTTGGCAGAGATGACATGATCGACGCGGGCGATGAAGTTGTCGCCTCGGACCCTGTTGACGGCGTTCTGCTGGAAGTTGCGATTGCCGCTGGGGGCTCCGGGGACGTTGGGGGCAGGCCACAGCTGGGCGAGGGCGGCGCCAATGGGGTCGATGCGATTAGCGGGAATGATGTTGCCGGGGAAGGGCTGGCGGGTGAGTGGATCGAGGAGAGTTCCAGGGCTTTGCGAGAAGTCGCCGCGGACTTCCTGTTGGGTGGGCACGTTGAGGATGCGGGTGACGCCATCGCGGCGGCGCGTGCCTTCATAGGAGAGGAAGAAGTGGGTGCGCTCCTTGCGGATGGGGCCGCCGAGGGTGGCGCCGAAGACGTTGTAGCGGCGGGGCGCCTCCTGCGCGGAGAAGAAGTTGCGGGCATCGAAGGCGTTGTTGCGGAGGAACTCGTAGACCGCGCCGTGGAACTCATTGGTACCGGATTTGGTGGTCATGGAGATGAAGCCGCCCATGGTACGGCCGAACTCAGCGGGGTAGCCATTGGCTTCGACGCGGAACTCCTGCATGGCTTCGACTGGCGGGGCGACGCTGACGATGCCGGTGACCAGCATGACGCCCTGGAGGTTGCCGCCATCGAGCTGCCAGATCTGTTGTCGTCCGCGGCCTCCGCCGATGGAGAAGTTAGAGATGCCTTCCCAGGAGGCTTCGCTTTGGAAGGTGACGTTGCCCATGAGGCGGACGAGGCTACCGATGCGGCGGCTGGCGAGCGGCATGTTGCGGATGGTCGCGTTCTCGATGAACTGATTGACCGAGGAGGTTTCGGCCTGCAGGAGGGGAGTTTCGGCGGCGACGGTGACGGATTCGGAGACGTTGCCGAGTTCCAGGCGCACGTCGAGGACGGCGACCTGTCCGGTTTCAAGAGTGAGGCCGGTGCGCGCGTAGCGTTTGAAGCCGTTGGCTTCGACACTCATCTCGTAGGGGCCGGGCGGCAGGAAGGACACGGTATATATGCCGGTCTCGTTGGAGGCGGCTTCGGTGGCCACTCCAGTGGCGCGGTTGGTCAGGGTGACTTTAGCGGCGGCAATGGAGGCGCCGGCGGGGTCGGTTACGGTACCGGTGACGCGGGCCGACGAGGTCTGGCCCGGCAGAAGGGCGGACAAACACACCAATAGCAGCCATACTCGACACAGAGTCTGCATGGAGAATCTCCTTACGGGTTGTGATGGACGATCTAGGCGGACACCATTTGCGGTGCCGCTACGGCCAGCGCTTTACGGATGCGGGCTTGCTGCTCGGGCGAACTGGGTGGCATGGGCGGGCGCGGGATGCCGCCTTCGCGGCCCGACTCGCGCATGGCTGCCCGAACGTTGGCGGGCAGATTGGAGGCATCGATGGCGTTCCACAGGCGGAGCAACTGCTTGTGGAGAGTGAGGGCTGTTGTCGAGTCGCCGGATTGGACGGCATTCCAGAGGGCAACACACCATTCGGGTGCGGCGGAGAGGACGGCGGCGATGGCCCCGTGGGAG
>JAEUQF010000498.1 GCA_016789745.1 Bryobacterales bacterium
GATCAACTTTGAGGATTTTCCGCTTTGCCGGAAGGAGTTGAAACCGGGTTGGGGGGAGGCGAACGAGAAGGCGCGGGAGGCGTATTTGCGGAGTGGGGTGGTACCGCTGGATTATCCCGATCCGGTGGCGGCGGATTGGCCGGATTTGTTGGCTATTGTGGAAGCGAAGGTGAAGCCGGAGCGCCTGGCTCAGAACGACTCCTACGGGCAGCAGTATTGGTGGCGGTTTTTGAGGACGAGGCCAGAGATGCGTGGCGCCATTGAGAGTCTCAGCCGGGTTATGGTGTGCGCGAGAATTGGGAACGCGTTTGCGTTTGTCTTCCTGCCAAAATCAGTGCTGCCCAACGAGAAGACGGTGATTTTCGCGTTCGACACTGCGTTGCACTTTACCTGCATGCAGTCGCGGATACATGAGGGTTGGACTCGCTTCTTCAGTTCTACTCTAAAGGATGACCTGCAGTACACTCCGTCCGATTGCTTTGAGAACTTCCCCTTTCCTGAGGTGTTGCCTGCTGACTCAGGGAAGGAGTATTACAGTTATCGTGAAGAGCTCATGCAGGCAATGGGTACGGGCCTGACGAAAATATACAACAGGTTTCACGACCCGAACCAACGCGACGAACGCATCTCGGTCCTGCGTGTCCTGCACGACCGCATGGACCGCGCTGTGCTCGACGCGTACGGCTGGCAGGACATCCAACCCGTGTGCGACTTCTACCCCGAGTTCGACGAGGAAGAAGACGAAGCAGAAGGCCGTGCAAGAAAGAAGAAGTATCGCTACCGGTGGTCGGATGAAGTGCGGGACGAGGTCCTGGCGCGACTACTAGCTCTTAACTCCGAACGAGCGGCAGAAGAAGCGCCACCCATTACATTCCTGGCCCCAGTGGAACCAAAGAAGCCACGAGGTCAGAAAAAGACAAAGACCACCACGAACAGCAAGCAACTCACCCTAGGAGCGAGTGAATGACGTCAGTCGAAGTGCGGACCCAACTGGTAGAAGCGCTCGAACTGGACCTGGTCGGGCCTTCGAACCGCGACCCGCAGCGCCCACTGGGCAACCTCAACGAGAGACTGTCCCAGTCGCCGTCGCGCTGGTACCTGACGGGCTTCCTGGTTCCGGCGGGGGCGGGGCCGGAGCAAATCCTCGATCCGGCGAGTGACGAGGAACTCGACGCCACACCGCCAATCGCCGGAGCCGACGAAGACGTGGTCCGGGAAACCGCCCCGGCAAGCCAACGACGGCTACCAACGTCGATGGGGCTCAGTGTCCTGGTTCCAGCAGAAGCAAAACATTTGCAGGTGCGTGTCTCCTGGGGAGACTATGTACTGGAAGATGGCGAAACGGAAGTCTGGCGGCGGCTGCGTCGAGAGGAGGTCGTGCCGTTACCGCTGCCGTCCTCTGTGACACAACCCAAGGAATACGCAGTGCCGAACAGCAAGGGGCTCTGCGTGGCGTTGCTAGTCCGGCCGGTGTCGAGCGCCTTCGCGGCAGCGGGTCTTCCCGCGGGGGTACGAACCGTCTCGGTGTTTCTGGTGAATCGGAGACAACCGGCTGCGGACGTGAAGCGGGACGAAGCCTTCGCGTTCCAGACGGAGTTGGAGATCCACACCGATGCCCCGCTGGTGGCACGGCCCAACTTACGCGGACTGTTAAGCGAAGAGTGGGATGAGCGGGTAGCAGACCTGCAGTACCGGGATGATGGCGAATACGTGGTGGGTCATAATGTCGCCAGCGAAGCCTGCTTCGATGGGGATGCGAACGAGGCTCCCTCGCGGTGCCGCACACGATGGGTCCCTCGGGCCGAGGTGGAGCGGGTGGCGCCTCCGAAGGAAATCAAGGGCGTTACGCTCGAGATGGACAATCTGGCGTCCCTGACCGATGGGAACACCGCCTTTGCTGCGCTGTCGCCGTTGGTCACCGAATACCGGAAGTGGATCGATGAGCAAGCCGCGCTGGTGCCGGAGTCGCCGGCTTCGCGGAAGGAGACCGGACAACAACTGATCAACGAAGCGCGGGCGGCGGCGGGCCGGATCCAACGCGGCGTCGAGCTCCTGCGTGACCCGGAGTGCCTGGAGGCTTTCCGGTTGGCAAACCGGGCGATGGCGGATGCTGCGCGACGGCGCCTGACTGTCATGAGGAGTAAGGCGCCGGAATCGGTCACACCGGCCTGGTACCCGTTTCAGTTGGCATTCCTATTGATGAACCTACCGGGGATTGCGGAACCGGAGTCGGATGACCGGACGGTGGTTGATCTGCTGTTCTTCCCGACCGGCGGTGGCAAGACGGAAGCCTACCTCGGGTTGGCGGCGTTCACCCTGGTGCTACGGCGGCTGCGGAATCCAGGCGTCGGTGGAGCCGGCGTGAGTGTCCTAATGCGCTACACGCTGCGACTGCTCACCCTGGATCAGTTGAGCCGCGCGGCAACGCTGATCTGCGCGCTGGAACTGCTGCGAGAGGAGAATGCCAAGCTGGGCGACTGGCCCTTCGAGATCGGCTTGTGGGTGGGCCGGGCGGCGACGCCAAACCAGATGGGGAGCAAGGATCGGGACAATCCGTATTCGGCACGGCGCAAAACTCGGGATTTCAAGAACGACGACCGGAAGCCATCGCCGATTCCGTTGGAGGAGTGCCCGTGGTGCGGGACGAAGTTCACGGCGAACTCCTTCGATCTGTATGCGAATGGGAAGCCGAACCAGGACTATCCGACAGATCTACTGATCCGGTGCGTGAATGTGCGGTGTGCGTTTACCCGCGAACGGCGACTGCCGTTGATTGGCGTGGATGAGCCGCTGTACCGGCGGCTGCCGTGCTTTGTGATCGCGACGGTGGACAAGTTCGCGGCGCTGCCGTGGACGGGTCCGGTGGGGGCGATGTTCGGGCGAGTGCAGAGGTACGACCGGCAGGGCTTCTACGGGCCTTGCCACCCGTCCCAAGGGTCGATGCTACCGCTGGGCGGGTTATTACCACCGGATCTGATCATTCAAGACGAACTGCATTTGATTTCGGGTCCGCTGGGGACGATGGCGGGGCTGTACGAATCGGCAATTGAGCAGCTTTGCGTGAAGGAGCGGAATGGGCACGCGATCCGGCCGAAGATTGTGGCCTCAACAGCAACGGTGCGGCGGGCGGATGCGCAGATCCGGGCGCTGTTTGACCGGGAACGGGTGGATGTGTTCCCGCCACCGGGTCCGAACCGGCGGGACTCGTTTTTTGCGGAGGCGCTGCCGGTAACCGAGAGTAATGCGCGCTTGTATGTGGGCGTGTCGTCGCAGGGACGGAGTCCGAAAGTAGCGCTGCTGCGGGTGTATCGTGCGCTGCTGTGCGCGGCGCAGAAGCAGTATGCGGTGTGGAAGAAGAAGCGCGATCCAGAGAATCCGGCAGACCCTTATATGACGCTGCTGGGGTATTTTAATGCCTTGCGGGAACTCGGCGGAGCGCGGCGTTTGATCGAGGATGAAATCCGGACCCAGAGCGCCGGGCAATCCTCCCGAAAGCGAGTGGGGGAGACGACGGGGAGTTTCGCGGACCGGGAGATTGACTATGTTCCGGTGGAGTTAACGAGTCGCGTGAACACGGCGGAGGTTTCGCAGGCCAAGCGGACGCTTGCCCTTCCCTTCTCTGATGACAAGAGCGCAGACGTGGCAATTGCTACGAACATGATCTCGGTCGGTCTGGATATCACTCGGCTGGGGCTGATGGTGGTGTTCGGTCAGCCGAAGACAACGGCAGAGTACATCCAGGCAACGAGTCGCGTAGGACGGGACCCGCAACGGCCGGGGCTGGTGGTGACGATTCTCAACGTACACAAGCCGCGCGACCGATCGCACTATGAGCGCTTCACGGGGTGGCACGAGACGTTTTACCGGGGCGTGGAGGCGACGAGTGTGACGCCATTCTCGCCAAGGGCGATGGATCGGGGACTCGCACCGGCGATGGTGGGTCTGGCGCGGCAGAAGTGGGAGGAGATGACGCCGCCGCGGGGTGCCGACCAAGTGCTGGCGCAACGGGTCGCGCTGGACGCGATGGTGGACCTGTTTGGGGACAGGGCGAGCCGGCACAATGCAAGTCTGACCACGACGGAGGTAGCCGAAGTACGACGGCGGGTAAGGCGGCGCGTGACGGATCTATTGGAAGCCTGGGCGGCGGTGGTGCAGGATAACCAGAAGGTCGGGGCCGCGATGCAGTACAACCTGGACGAACGGGGCGCACCTATGGCGCTGCTTCGCGATTACCTGGATCCTGAGTTGAGAAACCTGCCGGCGGAGCACTGGATGCGGAAGTTCCGGGCAAACCGGTCCCTGCGGGATGTGGAGCCGGGTGTGAACATCTGGGCACGGACGATGGACAACATCCCGGTGGAGGAGGACTAGCGTGAGCGCCAACAGGAAGAAGCGACCGCACGGCCAGGTGCGGCAAGGCCAGGTGGTAACGACCTACGGACCGGGGTCGATGACCGACCTGGAGAAATTGTCGGTGCTGATGGGTGGATTGGACTACTGGCTCGGCGAGATGGTGGAGATCCCGGAGCCGCGGTTGCAGGCCAAGGTAGCGAAGGTGCTTGGTAAGGCTGGCGTACGCCTGCAGAGTCCGCCGGCAGCGGAGCGCGACGAGGATGGAGCGACGAGCGGGGTGCCGTCGTTCATCTTCCCCGAGTGGTATCTAACCCAGGACGCGCTGCAGGATGGAGAAGCCGCCCGGCAAAGACGACTCGTGCCCAGGCGGGTGCTCACCAAGGGCAAGTACGTTGACGATGGTAAGAAGAAGAGCGTCGTACCAGTGCGATTCGTGCGGGCGTGCCGGAAGGGGCACATTGGGGATTTGGACTGGTATGAGTTCGTGCATGGCGGGAAAAGCAATTGTGCTTCCCAGGGCCGGGCGTTGCATATGGAGGAGCGGGGCACGAGCGGCGATCTCGGCGAGACGTGGGCGGCCTGTGATTGTGGGGCAGCGCGACCGATGTCGCAAGCGGCCGATCTTTCGAGCCGAGCACTGGGGTTGTGCGACGGGGCCCGCCCATGGTTGGGACCATCGATGAAAGAGAAGTGCGCCGAACCGAACCGGCTGCTGGTGCGGTCGGCCTCAAACTCGTACTTCCCCCAGACCATGGGCGTGATTTCGCTTCCGGAGCGGAATGAGACTGTAGCCAACGCGGTGACGGCGGTTTGGGACTGGTTGAGCGATGTGGAGGATATCGAGGAAGTTGCGCGAATGCGGCGCAAGCCGAAAGTGCAACCGGCGCTGGAGGGGATTTCGGATGAGGAGGTTTGGGCGGAAGTCGAGGGGCGACGGTCAGGGACGGACACGGCTTCGAAGTCGGTAAAGGCGGCGGAGTTGGAGACGCTCTTAGCGGCAAAGGAACTGCTTGGAGAGGACCGGCCGGAAGGTAGGTTTGCGGCGCGGCTTTGGCCGAGAACGGAGTGGGCTCAGCCTTGGATGGAGGGCATTGAGCGGGTGGTGCTGGTGGAGCGGTTGCGGGAGGTGGTGGCGCTGGTAGGGTTTACGCGATTTGAGTCGGCGGCACCGGATATCGAAGGGGAACTCGATATGGGTGTGCGGCGGGCGGAGTTGTCGCGCGATTGCGACTGGGTGCCGGCAATCGAGAACAAGGGAGAAGGGATCTTCCTGCAATTCCGCACGAGTGAGATCCAGAAGTGGATGCTGCGGCCGGCGGTGGTGGCGCGAAGGGCAGCGCTGGAAGGCGGCTTTGTGAAGTGGAAGGAAGAGCATCCGGGAATGGACCGCAAGTTCCCGAAGGCAGACTACCTGATGCTGCACTCGTTTTCGCATCTGCTGGTGACGGCACTGGCGCTGGAGTGCGGGTATCCGGCGACATCGATCCGGGAGCGGGTATACGCGATCGATGGGGTGGGGTACGGGGTGCTGCTGTACACGGCGAGTTCGGATGCGGAGGGCACGCTGGGCGGGTTGGTGCAGGCGGGAAGGAGGATTGCGCTGCTGGTACGGTCAGCACTGGAGGCCGGGACGCTGTGTTCGAATGACCCGGTGTGCGCGCAGCATGCGCCAACGAGTGAGCATGAGCGGCGGTATCTGCATGGCGCGGCGTGCCACGGGTGCGTGCTGATCGCGGAGACGAGTTGCGAGCAACAAAACGACTTTCTGGACCGCGCGCTGGTGGTGCGGACGGTGGACACGCCGGACGCAGCGTTCTTTCCTGGGGTGTAAGCGATGAGCATACTGACGGAGTTGGCGGCGAGCGATCTGCGGGCGCTGTCGGCGGCGATTCGGGCGGGGCGGTTGCGGCCGCCGTACTCGTCGATTGCGGTCGGCCGGCTGGTGGGCACGATGCGTGGCGATGTGGTGTCACGGGCACTGACGCAGTTCGTGGAGGCGGGGGCTTCTGATGCCGCGCTGGCGATGTTCTTGGATACGTTGACGGTGTCGATGGGGCGGCAGCGGCCGTTGGAAGACCTGGTGGAGGTGGTGACGACGGGGCCGGAGGTGAGCGATGGGCGGGATACCGGGATTGTGGTGCAGGATCTGTTCCGGCGGGCTCGGAAGACGGTGCTGGTGTCGGGATACAAGCTGTACGACGCGCGCGGGCTGTTTTCGGAGTTGGCGAACCGGCTGATGGCGGATGAGGCGCTGCGTGTGCGGATGTTCCTGGATGTGGGGAGCGAGGATCCGCTGAGTGAGAAGGATGCGGTACGGGCGTTTGTGAGGGATTTTCGGCGATTTCATTGGCCTGGCGCGTGCCGGGTGCCGGAGGTGTTCTACGACCCGCGGACGGTGAGCCGGGATCCGGCGGTACGAGCGGTGCTGCATGCCAAATGCGTGGTGGTGGATGAGACGGAGTTGTTTGTGTCGTCGGCGAACTTTACGGAGGCGGCGCAGGCGCGGAATATCGAGGTGGGGTTGCTGGTGCAGTCGGGGAACCTGGCGAAGGAAGTGACGGGGTTTTACGAGGCGTTGGTGAGGAAGGGACATTTGCGGCAGGTGCGGTTTTGGGAGGAGGGAGTTGCGTGACGACGGTGAAGAATGCGCAGCGGCAGATTCGACGGTGCGAGGGGTTCGACGTACGTTTTTGTTATTCGGATGGCAAGGACGTTCGGGATGACAAGCAGAGTATTCCGGCGTATGGGTATGAACGAGCAGCCTCCGAGAATGAGACGGTGAAGTGGTGGCGGGAGAACCGGTTCGGGAAGCGGTACGCGGGGTACGAATGCGAAGTATTAGATGGCAACGGCAAGGTCTGCCACGGGGGTATGCTACTCCGTACAGTTCGGGAGAGCTACGGGAAATCCTGATTGCTAGTTCGTTAAGTTTTAACTTAACATGGAGGTGAGCGAGTGACGCGGAACGTTGCCTATGCGGGGAAGAAGTTCACGATCGCGTTTGCGCGTGAGAAGAACGGCACGTATCCGGCGGAGGAGTTCATGAACGGGCAGATGACACAGGCAGAGCAGGTTAAGTTAGCACACTTGTTCCTTCTGGCCGGTGATCATGGGGATTTCTCAAACGATCAGAAGTTCGGCGACCTAAAGAATGGGATGTACGAATTTAAGGTAACGAAGCAGATACGGTTCCCGTTTGCTTACTCGGGGAAGGAAAGCCGGACGATTGTGGTGACGCACGGATTCGTCAAGAAGAAGGACAAGGCGCCCAAGGAAGATATCGAACGCGCCTGGCGAATCTTCCGTGAGGATCAAGACGGCAGGCTGACGCTGGTTGGAAAGGGTGCGAGATGAAGACGAAGTTCGAGATCGAGATGGAGGATCCGGAGTTCCGGCGGCTGTTTGCCCAGGAGCAACTGGCGGGAGAAGCGTCGGAACTGGTCTGGAAGGTGATGCAGGAGCGGGGCCTGAGCAAGGCGGATCTGGCGCGGCTGTTGGGAAAATCGCGGGCGTGGGTGAGCCAGATGCTGGGAACGGAGTCGAATCTGACACTGCGCACGCTGGCCGACGTGATGCATCGGTTGGGGACGGAGGTACATCTGCGGGCTGAGGCGCACGCGACGGCGAAGAAGGCACCGGAGACGCGACCGGTGGTGTACAAGGTGAATGGGCAGTTGACGGCGCCTCCGTCGAAGACGCGATTCCGGATTGAGACGAAGCAGGTGGAGGGCGACGCTGAAGGTACTGGTGAGGAGCCGGGCGAGCGTCCTGAGTACGCAGCATGAATACGATCTCGATCACGCAACGTGCGGAGCAGACGAAGCTGGCGATGGAAGTGCATCAGCATGCCACGATCGCGCGGGTGAGAATGACGCGGGCGAAGTTGACGGCGGAGTTGGAGGACGAAGCTGGGCCGGAGCCGGCGGTTGGGGTGCGGTTTCAGTTTAGGAGCAAGCCGTTGCCGGCGCCGGAAGGGACACTGCGGATTGAGGTGTCGTTCCAGATGATTGGGGTGGCGGAGGGGGAAGGCGCAGAGGAGGAACGCAAGGCGGATCCGGCAGTGCTGGTGGATTGTGCGTTCGCGGCGGATTACGAGTTGGCGGCGGATTTTGCGATTCGGCCGGAACATGTGAAGGCGTTCAAGGATGGGAACGCGATTTTCAATGTGTGGCCGTACTTTCGGGAGTTTCTGCAGAGTAGTTTGCAGCGAATGGGGTTGCCGCCGCTGACGGCGCCGTTCCTGCGGTTGGAAGTGAAGCGCGAGGGTGGGCCGGTGAAGGAAAGGGCGAGGAAGGCGGGGGCAAGCGTCAGCCCGGATTAGAACGGGTAGAACCAGATGGGCTGCGGTTGTTTGCGCGGTTTCACGGGCCGGGCGAGGCGCTGAGGGTTGGCGAGTTTGTAGGCGAAGCCGTGGCGTTTGTCTGGGACGCAGTTGACGATCTCGACCGTGCCGATAAGTTTGCCGCGGACCATGTTCTCGGCGGCCGGTGTGTCGGGGGTGAGGGAAGCGTAGATGTAGACGCGTTCGAGTTTGTGGGTGGGGACGCTGCGGTATTCCTTTTTCTTGGTGCCTTGGAGGATCTGTTCGGCGTAGGGCTGGCGGATGCTGATGGCGGATTTTGGTTTTCTGTTGTTGGCCATTCTGGGATATCGTAGCGGGTTCTGTCGGGTCTTGTGAACAGAAGGGTGGGGTGGTGTTGATCGGTTTGCGGCAGCAGTCGAAAGTGGTGGGGGCGGATTCGCCTGCATATGGCAACGCGTAAACAGGAGAGCCCGGCGGCGGTGCGCGGCGATGTACGGCAGATCGGGCGCCACCTCGTGGGATCCGGCTGTCTGTCCTGGGAAGCTGACGTTTCGACGGACACGCATTCTGGTGGCCGATGTGCTGGAGCAGGTCGCATCGGGCATGGCTTGGGAGACGATTCTGGGCGAATGGCGGGGGAGTTTGCCGCGTGAGGCGATCGCGGAGGCGGTGCGATTGGCGAGCAGCACGTTCCTCAATCATGCCGATGAATTCGCTCCACCTCCGTTCACAAGGAGCAAGGTGAGTTGACGCTGCTTGACGAGAACATACCCGACGGGATTCGCCTCGGGATGGAAGCGCTAGGGATGACGGTGCGACAGATCGGATTCGAGTGGGGCCGCAAGGGGATGTCGGATGTCTGGCTGCGCTACGACAGGGGCGTCGACTTACGTTCTTCACCAAAGATGCGGACTTCTTCCAGGAAGTGTACGGCACCCGAGTTGTTGCATTGCGTTACTGGCCGTACCGGCGGCAGGAATGGTACGGTGCGCGACCGATATTTGAAGCACAAGCGGTTCCGGACGTTTGGGCTGCGAGGCGGAATGGTGGCACGGCTGCAACCCGACGGGGATTGTGTATTGGCAACGTGGGACGCAGGGCCAACAGAACGTTAGTTGGCGTCGAGGATGGATGCGGGTGTGCAGGGAGCAGGCTGCGTTTTGGCGTAGCGGACATCGGAGTTTGGGTGCCCGCCCTCCCACCGATCACGGGAGTTGCGGAAATCTATCTCACCTATTTTCTTTCGGTTGGATTCTAACGAAATCGTCAGGATTTGTCTCCGGTTGTAGGGTTTGGGTAGGAGACTGATCATTATGGAAATTGCTGATGATATTCGGTTGGCGCAGTTGCCGCGGTTGCGGCCGGCGGGCTCGGGGTCGAAGAAGCCCGGGATGGGGGTGGCCCCGTTTCCGCCGGAGTTGATGGCGGTGCTCGAACGGGATCCGGTGCTGCGGCTGCGGATGCTGGAAGCGATGGAGTCGGCCGATGGACTCACGCATTGAGCAGTACCATGCGCTGGATGCGGCGCGGTTTGCGCGGGAGCGGCTGGGCTTCCGGCCGGATGCGCGGCAGTCGGACCTGCTGCGGCGGGCGCCGCGGCGGGTCTTGTTGAACTGCACGCGGCAGTGGGGCAAATCGACGGTCACGGCAGCGCGGGCGCTGCACAAGGCGTACTTCTGGCCGCGCAGTCTGACCCTGGTCGTCACACCGGGGCAGCGGCAGAGTGCAGAGTTCATGACGAAGGCTTCGGCATTTTTACGGGAATTAGAGATTAAGAAGCGCGGCGATGGGGTGAATGCGGTGTCGATCCTGCTGCCGAACGAGTCGCGGATCGTGGGGCTGCCGGGCAATGAGGCGACGGTGCGGGGGTTTTCGCGGGTGTCGCTGCTGATTGTCGATGAGGCGGCGCGGGTGGACGATGATCTGTTTCGGGCGGTGCAGCCGATGCTGGCGGTGGGCGATGGGGAGCAGTGGGTGATGTCGACGCCGTTCGGGCGGGAGGGGTTCTTCTACGAAGAATGGATGCATGGGAGCGCGGAGTGGGAGCGGGTGTCGGTGACGGCGGCGACGTGCCCTTGGATTCCACGGAAGCATTTGGACGAAGTGCGGGCGCGGCTGGGCGAGGCGTGGTACCGGCAGGAATATTTCTGCGAGTTTGGCGATGCCGAGGATGCGCTGGTGAGTTGGGAAGTATTGGACCGGATGTGGTCGGCGGAGTGGCCGGATCTGGGCTTGTGAAGCGAGAGGGAGCGAGCGATGACGGAAGAAGAGAAGGAGATCCAGCGGCTGTGGCCGGATTGGATCAAAGACCGCACGTTCTTTGTGGGTGTGGATTTGGGCAAGCAGCGGGACCATTCGGCGCTCGTGGTTTTGGAGCGGCGGACGCGGGTGTACGGTCCGCCTCGCTCGACCGATTGGGGGCGGAAGCAGGAAACGCTGCTGGGGGTACGGCTGGCCGAGCGGATCAAGTTGGGGACGCCGTACCAGGACGTGGTGACGCGGGTGGGGCAGTTGGTGCGGTCGGGGGATCTGTCGGGGAATTGCCGGGTGGCGGTGGATGCGACCGGGGTGGGGATGCCGGTGGTGGAGATGATGAAGCGGGCGCATTATACGTGTCCGATTGATCCGGTGGTGCTGACGGGCGGGCAGATGGCGCATCTGACGAACGGGTTGTGGCATGTGCCAAAGCATGAACTGATGACGCGGCTGACGGTGTTGCTGGAGGGCGGGAGATTGAAGATGGGGCCGAGGGTGAGCGGGGCGGAGGTACTGTTCCGGGAGTTGCAGGGGATGCGGGTGAAGCGGGAGAGCATGGGTAAGACGCGGATTGAGGCGGCGAACGTGGTAGGGGCGCATGATGATCTGGTGGTGGCGCTGGGGCTGGGGTGTTGGGCGGGATGCCGGGATGGGCGGATGACGATGACGGTTGCGGCCGGCCGGGGGTGAAATGTGGCGCGGTGCGGTTATGCTATTGTGCGACTATGCGGACCACCTTAGACATTTCCGACGAAGCCTATTACATTGCCAAGGGGATTGCGCGCGACCAGAAACGAGCGCTCGGGCAGGTGGTGGGAGACCTGATCCTGCAGTCGGTGCGGGGAACCAGAGATGCTTCGATCACGATGAGCGATTACGGCTTTCCCACCTTTCGCTGTTCCCGGCCCGTGACGAGTGAGGACGTGAAGGCGCTGGATGACGAGGAGTAGCGTGTACTTGCTGGATTCCAACATTCTGATTGCGCTGGCGACTCCGGAGCACAGCTTGAACGCACGTGCGGCACGGTGGTTTGACAGCCGGCGGGGGACGCGGTTTGCAACCTGTCCGATCACCCAAGGGGCGCTGTTTCGATTCCATCTGCGGATGGGAGTGGGGGCGAACGTGGACTCGGCGAGAGAACTGTTGGGAAGGATCTCCGCGCTACCACAGCACGACTTCTGGCCTGATGATGTTTCGTATCTGGAGGTTGTGGGAAAAGGGATCGTGCGGCACCGCCAGGTGACGGATGCATACCTGGTGGCGTTGGCAAAGAAGCATGGTGGGGTGCTGGCGACGATGGATGAGGGGCTAGCGGCGCTGCACGCGGGCGTGGAGTTGGCCGGGGAGTAGGGGTGCGGTCTGGGGATCGCAGGGTTAAGGTGCGGGGGCGGTTTGGACGATGGAGAGGGCGTCGGCGGCGCGTTGCAGGGGCGTCTGGAAGCCGCAGACGGCGGCGATGCGGGCGTAGTAGGTAGTGTTGGGTTTGAGGCCGGTGACGGTGTAGCGATTGAAGGCGACGTTGTCGTCCTTGACGGCGCAGGTGGAGCCTGGGGGACAGCCGGCCAGCACCTCGGCGCGATTCTCGCTGATGCGGAGGACGACGCGGAGCCGGGGGGCGGGCGGAATTTCGTCCCAGAAGAGCGAGAAGCCGGTGGGGGTGACGGCGCTGGTTCCGAAGCCGGTGATGGATTTGGGGAGCCGGCAGCCGTCGTCGGGGAGCAGGTTGGGGAACGGGACGGGGCCGAGCAGGTCGCACGAATCGGGGTGGGATTGAGGATCCCAGTCGCCGCCGTTGATGAGGTTGTTGGCGGCGCAGGCGGCGAGGCGGGCGGAGCCGTCGAGTTTGGTGAGGCTGGCGCCGAGGTCGTGATTTTCGCTGCAGACCCAGGGGCGGCCGTCGGGGAGTTGGCCGCGGGCGGGGGAAAAATCCCAGAGATTGAAGGCGAGGTTCTTTTCGCGGATGGCGGTGAGGAGTGCGGCGATGGCGGTGGCCTGGATGGCGTCGTGGCCGGGGGTGAGGTAGCAACTGGAGAAGCCGGTTTCGCCAACGATGATGGGGGTGTTGGGGTAGAAGCGGGTGAAGCGGGCGATGCGGGCTTCCAGTTCGCGGCGGACCAGGGACTGGAAGGCGACGGGGTTCTGGGGCAGGTAGGGGATGGGGTTGGGATCGAAGCCGTACTGGGGGTAGAAGTTGAAGCTGAGGAAATCGAAGTCGTGCGGGTCCGGGAGGGGGGAGGCGCCGCGGCCCCAGCCGAGGGTGAGGATGCTGTAGTCGTGGAAGCCGATGCGGTATTTGGCGCGAAGGTCGGCGGGCAGGCGGGTGGGGAACTCACCGAGGGCGGTACGGAGGTCGTGGAGGTAGGCGGTGAGGGCGGCCGGGTCGAGGTAGAGGCTGTAGTCCGGTTCGGTGCCTTCGACGAAGACGAATGGCAGGACGGTGTCGGCGTAGGGTTCGGCGCGGCGGAGCAGGGCGGTGGCGATTTGATCGAAAAGGGCGATGCGGTCGGGGTGGTGGATCCAGTTTTGGGGGACGAAGCCTTTGGGGGATTGGGTGGGCCACAGGTAATTGAGGCCCCAGAACAGACGCATGCGGCGTTCCCGCAGGAGGGCGAGTTTGCGCTCGAACAGGCGCATGCGGGTTTCGTTGAGGGTGAGGGTGGGGGCGGCTTCGTCGATGTAAAGGAAGAGGGGGAAGACCTGCCAGACGGCGTTGAAGCCGAGCGATTGGATGCGGGTGAGGTCGCGCTCGAAGAGGTCGAATTCGGCCTGGGGGTCGAGGAGTTCGGCTTCGAAGCAGCGGGCTTCGGTGCAGGTGAGGTAACGGAGGGTGGTGGCGCGGAGGTTGGCGAAGTTGAGGGCCTGCTGGGCGGGGAGGAGGGGGGCGAGGAGGAGGAACAGCAGGAGGGGCACGATAGGCTCCGTTCTTAGTCTAGCTCCGGAGGTGGGCGGCGGTGGGCACTTTTGTACACAGCGCGGCGTCTGATGGGGAATGTGGTGGCTGGTGCTGTTGGAAGCGACGCTGTTCTTCTCGGTGATTTGCTGGGAGGTGGCGGCGTCGCCGGCGGCTCCGGTGAACCATCCGGTGCGGTTTGGAGTGACGGTGGCGGGGGCGGCGGGGTTGGCGATGGTGTTGTTCCATGTGCTGCCGGCGTGGTTGGGCCAGCGGATGGAGCGAATGCCTTGGTGGTTCGCGGTGTGGCTGGCGGTGGGGTACGCGGAGCGGTTCTCTGGCGCGACGCAGGCCGCCGGGCTGTTGGGACTCATGGGTCGCCTGGCGTTACTGTTTCTGGGGTTGGTGGCGTTGGCGGTTTGGCGGCGGGAGTTGGCTCGGGTGGCGGGGATAGTGGGGCTGGGGTTGGGACTTGGGTTGTTGCTATGGGCGGTGGCGACGACATGGCCGGGCATCTGGGCGCGGAATCCTCACTACGGCTCGGAGGATGTACCGGCACAGTTCGAAGAGTCGATCGCGTGGGGGATACTGCGGACATCCGCCGCGGCGTTCTGGATTGGCTGGAGGGTGGGACGGAGCGGGGTGGGGTGGCGGGGGATTCTGGCGAGTGGCGTGTTAGGGGTTTGGGTGCCGGCGGTGGTGTCGGTGACAATGGCGGCGGTGGCGATCCAGGCTGGCTCTACGCTGCATTGGCGGCCGACGCTGTTTCGGGGATTCACCTGGGGGTTTCTGGGACGGGAGGGGATGAGCTTGGAGTGGTCGCTTGGGTGGGTGTGTTGGACGGTGTTGGGGACCGCCGTGGTGAGTGGGTTGGCGTTACGGGATATGGCGCCGGGGTGGACGGGATGGCGGCGGTTGGCGTTCGTGCCGATGGGCGTGGCGGTGCTGGTGGCGGGGATGGCGCTGCACCTCTGGCGACCCAGCGAGGAGGGGATGTACTCCCTGCTGGCGCCGCCGGGGCTGGAGGCGTGGGTGGCCGGAGTGCTGGCGTTGAGTGCGGTGGCGGTCAGCAGATGTGCGCGCCGCGGGTCTGGACATACACCGAATAAAGAGACTGACTCGCGGTCATAAACAGCCGGCAGGCAAGGATCTCGTCCTTGCTATAGTAAGGAAATGGGACGGGTTACGTCAAAACTGCAGGTGACGGTGCCGAAGTCGATTGCCGACCGTTATGGGATTCGGCCAGGCGATGATCTGGAGTGGGTGCCAGCCGGGGATGCGGGAATCCGGGTTACGCACGCGCAGGCCCCGCCGGCGGGCCCCGCCGACGCGACGTTGCGTCTGAAGCTTTTCGATGAGGCGACGGAGCGGCAGCGCCAGCGCAAACAAGGGCCTGCGGCTCCGACGGCAGACAGAGGGTGGAAGCGCGAGGACCTGTACCACCGTGGCCGCACTCGTTGACACCAATATACTGGTGTACCGTTTCGACGACCGCTTTCCCGGTAAGCAGAGGATGGCAACCGAGTTGCTGCGGAGGGGGATTGCGGAGAACTCGGTCAGCGTACCGCACCAGGCGATAATAGAGTTCGTAGCGGCGACGACCCGGCCAGTGCGTGGGCATGTGATCCTCTCCCCGAGCGACGCCATGCGGGAAGCAGAGGAGATGCTCCACCAGTTCCCGATCTTGTATCCAAACGACGCAATTGTACGCAGTGCCATCCGGGGTTACGCGACATACCAACTCAGTTGGTTCGATGCCCACATGTGGGCCTATGCGGAGCACTATGGCCTGTCGGAGATCCTGACCGAAGATCTGCAGCATGAGCGGTTTTATGGGTCAGTTCGGGCGATCAACCCGTTTCTTGCCGGTTCCGGTAGTGGGCGGCATCGAAAATAGTTCGTCCGGGAGGTCAGAAATCAGCAGATGTGAGCGCCGCGGGTCTGGACATACACCGAATAAAGAGACTGACTCGCGGTCATAAACAGGCGGTTGCGGCGCGTGCCGCCGAAGCAGACATTGGCGCAGTTTTCGGGGAGCCGGATCATGCCGATACGCTCGCCGGTCGGGGTCAGGATCTGGACGCCGGGCCGGGCGCCGCCCCAGATGTTGCCATCGACGTCGCAGCGGATGCCATCGAAGGCAGCGGGGGCGTTGGTGCCAGGGATCTCGAGTTTGGCGAGTTGTTTGGGGTTGCGAAGCGTGGTGCCGTCGATGTCCCAGACCTTAAGGTCGCGGCCCTGGGCGCCGGTATCGGCTACGTAGAGGCGATTGTAGTCGGGGGAGAAGCAGATGCCGTTGGGTCCGCTGACGGCATCGGAGAGCTTCGTGATGCGGCCGGTTTTGTCGACGCGGTAGACGGCTTCGTGAAGCTCTTTTTCGGCCTTGAAGCCTTCGTAGTCGCCGTTGATGCCGTAGGGCGGATCGGTGAACCAGATGCTGCCATCGGGGTGGACGACGATGTCGTTGGGCGAGTTCAGGCGTTTGCCTTCGAAGCGCTCCGCAATCACGGTGACATCGCCATTCGGCTCATAGCGGACCACGCGGCGGCCGCCATGCTCGCAGGATAGCTGGCGGCCTTCGTAGTCGAAGGTGTTGCCGTTGCTGAAGCCGGCGGGATTGCGGAAGACGGTGACGCGGTTGTCGTCGGCGATCCACCGCAGTTGCACGTTATTGGGGATGTCGCTCCAGACCATGTAGCGGCCAACGCCGTTCCAGGCAGGCCCTTCGGCCCACTGGGTGCCGGTATGCAGGCGCTTGATGCTGGTGTTACCGATCATGTATTTGCGGAAGCGCGGGTCGAGGGCGACGATGTCGGGGTCAGGGTATTGGATGGGCTGGACGCCGGTCCAGTCGCGTGGGGTGGGGACAGGGGAGATGGCGGGGGTCTGGTTCTGTGCGAAGGCGGTTGCGGTGGCGGAGCCGAGCGCGGCGCGGAGCCAATCGCGGCGGGAGAATGCGAGGGACATAGAGAGAGTGTACCTGGGCTGTTGGGTTCGGGGTTAGAGCAGCGACGTCAGCCACTCCAGAACCCGGCGTTGCGTGACGCGCGTGAAGCGGTTGAAGTCTTCCGGGGTTTCGAACGTGAGGCTGGGCGACTTGACCGTCTCCACCTGACGCCGGACGTCTTCGACGCGGGCGTAGCGGTCCAGCGTGCCGGAGATGAGCAACACTTTTCTAGGCGCGACGAGGCTTAACGCGGTGTCGAAGTCGAAGGGCAGACGGTCTTCCTGTCCTTCGAAGAATCCCAGTCTGGGTAACAGGCCGTGGATGCGGGCATAGTGGGCGATGCCTTCCACCCCTTTGTCCTTTGTGGAAAGGGCCAGCGGATCGTAGCCGCCTACCGCTGCCAGGCCGGTGACGCGCGCGTCGAGTGCCGCCGTGAGCAGGCCGATCTTGGCACCTAGCGAATAGCCCATCAGGTACACCTTGGCGGGGTCGAGGTTTCTGGTGTTCGGGATGGCGTCGAGCAGACTGCGGGTATCGGTGACCATCTTGCCCAGCAGCGACCATTTCGGATACCGCCGGTAGAACTCCTTGGCGTCATTGACGCGGGTGCCGAAGCCGATCTGGTCGAAGGTAACGACCGCAAAGCCGGCTTTCACCAGGTCCGGGAACGACGGGCGCTGGTCCAGGCGGTAGTCGGCGCCGGAAGCCTTCCAGGGGTCGGCGATGGACCAGCCGTACTGATAGCTGTAGCCGTGCAGGTAGACGACAACAGGCAGGCGTTTGCCTTCGGGCGCGTCGGCGGGGGTGAAGACGTCGGCCGCGAGACCTTCGCCGAAAGGGATCTGCGCCCACTTCATGCCGGGCGGGTCGGATTTCGGCCGGCCGAACATGCCCTGCAGCCAGCCGCCGGCGTTCTGGGCTTCCAGCGGAAAATGCTCCAACTGATGGTTGGGCGCTCCGGGCGGCTCTTCGCCCAGCACCCACTCGATCTCCTTGCGGGCTTTGGTGCGGTCGGCGGCGGTTCTCGGCGCCTGGAAGTTACGGCGTGGGAAGGAGGCTGGGTTTAGCAATTCGCCGGAGGTGCGCTGCCAGTCGGCGAAGGTATAGCCGTGGATGAAGGTTTCGGTCTTGGCGCGAGGCTTGCGATCAAACACCGCATCGAAGAAGTCGACGAAGTTCTCGATGTCACCCGAAGTGGTGCCATGTTCGCCATCGCGCAGGTGCAACCAGATGTTGTCTTCTCGGCCCAAGAACTTATAGACACGCTGGGCGTCGCGGTAGGCCTGCTCGAAGCCCACCGGATTCCCAGCCGACTCGGCGTAACCGGCGTACATCATCAGCCCGCGGGGGGCTACCAGCGCCAGCAGCGTGTTCTGGTCGACGGGGAGCTTGTCTTCCCTTCCCGAGAAAAAGCGCAGCCGCGGCGAGAACCAGTGCGACTGCACGCCCGCCAGCAATTCGATGCTTTCGTTGGCGAACGGCTCGGTGGTGTAGCGCCAGGGGTCGCATTCGCCGGAGTTGCCGGACGACGGAATGACGGCGCCGATTCGTTCGTCAAACGCCGCCGCCAGCAGCGCCATCTTGCCGTTTCGGGAGTGGCCGGTGAGGCCGATTTTGGCTTTGTCGACTTCGGGCAGCGTGACCAGATAGTCGATGGTGCGGCTGGCGGCCCAGGCCCAGCGCGCCAGCACGGGGAAATCGATATCCTGCCAGATGTCCACCCAGCGGTCCGAATCGTCGCCGTTGAAGTAGTGGGGGTCGGTGGCGTGGTAGACGGCCGCAATGTAGCCGCGGCGGACGGCGGTGTAGATCCACGGCCGGTTGCGGGCGTGGTTGGTGAGAAAGACCGGGAACGGCCCCTTGCCTTCCGGGATCACGAGTTCGACGCGGAGTTTGGCGCGGTGGTTGGGGCCGAAGTTCAGTTCCACGAAGCGCAGGGTGACGCGGCCGTCCTTCTTCTCGTCGATGACGGTGGCGCGGAGGTTGTCCGGCGTGGGCGGGAAGTCGCCGAAAATGTAGCGCGAAACCAGGCTGCGCAGATGCTTCTTCTGTGTTTCCCATTCGGCTTTGGTGCGGACCGCGGTACCGGCCGGCGTCAGCAGCGGGTCGGGCAGGCCCGCGATGGAGGGGAGCGAGTCGAAGTCGGGCGGCAGTTCGCCGGTGCGCCGGAGCCAGTCCTCCCAGGTCTTGTCCTTGTTGTTGAGGCGGCCATCGGCGGGAATGCGGCTCGGCTTCAACACCCGCAGGAGTTGGTCGAGGTAGGCTTTGCGGCGGGCGGTGACGGCAGGGTCTTCGGTGGATTGCGCGGGGGCCAGGATAGCCAGCGTCAGAAGCAAGCAGATAGGGCGCATTGACAGGTAGTGTACCGGAAGTGGCGGAGGGCCGGTATGGTTACCGGCCCTGGGCTGAACGTTTATCCTGCAGGGCATGCAGACGATGGCGCAGGCGGAAGTAGCGCGAGTGATAGCGCATCACCTGCCCGCCCGCCGAGGAGTGGATTTTGAGATCGGCCATCTCGGCATGCATGCGGCGGAAGTGGCGGAGCTGAAGATGGGCGTAGACCAGCGATTGGACGAGGAACTCCTCCTCGTCGGTGGCCGGCCGGTAAGCGGCCAGATAGCGGCGGGTCAGGCGGGCGTACTCCAGGTGCGCCTCACTGGGGACCGTCACGTCATGACCGCCAATGAACTCGTCGAATTGGGTTCTCAGGCGTTGGTTGCGCACGGCAGGGGCTCCTTGGGGCGTTCCGGCGCCAGTCCAACGAAGGAAGGAACTTCGGCGCCGCGCTGGCGGATGAGGGATTCGAGAATGCGCCGCGCTTTGGTGTAGCGGCGGTGCTGCTTGCTGCGCAGGTATTGGAAGGAGCGGTGGTCGCCGCGCGCGTCGTAGAGCGTTTCCAGGTTCACCAGGCGGCGGATCAGGAAGCGCGAGAAAACCATCATGGCCAGGTACATCTCCTCTTCCAGATCTTCGGGAAGGTAAGAGAGGAAGTAGGCGCGAGCGACGTCGCGGTATTCGGCGCCGGAGCTGGAGTCCAGCACGGCACCGTGGCACAACAGGAAAGATTCGAATTTGGAATCGACGTCATGGTGTTTCATGGCGCTTTCAGGATCTCGGAGGGGCGGCAGGCATCTTTCGATAAGTGTCTTATTATCAGCGATATACGTCCGTGGAACGGATTACAGACTGCACAAAATCCGACACCCCCCGCCCATGTGTTACCGTTTGATTACGATTCATGGTCAGTGTCGCGTTGTGTTTTTTGTGGGTGGTCGGGCTGGCACCCGGCGAAGAGCCGAAACGGCCGGTTGCGGCTGCAGAGCCGAAGGCGGCGGGGACATCCGAGTCGCCAGCACCGGCGCCCGGGACGGCCGTGCGCAATGACCTGAATCTGCTGGGGCGGACCAATACGCAGTCGGGCGAGAGCCGCCGCAATGAGAACGTGCAGTTCAACCTCATCGACAACAATGCATTGAAGGAATTGAACATCCGCCTGGGCACGACGGCGACGCTGGTGACCGAGTTCAAGCCCGAACGTCAGTATTACGGAGTGGAGTTCGGCAACGCGCCGCCGGGGCTGCTGCATGTGGCGCCGGGCCGCCTGAGCGGAACGCACGGGCTGTTGTTCTACACGCATTTGAACAGCGTCTTCAGCGCGCGAAGCTTCTTCCAGGTGGGCGCCGTACGGCCGGCGCGGGAGAACAACTACGGTGCGAACTTCGTCACACCGCTCTGGAGAAAGGCCTGGCTGACGCTGGATGGGACGCAGGCCAAGATCCGCGGGAACGTGAATGGCAACGTGCTGGTGCCGCGGGCCGAGGAACGGAGCGCGCTCGCCACCGACCCGGCGATTCGGGGGCTAATCAACCGCTGGCTGACGGCGTATCCGCTGGAAGCGCCCAACCGTACCGATATCGACCCGCGGGCGCTCAACACGAACGCGCCGCAGCGGATCAATACGGATACGGCGGCGGCGCGCATTGACCAGGCACTGACGGCGAAGGATAAGCTGGTGGCGCGGCATGCCTGGACCACACAGTCGCTGGACGCGTTCCAGTTAGTAGCGGGGCAGAACCCGGACACAACGACCAAGAGCCACAACTCGCGGCTGACGTGGCAGCGCACGTGGTCGGCCGCCACGGTGAGCGATGTGACGCTGGGTTTTGACCGCGTGCGGTCGCAGTTGATGCCGGAGCCGAATGCGGTGGGCCCGCAGGTGCAGATCGGGACGGCATACACCACGCTGGGCCCGGGGTCGAACGTGCCGCTCGACCGCGTACAGAACCGCTTCCGCCAGGCGGCGATGCTGACGTCGCGGCGCGGGCCGCACCGGCTGGTGTTCGGCGGGGAGTTGACACGGCTGCAGTTCAATGGGCGCGAGGCGTCGTCCAACCGCGGCAATTTCTATTTCCGGAACGATTTCGGACGCGATGCAATCACGAACTTCCGGATGGGGATTCCGAGCCGCTATTCGACGGGCTTGGGCGAGTTGGACCGCGGCTTCCGGCGTTGGGAGCAGCAGGTGTTTGCCGGCGATACGTGGCAGGCGCGGCCGGGACTGACGCTGACGTTTGGCGTGCGCTATGAGCCGGCGCGGGTGCCGTATGAAGTCAATGGACGGACGAAGATCACGGCGCGCTGCGATTGCAATAACATCGGGCCGAGTTTCGGATTTGCGCAGCGGCTGCCAGGCGAGTGGGGTGTGCTGCGCGGGGCGTACGGTCTGCACTATGGCGAGATTTTCGCCGTGACGTATCAGCAATTGCGCTGGAATATTCCGGAATTCCAGAAAATTGAAACTTTGGCGCCGCCGCTGCTCGATCCGCTGCGGAACGCGGTGATCGGCTCCGATGCGCGCAGCACGTTCTTTTCCGTGCCGGACGGCCTGAAGACGCCGTACTCGCATCAGTACAACTTGAGCTGGGAGACGCAGGTGGCCAGGCAGTGGCGGGTGCAGGTGGGCTATTTGGGCAGCCGGACGCACAAACTGCTGATGCTGAATCATCTGAACCGGGCGGTGCCGGTGGCGGGTGTGCCCTTCACCACCGCGACCATCTCCGAACGCCGGCCCGATCCGCGGTACTTCGAAGTGCGAGAGATCCAGAATGCGTCGCGGGCCTATTTCGATGCGGCGCGGGTGACGCTGGTGGTGCCGGAGTGGCGTGGGCTGACGGTGGACGCTTCCTACTGGTTCAGCAAGGCGATTGACTTTGGTGCGGCGTATACGAACACGGCGGCGGGAGACGATGCGCGGCAAGCCTACAGCCAGAGCCAGAACCTGGTCGCGCAGGATTTGAAAGGGCCGAGCGTGTTCGATCAATCGCATGCGGGGTTGTTCCGGGTGCGCTACGCTCTGCCAGGACGGCGGGCGTTGCTGTCGAAGTGGGCGCTGTCGGTGGTATGGCTGGCCAAGACCGGGATGCCGTTCACGGTGATCTCGGGATCGGACTCACCGGGCTTTGGGAATGTGGATGGGACGAACGGAGACCGGCCGAACCTGGTGGATCCGGCGGTGTTGGGGCGGACGATCGGGCATCCGGATACGGCGGTATCGCTGCTGCCGCGGTCGGCCTTCGCCTACATCCCGATTGGGGCCGAACGCGGGAACCTCGGGCGGAATACGTTCCGGCGGGCGGGCTTTCAGAATATGAATGCGTCGCTGGGGCGGACCTTCCAACTGGCGGGGGAACGGACACTGACGTTTCGGGCGGAATCTGTGAATTTCACGAATTCCCCGCAATTCGCCGAACCGAACGCGGATTTGAGTTCGCCGGCGTTTGGGAAGATTACGAATACTCTGAATGACGGGCGGACGTTTCAGTTCACGTTACAGGCACGGTTCTAACGAATAGAGTGGGGCAGGTCTCCGACGTGGACGTCGCGCGTCATGCGCGGTGCCGGTCACGCCGGGCGGCGCTGATCTCCGCCTCAATCTCCTCCATGGATATCCCGGCAACGCCCGACTGCTCGGCGCTCGCCCAGGAATCGCGCAGCCAGTCCGGAGCGAGATCTCGCGCAAGCACCTGCCGGACATACGCCTGCGGGGAAATTCCATGGGATTGCGCCTTCGCCTGCAGCGCTTGTGCTTGGGTACTTGTAAGGGTGACGGGGAGTTTCAAGATACCGAGACAAAGAACGGATCCGCCCTCCCACGCGAACGGCGCAAGAGGGCGGATCATAACAGGTAGGAAACTACGGGGCCACTTCCAACTTATCCGTGCCATGGCTGGCACGCAGATGCGCCTTCAATAAATCCTCGCCAAAATCATTCCCTTCCATGTCCCGCCAAATGGAGTGCACATGGTTGTTCCCGTTCTGCGTATTGTCATACTCCACCAGGAACGCCGGCGACGACACCCGGTAGTAGTGCCCTTCCCCCTTCGCCGCAGACCCGGCCCAGGCAAAGTACGTCTGCCCGGCGGACTTCTTGATCTGATCCAGCCGGTACTGCGCCACCTGCTCCGGCAGGTTGTGGCAATACTCTTCGAGCAGCGCCTGCAACGCAGCCTTCTGCTTGGCATTCAGCTTCGAAACGGGCAGCCCGTTCGGCTGACCCTTCAAGGCCGCCCGGCGATCGGCGCCCGTCAGGATGTCCTTATAAGCCTCCGCCTGCACCAACGCCGTCTTCTTCTGGTCATCGGACAGCATGGTGAACAGCTCGCGGCCCAGGTCCTCTTCCCGTGCCAGCACGCGCAGACCGGCACGCGGCCCTTCCTTCACCATGGCCGGATTGGTCCCGTAGAACATCGGCGCGCCAATCACTTTCCCGTCAATCACCGTAAAGCTCAGGCTCAGGTGATGGCCCTCCACCCGATAGCCCCAGGCGCCCTGATCCGCCGGCTTGCCGAAGACCGAGAAGTAATACTTCTCCGGATTCCGGCGCTCGCCGTCATCCTTTTCCAGGATGCGCAGAATGTCTTCCAGGCTCATGATGGAGGTAGCTTTGATGTAGCCACGCTGGCTCAGGCCCGCACTCAGCATGGCCTGGGCCAGATGCTTCTGCGCCGGCGTCATCTCGCGTAGCGTCAGCCCCTTGCGGCCGCGCTTCAGCGTCTGCTGGATATTGTTGTCCGGAACGAAGTGGAAGAACTCGCGCTCGGCGTCCTTCATATCGAACGTGGCCTTGGCCTTCTGCTCGGCGGTCAGCGAGTTCAGGAAGGCATTGGCGCTTTCGGCCATCACGTTGGCCGCCGGGACACGGTAATAGGCGGATGTGAGCAGCATGGTGAACCCGGCCACCAGCGTCACGCGGAATGCCGTGGGGCAACAAACACGAATCACTTGGAGTATCTCCTCTCTAGTTCGGCCAGTATATCAGGCCGGACCGGAGAACACCTCGCGGCGATTCTGTTTTAGCGGTCCACCTCGGCATAGGCGTAGTCGAGCGGCTGGGGCAGCGGCGGACGCCCGCCATCGCCCACCATCCCCCGCAGTTTGGCCACCACATCGGCCAGTGCGGCCGACTGCGCATTCAACTCCTGCGCCGCGGCCGAACTCTGCTCGGCATTGGCGGCGGCGGTATGCGTCACCTCGCCCATCTGGGCGATCGCCTTCTCGATCTGCGACACGCCCAGCGCCTGCTGTTCGCTGTCCTGGGAGATATGGTCAACCAGCGTCTTCAGACGCCCCGCTTCGGCCGTCAACGAGCGGATGGCCGTGGCCACCTCGTCCACCTTCGTCTTGCCCTGGTGGGCGCGGTCAATCGACTCCTCGATCAACGATGCGGTGTCCTTAGCCGCCTGGGCGCAGCGCTGCGCCAGACTGCGAACCTCCTCGGCCACCACCGCGAAGCCCATGCCCGCCTCGCCCGCGCGCGCCGCCTCCACCGCCGCATTCAACGCCAGAATGTTCGTCTGGAAGGCGATCTCCTCAATCGTCTTGATGATCTTCGAAATCTTATCGCTCTGTGTGGCGATCCCCTGCACCGCGGCCACCGAGTCATCGAGCGAATGATTGGCATCGGCAAAGTGCGCCGCCGACTGCGCCATCAGATCGGCCGCCGACCGGATGCTGTCGCGGTTGCGCCCCGTAAGCCCGTTGATCTCCGCCGTCGACGCGTTCGTCTCCTCCAGCGAGGCCGCCTGCTCGGACGCTCCCTGCGCCAGCGATTCGCTCGAAGAGGAAAGCTGCGACGCGGCACTGGCCAGCTGCGACGCCCCGGCCGTAATTTCCCGCACCACGCCCTGCAGGGAGTTCGACACCCCGCGCACCATCCACAAACCCCACCCCGCGAAACCCGCCAACAGCAGGCTCACGAACGCCGTCAGTCCGAAGCTTTGCGAAGCCAGCCGGCTTGACCGCGCGTTGCTGTCCCGCAGCAGCGAGCGCAGCACCTCGGTCATCTCGCGACCGGCCTGGTCCAGTTCCCGCCCGGCCGCGGTAGCCTGCGGCAGCAGCACGGCTACCTCCGCCGTCTGGCCGGCCTCGGCAGCCCGCAGCGTCTGTTCGCCCAAGCGGACATACGCCACCAGCACGGTACTCATCTTCTCCCAAAGCCGGCGGCCCTGTTCGGTCACCAGCAGCGGCTCCAATTCCTTCAACTGGCCATGCGCACGGTCGCGCGCCGCCGCGAAAGCCCTGCTATGCCCGGCCAGCGCGGCACGGTCATTCTGGCCGGCCGCCACCAGCGCATTCCCCTGACAGGCCAGCATTTCCCAGGTACGGGCGCGGAAGGCATTCGTCAGGTCGAACTTCGGCGCGGTGCGCTGGTTGCTCTCCTCCAATTCCTGGCCCATGGCCCGCAGGTACCACAGGCCGCTGGCCGACAACGCAATGCCGGAAGCCAGCAGAACCCCGACACTGACGTATAACTTCGTCGATACTTTCCACCCTTGCATCACCAAAACTCCCTTTCTAGCGCGCCCGCCGCAGCAGCCGCTGCACGGGCGAGTTGCTGCTCACCGTTACCACCAGAATCCAGTTGTGTTCCAAACGCCCGCCCGCCATCGGCTGGAAGCGCTGGCTGATCACGCCGCACTCCACCGCTTCGGTGCGCGTCGGCCGGTACCCCAATCCGCCATAGGCGCGGTTCTGGTCAAACCGCGACGTACCGGCATAGCCCAGCCGGAACAGCACTTCGTCATAAACCGACAGGTAGACCAGCGTCTGTTCGCCGCCATTGCGCACCAGCGGCAGTTCCGCCTTGGCCTGGTATCGCAGCCGGTGCTGCAGGGGCCAGCAGCGCTCCACGGCAGTCGCCAACCCGCTGCCCAGAAACCGCTGCTCCACGCGCACCCGGTGCCGCAACTGGAACGGGCCGCCCCGATGCGCCGCCGCCACCTGCTGGTACAGCCGGTGCTCCGGAGCCGATGCCGGATCCCACCCAATTCCCCCTGGGAATGACTTGAAGTACGCATACCCCGCGCTCAACTGCACCGCACGGGCGGGCCGGAAATTGACCGCCGGCCGAACCAGCCACTGCTGCCAGCTGGCGGCGTCCATCTGGCGGAAGCCGCCGTCAAAGTGCAGGCCCCAACGGGCCGTCAGCGCATGATCGCCATTGTAGGCGAACCACTGCGAGTGTTTATCGTAGGGCTGGGGAACAACCTGCGCGGCAGCAACAACGGCAGTCGCCAGGAGGGTCGCCACCGCACGCCGGCACCACCCGGCGGGGAGTGCAGGGAAACACCTCATACCCCCCTTATCGGCAGCACGTCACTCGATACTTGAAAGTACGTTTAATACACGCCCCAACGCCCACGCATACAGCGACCGGTCCCATAGCACCCGATCGCCAAGCTTCCCCGCCAACGTATCCGCGTACGGCGCCAGCGACGGGTACTGTGCCCGCAGATGCTGCAGATACCGCCCGCGCGCCGGCCACTCCGCGTCCGTGTACCCCAACGCCGCGTCCATCCACGCCGCCAGCAGTTGCAGCCGCCCACAGCGGTCCGCCGGCAACGCCACAGGCGGGCCGGCCAGCCACGCGGTCTGCAGCCGCGTCCAGAACGCGTCGTAGCCGATTCCCCGCCGTCGCAACTCATCGCGGATGAGGATGTGCTGCACGATGTCGCCGGCAAACGTCGCCAAACAGGGGTCGCCGGCCGAGGCGGCAGGCGAGCGGTAGCCCAACGCCTGCAGCCAAAGATGCCCCAATTCATGGCCGAGCAGGCCTTCCGGATCCCCCTCCCAATCGGCCGCGCGGGCCTGGTTCAGCAGCACGAAGGAGTAGCGCTGGCCGGCTTCGGAGAGCGTCACCGTCAAGGCGTGCGCCCGCAGCAGCTGCACGACGAACGCCTCGTCGCCCAACAGCCGGGCCACCACCGCACGGCCCGGAAACGCCGCCGGAATCGTGAGCGTGTTCTCCGGCGTGGTTGTCACCGGCACCAGCACCACCGGCGTGCCGCCAAGCGCCTCGATTTCTTTCTGCCAGGCAGTCAGCCGCGGGGTCATGGGAGGAACGTATGGCCGGCAGCCGCCAGCACCGCCTGCGCCCGGGCCACATCCGCGGCCCGCACCAGGATGTAATCGGTATCGAAGGTAGAGATGGCGAACAGACTGATGCCGGCCTCGGCCAGCGGCCCGGCAAGCGACGCCAACACCCCCGTCAGGGCAAAATCGAGCGGCCCCTGCACGGCAATTGCCTGCCACGGCCCTTCTACCCGAACCCCGTCCGGCACCCGCACCGCCGGGCACACCACGCTCAGTTCCCCGGCCGTACGTGAAACATGCAGCGGCACCGCCTCCAGCGCCCAGACCGGGATCGGCGACGCCTCCTCCAGACGGCAGATGGCCAGCGGTTCCGGCTGTAGAGAAAGCTCCAAACCTACAGCATACCCACCGCCGTTTGCTAGCCTGAAATTCTATGCAGAAATTCAGCCGCCGCACGTTGCTGGGCGGCGCAGGCGCCATCGGGCTGGCAAGCTGCGGCCGCAAGCCGAAACCGGGCTTTGCCGGCTATGCCTTCGTCGCCAATGAAGAAGGCGAGGCCGTGGCAGCCGTCGACCTCACCGCGCTCACGCTGGTGCGTCACGTGCGGCTGGACGCCGCACCCGGGCCGCTGCTAAGCCAGGCGCAGCGCCAGCGCGTCTATGCCCTCACGCCTTCAAACGGCAATGTGCACGATATCGCCGTCCGTACGCTTGCCCGCGAGCAGTGGGCCGCCACCGGCGGACACGGCCTCGATATGCGCTTCGGTCAACGGCAGCGGTCGCTGTGGGTACTCACCACCGAGCCAAACCAATTGGTGGAAGTCTCGCTCGATCGCCTGGAGGTGCGGCGGCGCATCGCCCTGCCGGCCGCCCCCGTCGATTTCGACGTCGCGCTCGACCAGCCCCGCGCCGTCGTGAACCTGGGCGACACCCTGGCCCTTATCGACCTGGAATCAAACGCCATCCAGCGCTTCGACCCGGGCGCCGCCATCAGCATCTGCCGCTTCCGTAAGGACGGCCGCCAATTGTTGGCCGCTCATCGGGACGAGAACCGCATCACGTCGTTCGATGTCGCCTCCAAACGAGTGGTGGTGCGCCTCCCGCTCGCCGTGCGCCCGCGCCAGCTGTGCTTCAAGGCCGATGGCGGCCAGTTGTTCGTCACCGGCGACGGGCTGGACGCCGTGGTGATCCTCTTCCCCTACCAGACCGAAGTGGCCGAGACTGTGCTTGCCGGCCGCGCGCCCGGGGCCATGAACGTCTCGGCCGCCACCACCGAAACGCCCGAGTACCTGTTTGTCACCAACCCGCAGTCGAGCCAGGTGACCATCCTCGACATAGAAAGCCGCAAAGTGGTGGCGGTAGCCAACGTCGGCACCGAACCCTCGCATGTGGCCGTCACGCCCGATAACCAGTACGCGCTGGTGCTGAACCGCAAGAGCGGCGACATGGCCGTTCTGCTGGTGCAATCCACCGCCCGCCGCACCCGCTTTCCTCCCGCGCTGCTGACCATGATCCCGGTGGGGTCCAAGCCGGTAAACGCCGTCGTCCAGGCCGTCTAGAGCCTTTTACAAACCTTTGACATCCCCTTCGCAGCTGTCAGGGCGCCGAACGGTAGTCTCGGTTCCAGGAGACACTTCGGATGCGCTGCCTGCTTGTTCTATTGGCCCTCACCACCACCGCCGCTGTTTCGGAGGATCGGCGGGATCTGCGGTACGAGCCTACGCCAGGCAGAAAGCTGGCGCTGGTTGCCGGCAACGCAGCGTATCCGAAGTGGCCGCTGCGCAATCCCCTTAACGACGCCCGCGCCATGCAGACCGCCCTCGCCGAACTCGGCTTTGAGACCGACGTCCTGCTCAACGCCACGCGCCCTGACCTGGAGCGCGCCATCGATCGCTTCGCCGCCCGCGTCCAGCCCGGCGACATCGCCCTGGTCTACTACGCCGGCCACGGCATCCAGGTCGATGGCGAGAACTACCTGGTCCCGGTGGACTTCGACGCCAAGGATGAGGCTGACGCCAAGTACCTGGCCTACAACGCCTCGCGCCTGGAAGAGCGGCTGGAGCGCGCCGGAGCCCGGCTGAGCATCCTGGTCCTGGACGCCTGCCGCAACAATCCCTTCCGTCAGACTCGCTCGGCCGGCGGCGGGCTGGCGGCGATGAACACCGGCAAGGGCGCGCTGGTCGCCTTCGCCACCGCGCCGGGCAAGACCGCCGACGACAACGCCGCCGGAGCCAACGGGCTGTTCACCTCGCACCTGGTGCGCGCCCTGCGCGAGCCGGGCCTGTCGCTCGACCAGGTCTTCAATCGCGTCCGTGAGCGCGTCTATGCCGAATCCGGCGAACGTCAACTGCCGTGGACGGTATCGTCGGTGATTGGCGAGTTCTACTTCCGCGGCGGCACGGCGGCGGCGCCGGCCCCGCCGCCTGCACCAGCCCAGGTGCCGCTCTCCACGGCCTTATCATCGCTGACGGGAACAAGCCCCGCCCCGGCGGTCCCGCAGAGCGAGGGGGCATCCTTCGCCCTCGCCCATCACCACACCCTGACCGGCGTCCACCCAGCGGTGCTGCGCCTGTCGGCCGCCGGCCTCGCCTATGACGACCAGGGCCATACGTCGGTCTGCAACCAGCGCCCCCTGCAGGTGCCGTGGGATAGCGTGGTGTCGGCCGCGGTAACGCGCAGCAATCGTAACGAAGTCTTCCTCAACCTGAAACTGCGCGGCGACGACGGCAAGATCCGCAACTTCAACTTCGCCGACAGCCAATCAACGGTGGTCCGCAACGACGGCGTGCCGCTAGTCCTGTCGCCGCCGGCAGCCGAAGCCTCCCTGCAAGCCATCGCCGACCGCATCCTGGCAGCCCGGAAGACGCAGGAAACCACCCGAGAACTTCCTCCCCCCATGCGATACTAAATCTCTTCATGTCCTACATCGACCAGCTTTTCTCCCTCTCCGGCCAGGTGGCCGTGGTGATTGGCGGCACCGGCGTTCTCGGTGGCGCACTCTGCGATGGGCTCGCCCAGGCCGGCGCGCATGTTGTCGTCGCCGGACGCTCGGCCGAACGCGGCGCCGCCCGGGTGGCCGCCATCGCGGCCCTCGGCGGTTCGGCGGAATACGCCGAAGTCGACGTCATGTCGCGCGACTCCATCACCGCCCTCCGCGACAAACTGGTCGCCGCCCACGGCAAGGTCGACATCCTGGTGAACTGCGCCGGCGTCAACTCCGCCGTCCCTTACGAACAGATCTCGGACGAAGACTGGGATCGTGTGCTGACCACCAACCTCAAAGCCACCCATTGGGGCTGCCAGATCTTCGCCCCGCAGATGGCCATCCAGGCCGCCGGCGGGAGCATCCTGAACATCGGCAGCGTCACCAGCCACCTGCCCCTCTCCCGCGTCTTCGCCTACTCGGCCTCCAAGGCCGCCGTCGTCAATCTGTCCAAAAACGTTGCCCGCGAGTACGCCACCAAAAAGGTTCGCGTCAACACGCTCTGCCCCGGCTTCTTCCCCGCCGAGCAGAACCGCAAGATCCTCGATCCGGCCCGCGTCGCCAACATCATGGGCCAAACCCCCATGGCGCGCTTCGGCGAACCCGAGGAACTGATCGGCGCCATGCTGCTGCTCTGCTCCCGCACGGCCGGAAGCTTCATCACCGGAGCCGAGATCTACGTGGACGGCGGCTTCACCGGCAACCGGTTCTAGAACCACCACGACCAGTGGTACCGGGGCCCCTAACTGATAGAGCCGACGTACCAGTGCCTGCCACTAAACCAGGTGGTAGCCTGTCGCTTAGATGAGGCGATCGATCGTGCGGTTGTGCTTTCTGTTGGGTGCATTGGTTAGCGCCGCGTCGGCGGCGCGGCCGGTTCAGATGCGGTTGCTGGTCCTGACCGCCAGCGGCACCGAGCCGAGCCTCGCCGCGATACGCTTTTTCCTCGACCGCACCGGCACGCCCTACGACGTGATCGTTGCCGGGAAGGGCGAACGCCTCCCCGCCCTCGAACGCGACGGCACCGGCTTGTACCAGGGCGTCCTGCTGGCCACCGGAAACCTTGGCATGTGCGACCCGGACTGCCGCAGCGCGCTCACCGAGTCCGAATGGGAGCGCCTGGACACCTACACCGCCACCTACGGCGTGCGTTCCGTAAGTTATTTTACTTTTCCCGAAGCACGCTACGGCATGGAGTACCGCGCCTCCACGTTCGCCTCTCTCGACGCTCCGCGCCAACTCACCTTCACTCGCGCCGCCCAGGACGTCCTGCCGGATCTCAACACGGCCAACCCGCTCGCCGTCGGCGGTGCGTCGATCTATGCCGCCCGCGCCATCGCCGCACCGGGAGAAAAGACCGAACCGCTGCTCAGCTACCCTGACGGCGTGGCGGCGGTGGTCCACACCAAGACCGACGGCCGCGAGTACCTGGCCTTGAACTTCGACCAGTCCCCCTACCTGTTCCACTCGCTTGCGCTGCAGTACGAACTGCTGCGCTGGGTAACCAAAGGCGTCTTCCTTGGTACGCCGCGCGTCACCCTCACGCCCCAGGTGGATGACCTGTTCCTGCCCAACTTCCTTTTCACCAAAGACAACGAAGCCTGCTCGCCCGACCTGCCCGCCGTCGTTCTCACCACTACCTTTGCCACCGCCTGCCCCAGTTTCCGCATGACCGGTGCCGACCTGGCCACGCTCCACCAGTGGCAGGAAGGCATCATGCGCCGCCCGCAGACCCGGCACTTCCGGCTGACGCTTGCCTTCAACGGCTTCGGCATCCGCCCCCCCGGCGAGGATGACCTGTTCGCCGAAGCACTCCACTCGGCCGACGCCTTCTTCTGGGTGAACCATACCTTCAGCCACCGCTCTCTGTCCTGCTACGCCGCGGCCGATGCGAGCGGCGCCTGCCGCCCGGCCTCTTTTGAAGAATCGCTTACCGAGATCCAGACCAACGCTGACCTCGCCAACCATGCCGGTCTCTTCTATGACCGCACCTCCATCGTCACACCGGGCATCTCCGGTCTCGACAATCCCGCCTTCCTCGCCGCTCTGGCTGCCGACGGCGTCCGCTACCTGATCGGCGATATGTCCCGTCCCGAAGGCGTGCCGGCGGTGCCCAACACGACCATGCCCAGCGGCAACGACAAAGTCCTGCTGGTGCCCCGCCGGCCCACCAACATCTTCTACAACGCCAACACCCCACACACTTCCGTGCCGGGTTCGGAGACCGACGAGTACAACCACTTCTTCGGCCCGGAGGGCACCATCCGCATCGGCGGGCCCGGCGGACCTCCCTACAATGGCAACGTACAGACCTACGAACAGATCATCGATAAGGAGAGTGATGCCCTGCTGGCCGGCATGCTCGGCTTCGAGTTGTATCCGTTCATGTATCACCAGAGCAACCTCTACGCCTACGACGGCCGCCACTCGCTGCTGACCGACTCCATCGATGCCGCCTTAGCCAAATTCGAGAAGTTATTGAAACTTCCCGTGCAAAGTCTTCCTCAGTCCGAGGTTGGCCGCCGCATGGAAGAGCAGCGCACGTGGATGGCCTGGAAGGACCAGGGCTCCGCGGTGCTGCGGCCCGGCGAGTCGGTGACGCTCCAATACCCCGCCGGCATGATCGTGCCGGTTACCGGGGTCTGCGCCACCGCCTGCAACTACTATGGGGCCGACGCCCAGTCGCGGATCCCGGTTGCCGCCGGACAGCCCCTCACCCTCCCGATTCGCTAGGCGGGGCGACCCCACCCCTGCCCGCCTCACCCCATTTTGTTTGGCGGTTTGTTCTCTGCGGCCTCTGCGGCTCTGCGCGATAGTCCGGAGAGGTGCGCCGCCCCTGTGCGGCCGCCCTAACCAGGAAGACGAGTGAGCTTGGTGAGATCGGCGAAGACGCGATTGGAGCACGTTGGGTACCCCCACCGCGGCTGCAGGTTGCTAGGCAGATTCGGTTTTTGCCGGTATAGTCGATAAGGAAGCTATGTTCCGTGGCCAACGGGGCTGGCTCCTTGTTGCGGTCTGCCTCACTGGTGTCCCGAGAAGTCTGTGGGCAGCCGTGGAGCCGTCGCCCCTACGCATTGGCGTCGATCAGGCAGAGCCCTACCAGAGCTGGCAGCCCGGCAGGGGACCGGTGGGCTTCACCGTGGACGTCATCAACGCTGCCGCCGCCCGCGCCGGCGTCCGCCTCCAGTGGGTGAACGCGCCCGAAGGTCCACAGAAAGCCCTCAAGGCCCGCAAAGTGGATTTGTGGCCGCTGATGGCCGTCCGCGCCGCCACAGACGCCGGGCTTTACTCGACTGCCAGTTGGCTGCAGAACGAGTACGCTCTGGTCTGGCCGGCCGACCCCCAGGATCCGCGCGCCCCTCGTCCAGACCTGACCGGCAAAACCGTGGCGGTGACCAATCTGCCGTTCCAGTTGAGTCTGGCGCGGCGGTACTTTCCGCAGAGCGCGCTGAACCGGACGCCGAACCGCCAGGTAGCGATCATCGATATGTGCCGGGGCCTCGCCTCGGGCGTACTGCTAGAGGTGCGGCTGCTCGAAGCCCTGCTGTTGAACCGGCCGGAACCCTGTGCCGCCGTGCACTTCCGCGTCCATGTCTTCGCAGAATCCAGGCAGCCGTTGGCGATCGCCGGCCACCCGGACTTCCGAGGTCCGGCTGACCGTATCCGCGACGAGATCGGGCGCATGTTCCACGACGGGCAGTTCGCGCGACTACTGGAACAGTGGTTTGTCTTCTCCAGCCTGGAGGCCTACACGATGGCGGAACTTGACCGCCAGCGAAGAGAGCGCGACCGCGCGATTGCCGGGATGGTGGCTCTCGCCATCGTGCTGGCCCTGCTCGTGTGGATGTACCATCGCGCCCGAGAGGCTTCACGACTGGCCCAACAGGCCAACCGCGCCAAGGACGAGTTCCTGGCCAACATGAGTCACGAGATCCGCACGCCAATGAATGGCGTCGCGGGGATGGCCGAACTGCTGCTCGAAAGCCCGCTGTCGGACGAGCAGCGCGACTACGCCTCGACAATTCACCATTCGGCGCGGCTGCAACTGGCCATCCTCAACGACATTCTCGATTCGGCGAAGATCGAGTCGGGCAAACTCGAACTGGAGAGCGTCCCCTTCTCCCCGCGCGAGCTCATCCAGGACGTCTGGCGGGCCTTCCACCCCGCCGCCGACCAGCACCAGCTCCGTCTCACCCTCGACATTCCCGATTCGCTGCCCTATATCGTTGGCGACCCGCTGCGGTTCCGCCAAGTACTCTCAAACCTGGTCAGCAATGCTGTCAAGTTCACCGCCCAAGGCGAGATCCAGCTCAGTGCGGGGGTCTCTGCCACCGAGGCGACAGACGAAGTGTGGCTTACGGTCTGTGTCCGCGATACCGGCATTGGTATCGCCCCCGACGCCCTGGCTACCATCTTCGACAAGTTCACCCAGGCGAGTTCTGCTATTACCCGCAAGTACGGCGGCACGGGTCTCGGCCTTAGCATCAGCCGCGCGCTGGTAGAGAAGATGGGCGGCCGGATCTTCGTCGAGAGCGAACTCCAGGTGGGCAGCACGTTTACCGTCTCGGTCCCGTTCCCGGTTGCGGAGGGCATTGGCCGGCCGGCCGCGGTGGGTGCGAAGGGCGTCCGCCTGTCGGCACCCCACCCTATTCTAGTGGTTGAGGATAACCTTGTTAACCAAAAGGTAGCAGGGGCTTTACTGCGCAGCTTCGGACTGATCGTCGACTTGGCAGACGATGGGGAAACCGGGGTTGCCAAGGCTCTGCAGAACAGCTACTCGGCGGTCCTGATGGACACCCAGCTTCCCGGGATCGACGGCTTTGAAGCCACCCGCCGGATTCGCGCCGCGGGCCTGCGCCAGCTGCCGATCATCGCCCTGACGGCCGGGGCGATGAAAACCAGCCGGGAGCGTGCCGCCCAAGCCGGCATGGACGGCTTCCTCACCAAACCCGTGGATCGCCACGAACTGGCCGAAGCGCTGGCCGCTGCGCTGGCTAAGGCTCCGTCACCAGCCGGAGGGGATCCGCGTCCGTCGGCGTCGCCGCAGCAGCGGCTGGCTTGAGCCCGCCCTGCCATTTGATCCACTTCAAGTCCTGCACGAAGATTGCATAGACAACCGGCACCAATACTAGGGTTACCAACGTCGACAGCGTCAATCCGCCGATCTGGACGTAACACAGCGGCTCCCACAGCGGCCCGCCTTTCGAGGCCAGCGGCACCAGGGCGATGACAGTGGCGCCGACGGTAATTAACACCGGCCGCAGGCGCTGGATGCCGGCGTCGAGCAGCGCCTCTTCGAGCGGCGCCCCGTCTTCCTGTTTTTCTTCAATAAAGTCGAACAAGACTATGATATGGCTCACGATCACACCTACCAGACTAGCCACGCCCAGGAACGCCATGAATCCGAACGGTGCGCCCATTACCTCCAACCCCAATAGCCCGCCGACAATCCCGAATGGTATCGCGGCAAACACAATCAGCGGCTTGATGGCGTGGCGGAACTGCACTACCAGGGCGAAGTAGATGGCCATGACGGACACGGCCATCACCATTGCCAGCTCGCCGAAGCCCTTGTTCTGCTCCTTGTACTCGCCGGCGATCTCGAGCCGGATGCCAGAGGGTAAACCCTTCTGCACCTGCTCGATGCGCGGCATGGCTTGCATCAATACTTCCGAAGCCAGCCAGCCGTCCGCCGGGAAACTCTGGACGGTAATGGTGCGGAACTGCTGGTAGCGGCCGATTTTGGCCGGCTGCATCTGGTAACTCAGGCTGGCTACCTGCGACAGCGGTACACGGGACCGCCCGCCCTGCGACCAGACATACAGGTTGCCGACGTCGCTGGCCCGCGCGCGCTCGTCCATGCGCAGCCGCAGCACCACCGGAATCTGGCGATCGCCTTCGCGCATGGCCGAAGCATAGGCGCCGTCCAGCGAGCCGGCGGCGGCGGCAGCCACTTCGGCGGGGGAAACGCCCGCCAGCGACGCCCGCGCTTCATCGATCTTCAGGTCAGCGGTCAGCACATCCTCGCCCCAATCATTGCGCACCCGTGCCGACCCTTCGGTCTCCCGGAATACCCGTTCCAGCCGGGCGGCCTGGCGGCGCAGTTCCGCCGTATCTTCGCCGGAGAGCCGGATCTGGATGGGGATGCCGACTGGAGCACTGGTTTCCAGGCGCCGGACATCGAGCGTGGCGCCGGGGATCTCGGCGCTGAGCGCCTTCTGCCACAGCGGCAGCAGCACCTCGGTATCCTCATTGTTCCGCACCTGCATCAGGATGTGGGCGTAGTTGGGCTGCTGCGGTTCCGGATTGCTAGACAGCCAGTAGCGCGGCCCGCCGCCGCCGATCCAACTGGTGATCGAGCGCAGTTCGCGCTTCTGCTCGCCTGCCACCCGCTGGAGGATAGCCTCAGCCTTTTCTGTTACTTCCGCGGTAGCCGCAACCGACGCATTGCCGGGCAGCCAGACTTCGGTGAACGACAGGTACTGCCGTTCGAACGGGAAGAACTGCTGCTTGAGGCCGGCAGCAGACCAGCTGACCGCCACCAGCGCCGCAGCAAAGGCGCCGAGCACGGCCCAGCGATGAGCGATCGCCCACTTGCCGGTGCGGTAGTAGAGGGCTCCAAAGCCGCGCTCGCGGCGTTCGGCCAGGATCGGCTCCTTATGCTTCGGCTCGCGAAGCAGGTAATAGCCGAACAGCGGGATGAACGTCATCGAAACCAGCCGGGAAGCCACCAGGGAACAGGTCATCACCACAGGCAACGTATAGAGAAAGCGGCGGTTATCGCCGGTCATCAGCAGGAACGGAAGGTACGCGACGATGTTCGTGATGGTGGCGAACAGGATGGCGCGGGCGAGTTTGGTCGGTCCCTGCCAGGCCGCGAGCAGGCGCGGACGCCCGGCGGCCAGGTCGCGCTTGATGGCATCGCCCGCCACCACCGGGTCGTCCACCAGCAGGCCGAGGGCCAGGATTAGCGTGGCGATGGAGACCTGCTGCAGGTCGACGCCCAACAGGTGGGACATGCCGAAGGTCATCGCCAGGGTGATGGGAATCGCAATCGCCATGAGCAGCGACGAGCGCCATTCCCAGAACCCAATCCAGCTTACGATCACAACCAGCGCGATCGCCTCCCAGAGGCTGCTCATGAACAGGTCGACGGACTCTTCCACCTGCTGCGGCTGGTCGGAGGTGCGGTCGATGATCAGGTCGGCCGGCAGTTGCGCCCGCACCTTCTCGATCTCGGCGGTGACCACCTTGTCGAAGTCGGCGATCTGCGATCCGCTGCGCATCTGGATGTCGAGCGAGATGGCTCTAGCCCTTTGCCAGGAACCGTTTGCATCGCGGTATTGGAAGAAGTTGAGAAACCGTGCCGGGGTCTCGTAACCGCGCTCGATATCCACCAGTTCCCGCAGGTAGACGCTGCTGCCGCTGGCAGTGGGGATGAGCACGCCGCCGATCTCGCCCAGCGACCCGAAGTCCGCCTGGGGCACGACCGGCAGCGATCGACCGGCCGCATCGACGTTGCCGGGCGCCGCCACCACGGCGCGCGAGCCCAGTACTTCCCGCACCGTCTGCGGGGCGATGCCGTAGCTGGCC
>JAEUQF010000482.1 GCA_016789745.1 Bryobacterales bacterium
AAACTTGGTGCTGCCGCGTCCAAACACGATGGCGCGAACATCGGCACCCATCCGCCGCAATCCTTCCAAAGCCGCTGCAGTCGGCGCTTCCAGTCCCTGGTCCACGGCGCCATCCGATAACCAGATCAGGTAGCGCGGGACACCTGGTTTTCCATCTTCAAAGGCACCCTGAGCGGCGAGGAACGCGGCATGAAATAGCGAATTGTTGGATCGCTGTTCCAGATGCCCCTCCAACCGCTTCTTGAATGCCGAGTCTCCGCGCTGAGGGCGTACTTCGGAGCCGGCACGCTCCCGGCGAACTTTCTCATAGGAGGATGCTGGTACATCGACGATACGGCACGGCATGCCAGGTCTCTCGGTACAGTTCTCGGTACGTTCGGTTCTGACGCTGGGAATCAGACTGGAATCGTCAACCAGATCGAGTAGCCGGATGACGACCAACCGGCCCGGCACAATATCGGAAAACAGTTTGGTTACCAGCAAAGATGTCCGCTCGGGGTCCATCCCGTCATCCGTCATGCTGGTTGATGTATCGACAATAACCACAACGTCGGCTTCGTAAGGCGCCGTCACGGGCTGTCCCAGCATGCTGGAAAAAGCGGCAAGCAAGATCACGATCAACCGTGGGGGCATAGGTTTGGCGGTGCCTCTCATCCTACTGAGCGGAATTCGCAAGTACAAGTGCTCAGAATTCCGGTCCCAGTGGTCGATCTTAGCCGAAACAAGTAAAGTTGGGCATAGCCTTACACAGAATACGCCATTGGTGGTTGGAGGTCCTGATATGGACGAGAATCGAAAAGAAGTATTTGGTGAAGTGGATCACTTGCTTGCCCAGGCGCGGAATGGCGACGCACAGGCCATGGACCGTGTCTGGTCGCTCATGCAGCCACATCTTAAGCAGATCGCACGGGCGCTCATGCGGCGAGAGCGGCACCGCACCAACTTCGGCACAACCGGCTCCGGACTGATTTCCGAACTCTGGCTGCGCCTGGTGCCGAATTGCAATGAGGTCGCATCGGCCGAGCATCTGCTTGCCTTGGCCCGGCGGGCGATGCGGAGGATACTGATCGACAATGCCAGGGTACACCGGGCCAACAAGAGGGACCATATTCGAACGCCCTTTGAGGAAGCCCTTCACAAAGCAGGCATGGATGACCGAAACCTGGAGGCCATCTTCGATGGCCTGGACGCTTTGGAGAAGGAGTTCCCACAACCGGCACAGGCGTTTGAGTTGTACTTCATCGATCGTGCGACACAGCTTGAAGGTGCCGAGATCATGGGCATCGACCGGCATGCCTTCCAGCGCATGCTAACCATGGCCATTGCCTATATCCGCGAGAAATGCGCCGACGACTAATGCCAACCTTGGCCAGACCGGCCTAATAAGCCGGTCTGTTTTCCCCAGTTACCTGCTAACGATCGATCCTTGCCACGACGTACGTTCTGACGAGGGCGTCATGGAACGTCCGCTTTCGCCTGTTCACTAGTGGAGCCAGGAATCCGAGATGGCCAACCATAATGGATACGGCTCTAGCCACCTGCCGCAAAACCGATCTGGTGAGATTCACCTGCTTGCCTTCCTGGTCCACAACCGTCAATCGCATGCGGCGTTTGCCTAAGGTGCCTGTTCGCGGGAACGAGTCGGCGTACGCGGAATAGAAAAAATACAGGACGTGGTTGATCGTCAGTATGAGGCAGGCCCGCACGAAAAGGAGAGTCCTGATCCGTTCATCGCGAGCCACGGCGTCAGGCCCAAGTTCGAGGGCAATCCGCTCAAACAGGTTTGGAGGCAGAAGCACTAACGCGAGCGGAAACGAGATGCAGGTTAACATCCCGTAATCGATGAGGAGAGCTTTCGCTCTTGTTAGGAAGCGCGCATAGGAAAGCGATACCTCCGGCGTCCGGAGCGTTGCCCCACACTGGATGCAGTAAACGGCACCCCTCCCTGTCGTGGTCCGGCATATAGGACAGCTAACCATGAGAATCTCCTTGTGATCAAATCTGGGGATGCCCGCCGCGTGGGTGGTTCGGTGCGGCCCGCACAACGACGGTTTTCGCCAACATGTCGTGGAACGTCCGGTGCCTGGCATCCCTGATCGCCCAAAGATAACCCACCCCATAGGAGAGGATAGACGCAATTCGGAGAATCTCTCGCAGAAAGGATGCCTTCCACTTGAGCCGGACGTGCGCATACGATGTTACTCTCAGACCAAGCAGATGTTTGCCTACTGAACCCTGCCAGGGTGATGCATTCAGCAAGGCGTGGTAGAAGACGGACAGAAGCTGCGTGAAGGGAACAGTGGCAGCGAGCTTGAGAAATAGGACATTCAGCAGCGGGCCCTCCCCAACGGGCACCTGAAGCGCTATCGGAGAGACAGCAAAGGAGAGCACGGCATAGTCGATGGCTAATGCCGCTGCCCGGCGAGTGAACGATCCGTAGCTGATCGTACTTGCGCGGGATGATAAGGTGTTCCCACACCGGTGGCAATACAGCGCATGCTCGCCCACCGGGAGCCGGCAGAATGCACAGAGGCTCATGGCCGCCCCCCCGTCTCGGCTTCGGTGCGGGAGATAACCTCGTCCAGCGTCCTCAACTCCTCGATAAGCCGTGAATCGGTTGCCAATGCGGGACGCAACATCGTTCTCCACCATTCTGCCTGCTCCCGAAGGATCGGGAGAAACGCCGCGCGTTGCTGCCGGGATCGAGTCGTCGACAGAGATGCTAGCGAATGGACAAAAAATGCCGCCAGCATCGAAAGCAGGACCAAACTGGCGGCCACCGCCCACAGTTGCTGCTTATCGGACATGTCGATGACGCCCACCCCCAGTCTTCCGGTGACTTTGCGCGGAGGCTTGCCCTCACAGACACGGGACACACTCTCCAGCAGTAGGCTGCCCGTTGCGTAACGTTGGGTTAGTGTCTTGGCAAGCCCGATCGCGATGAGTTCATCCAGGTTACCCCTCAATTGCTCCCGCAAAACATCCGGAGCCGCGCGGCGAAATCTCGCGATCCTCCAATCTTTGGAACTCGCCGCGAACGCCGCCTGGCTGGCGGGTGGCGGATCTTCCTCCCGCAACGCCCGAATTCGGCATTCCGGCTCACGTTCGGACAACTGAAGGGGCGTTCGTCCGGTGAGCAGCAGGAACAGAATGGAAGTGGCCCCGTAAACATCAGCGGAGAGTGCGAGTTGCTGGCCGTCGCCAACCCGCTCCGGGCTGGCGTACTCGAGAGTAAGGAGATCACTGTCCGAAGTGCAGTGAAGTTCATCGAGCCGACATGCCGTGCCGAAGTCGATCAGTTTCACGGACCCATCAAGCGTAACCAGGACATTTGCTGGTTTCAGGTCCAAATGACCGATGCTCTGCTTGTGCAGGTAATCGATCGCCTGGCATAACTGCTTGAACAGGTCCAACCGCTTCGGAATGTCCAACCCGCGCTCGTCGGCAAAGACGTCGATCCGCTCGCCGCGTATGTGCTCCATAACGATAAAGGGTGTTTGGCTATTCTCGAGAACGCCGCCTTCAAACAGCCGTGGGAAGTAGGGGCTGGATCGCAACTGTTGGAGATAATCGCGTTCCCGCTCGATTTCCCAACCCGGCACTCCTGGCTTCGGCATCTTGACGACAACAGTTTGCGCGTACTCTCCCTCGACGCGCTCCGCACGGAAGATGAGCGCTCGTCCGCCGGTGCGGACGAGTCGGTCAAGCCTCCAAACTCCAATCCGTTTTCCCAGCCATTTCGAGTAGTCCATTAGTTTTTCTCCTCCCCGTTTCCATTGGGCAGGCAGGCCTTCGACGCGCGGGCAATGTGCTGGCTCCATCGGCGCGCACCAGGCGGATCGAGGCGCGCCAGCACGGAGAATCGCCGTGCCGCCTGTGCCGCGGCGACCTCACATTGATTTCGATCACCGACGGCCCGGTAAAGGGCAGCCAAGTCCTGCCAGGCAATTGCGAGCGCCGGAGTGAGGTCAGTGGCCAACTCTGGCGGCGCATCCTCAACCTGATGAATCAGTTTTTGTTGGTGAACCACGAGTTTGTAAGCCAGATCCGGATCGAGGACGTTTTCGGCAATGGCCCGCTGAAGGGGATGGTTCCGCAGGTACTGGAGTACGAGATCATGCGACCATGCGTCGGCATGCTGGCGGCGCTCAACCTCCTTTAACGCATGGCGAGAAAGGAGAACCGATACGGCTAGCGAGGCCGCCAGCACCAGCGCGGATCTCCAATCCAGGTGTTTATTGAGGTACTTTCCGGCACGGTATCGAAGCGAGGGCACCTGAGCGTGTACGGGTTCTCCAGCAAGATACCGACGGAGATCATCGGCCAGTTCCTGCACCGTCTGGTAGCGTTGTTCAGGGTCTTTCCGCAGTGCCTTCCGCCAGATACTCTCAAGATCTGTTTTCAGTTCTAATCCGTAGGCTCCAGGGCAGACCTGCTCGACGGGCGGTGGCGGCTCCGTCTTGATGATCTCCCTCTCTGCACGATCATCTGGAAAGCCCCACATTGAGGCTGGTCTCTTGAACAGCGGTTGGTCGCAAACCACTTCAAACAGAACCGCTCCGAGCGAGTACACGTCGGTTCGCGTATCGGTGGGTTGTTCTAACGTCACTTGCTCCGGAGAACCGTATGGGAACTTGAAACCGCGCCGGACAGTGAGTGTCGCTGTAAGTTGATCCTTGAGCTTCGCCAATCCGAAGTCGATGACTTTCACCGTCCCATCCTGGGTGACAAGGATGTTTCCGGGCGACAGATCCCGGTGCTGAATCTGATAAATGTGGGCAACAGCAGTGGCCTCACAGGCATCCAGGAACAAGTCAATGCGTTGCTTCAGCGGCAGTTTGTTGTTCTGGCAATACGCAGTAATGGGAACGGCACCTTCGATGTACTCCATGACAAGGTAGGGGATGTCATCGCTGAAGCCGGCATCGAAGAACCGGCAGATGCCCGGGTGGGAGAGTTTTGAAAGTGCCTCCTGCTCTCTTTGGAACTGCGCCGTGGCTGCGCTGCCTTCGCCATCCTGCTGGAATTTCACGACCACCTTTTCGCCGGTTTCGGTATCGCGGCCAATGTAGAGGATCCCCATACCTCCCGCATCGAGGACCTCGGTGACCTCGTATCGGCCGAATACCCTGCCAATGTATTGGTCGCGTCCGGCGTTTGGGTCTTCCTCCACGGTTACGGCGAATCGGAGCAACCGGCGCACGGCCTGGGATACCTCTGGAGGGTCATTTCCAAGGATCGCGTCCCACTCCTCCGGTTGCCGGCCGAGGCAGGCGTCGAACCGTTGCTGAATTAGTGCCCTGTTCTCCACGAGGCGCCTCCGGATAGTTATAGCGCTATCCGTTTCATTATCTGCCCAAGAAAGTCGGTGGACCGGCGAGATTTACCTGAGCAGACCTGCGCCGCGTTTCCGCTTACACTAAGTAGGCGGTGCCACGCCGCCATTTCGCCGATGCCTCTACCCGCTGTCTTTGCCACAGCCAGTTCGGAAGACTTAACAGCCGCGCAGGGGAGTATTGCGTTCTGGCAGGCAGTGCCCGGGGAGGGTGAGTGGCGGCACGTGGCAGGCCGTCTAACGGAAGCTGGCGTTGAGATTGAGTTCGACCAGGCGCCGACGGACCCGGACGTGGAGGACCTATTCTTTTGGGCCGCCAATCCAGCAAAGGCGCGGCGATACCTGGCCAGTGCCTTCTACGCACTCAGCCGGGATATACCTTTATTGGTGGCGGCTCCGGCGGCCGTTCTCTCGCGGCGGGATGGCATTCCAGCTTGGATCCGCTTTCTCTGGTATACCCTGCCGGAGAGTTGGAGTTTACAGACCCCAATGGTTTCGTTCACCCGTGCCCCATGGGGGGCCACAGCGCACCCTGGTGACTGCGTGGTAGCGGGCATCCCGACGGACGAGGCGTATGCCGCTCTCCAGATCCGCCGGGAGTCGATGTTGATTGATGAGGAGGGTGAACCGAGCGTCGGTGAGCCAGACGGCGCGGCGATAGCCTACGCGGAACACGTGTGTTCGCTTTTGGACCAACCTCATGCGTTCGAATCCCTACGGCAGCGCCTGCGCCGGTTATGGCCCATTCGGGCCTTGCCACAGTCCGCCGAAATTGACGCTTTGCCGCTGCTTGTCTCCTGGTCCAAAGGGCCGATATCGCTGAACGGCGAACGCACACCGGTAGTGCTGGAGCGCCTACTGCTGCCTTCGGACTATGAGCGGATGTCTCCGTCATCGCTCCTCGCGATACTGCGATCGCATGATCCTTCGGTCCAGAACACGGTGCTAGACGAGTTGGAGCGGCGGCACGGGTTGGGTCAGAACATCGCGATCGCGGAATGGGATTCGTGGATGACGGAAAGCCCGGTCACGGCGATGCAAGCCCTGCTGGCCTGCGATTACTGGGGCGCTTGGCGCGACGCTACGCGACTCCTGCCCGCACAACGGCGCCAAGCCGCCATTGTGTGGTGTGAAAGTCCGTTCTGGAACAGGCACGAACCACGGCTGGAGGATTGGGTGCTGGTCCTGCGGGACTTGGAGTTCCGGTCTCCAACTGTCCCTGCGGCATATCCTCGGATTACCTGGTTTGATGCGGAGCAGGCGGATGGACTCGCGGCGCTGCCGTTGCGGGATGACAGACCTTCGAACCACGTCGAGTTGGCGGATCCTAACCCTGTTCTGGCCCCCACTGTTGGGGAATCCCCAGTCGCAAAGTCTCTGTTCGGTCGTTTTGTGTCTCGGATAAAGTCAATATGGCAACCCTAGATGCTATTCATCCGGTAACTGGAGAATTGGAACGGATCCCAGTACCGCTTCAACCGCAGCTTTGGCATGCAGTCACAGGTGCAACTGGCATACAAATTGTGCTCCGGGAAGAGGGCCACGTGGTTTTTCACGGCGAGGTGACGCTGACGGAGCCTGCACCCGTGTCACTCGAGTTCACCCAGAGGAATTCGGAATGGCAAGTACGCTCCGACAGCCGCGCCATTCTTCCCTTCCCCGTCAATGAGGTAACTGAACCTATAGTGCGAGTGCTGGCTCCGCCCAAGGCGATCGACGTGTTCATTCTGGTGGATGCTACGATGCTCCATCCGAAATCCGACAATGTCTCTGAGCTCAGCTACCTGCTTGGGTCTGCCGACTGGCTTGACTGGCGCGAACGCATTCTCCCGTTCGTGAGTGCGCTACAGGAACACGGAGAGTTGCGCGTAGGCCTTGGCGCCTTCGGCGACAACCCGATTGGGCCGTGGGGCCGCGGTATCTTGTTGCAACCCAAGATCTGGCATTTGGGGAACATGGCGATAACTGAATCTGCCTGGACTGGCTTACGAGGCGTGGACGGTGGCGATTTCGTTGACGCTGTTGCCGATGGCTTACGAGAATGCAAGAAACTGCCATGGCGCTCTGGAAGCCGTAAACTGATCCTCCTATTTGGCGACTCCCCCGGTTACTCCGTAGCGGATGCCGGCACGCCACCGGTGGACCTGGCAGATGCGCAACTGCGTATTTACGATGTCTACGAGGAAGCCTTTGGCCTGCATCGAGCCGGCGTAGACCTTATCACGCTCTATCACTGTTCCGCCGCCAATGCACTACGCCACGTGACAAACTCCTCGGCCGACCTGCTTCGCTTCGCACGTGAGCAGTACTTCCGCCTTGCAAGTCTGCCTGGGTGGGCTTTCACGAGCGAAGATTGGGAGCCTTCCCTTGCAGCGTCGAAGTGGGTTTCTGTCTCTGGAGTAGTTGCTCGGTCCAGTGTGCCGCCCTTGGCACCGCCGGAATGAAGAATGCTTTGTAACAACTGCCGTGCCGAAAACGCCGAGCCGCTCGGCTTCTGTCGCCATTGCGGGGCAGCTCTCGCCGCGGGCCAACGCATCTGGTCGTTCGGACGGGATCCGGCGTCGGCTATCCCGGTCACGAGTGCCGATGTCTCCTGGCATCACGGTAGGCTTATGGAGCATAACGGCATCTACGTACTGGAGGACCTGCAGTCTGCCGGTGGCACTTATGTGCGCGGTCGGCGCATCTTCGCTCCACTGCGGGTAGAGCGGGGTGAGCCGATCCGGCTGGGGAGCAATACGATGCTCCCATGGCCCGGGAGTGAAAGCAAAGCACCAGTTCGGCGAATCGGCTCCCACCCGATGAACGACATCGTGCTCGACGTGCCTGGCGTTTCGAAATGGCATGCCCGCATCGTCTTCGAAGCAGGCCAAGCCATCATTGAAGATCTCGGGTCCGAACGGGGTACATCTATCCAGACAATCGGGAATCGGATTTTGCGGTCTCCTCTTGAGGCCGGCAGCGCGGTCTTCTTCGGGTCGTATCGCGTTCTGGCCGATCAACTTCTGCAGCCGCAGAAGCTTTCGCGCGGCGCTCAGGTGGCGGCGCCGAACGTTACCACCGGACCCGGCGCAACGGCGGCCGGGAACTCAATGCTGGTGGGCCGTGACCCCCAATGCGCCTTTCCGATAGACCATCCCTCTGTTTCATGGCATCACGCAGAGATACGGCCGTCCGGCGCCGCTTGGCAGATTCGAGACAAGGGGTCTCTTCACGGCACCTTTGTCAACGGCAAGCTGATCACTGGATGGGAAAGGGTGAAACCCGGCGCGAATATCGCCATCGGGACAGTTCTGCTCGAAGTTGAGCCTTCCGGGCAACTGCGGGCCGTCAACTACGCCCAGGGGTTCCGCATCGATCTGATCGATGTAGAAGCGCAGTTTCTGAATCCGGTTAGCCTGACGATCTTGCCGGCGGAACTGACCGCCATCATGGGACCGAGTGGCGCAGGCAAGACGACGCTGCTTCAACTGCTGAATGGTTCCATTCTCCCGACCAAGGGACAACTGGTAATGAATGGGCGCGACTACGCGACGCACCGGGATGAGTTTCGAGTGCAGATCGGTTATGTACCCCAGGACGATATTCTGCACAGCCAGTTGACGGTGATGGAGACGCTGCTGTTTGTCGGAAGGCTTCGGACAGAACTAAGTGGGGCGCAGTTGCTGGCTCGTGCGGAAGAGGTGCTGGCAGACTTACAGCTGACCCATGTGCGCAGCAGTCTGGTCGGGTCGGTTGAGCAAAAACGACTGAGCGGCGGCGAGCGCAAGCGAGTGAACATTGCGATCGAACTGCTTTCCAAGCCGCCACTCCTGCTTATGGACGAGCCCACCTCGGGGCTTTCCTCGGAAGATGCCGAAGGTGTGGTGAGACAGCTAAGAAAGCTGGCGACCAACGGCAACAGCGTGATACTTACCATCCATCAGCCGAGCACGGAGATCTTTACGTGCTTTGACTGCCTCACCGTGATCGGCCGCGACCGTCCTGAACCAGGCCGGCTAACGTATTTCGGCCCGGCCTATCCCGATTCCCTGGAGTTTTTCAACGAGAAAGCTGTTCAGGAGTGCCGCTCACGTAGTGTATCGCCGCGGCCCGAGTTGCTACTGAAGGGGCTCGATTCAAGGCCGGCTCGGGAGTGGGAAAGCCTATACACTGGCTCTAAACACCACATCTCCCACGTCCAACAGCGCAGCCTTGGCGCAACACCGGTGCCGGCGCGGAAGTCCCGGGCCAGGCGGTCGTACTTTCGACAGATCTACCCGCTGCTGCATCGCAATGCATTAACGAAGTTGAGGGACCGTGGTCAGTGGCTCACTTTCGCGCTCCAGGCACCGATCATAGGTGGGCTGATTGCGTTCTCCAGCGGTGGGCTGGAGGATCCGACTTCCAACTTCACGGATTTCAAGGAGTGGCGCCAGTACGTTGGCCGCATTGCGTCCACCCATTTCATGCTGGTTGTGGCGGCGGTGTGGTTTGGCTGCAACAATGCGGCCCGGGAGATCGTAGGAGAATGGGCGATCTATAAGAGGGAGCGCATGGTGAACCTGTCGATTCCCGCCTACATAACCTCGAAATTTCTCCTGCTGGCACTCGTCGCTGCCATACAAAGCCTCATCCTTATGATGATCGCGGCGGCCGTAGGAGTGCTGGTCCCCATCACGGCAGGTTGGGCCGTCCTCACACTGATATCCATAACGGGAGCAGCGGCGGGACTTTGCATCTCAGCGGCGCGCCGAACCACTGAGCAGGCTATAGCCTTACTCCCGATCATCCTGCTTCCGGTTATCCTTTTTGGCGGCGGGCTCCGCCCCCTGCATGAGTCCAGCGAAGGCGTCAGGCTCATCGCATCGTTGATGCCCACACGCTGGGCGTTCGAAGCCAATCTGGTTGAAGATGCCTGCGCTCGGACCGCAAAGTTTCAGCCACCGGCGGTCACACCAACGCCGACGGTGCCCGTCTCCAACTGCCCGGTTGCGGACACCCACTTCCCGGACTCTCCTGACCCGAGGGCGGGGTGGGCACGCTGTGTAACATACCTGGTTGCCGAAGCGAGTTTCTTTCTTCTTCTTGCCGGCCTAATCCTTCGAGTGCGAGACAGTCTGGCTGCCGCAAGAATTCTGAGCAGGATTAGGCGAGCGCTACGCCTATCTGGTTAAGGATATGTCCCGGCGGGCTTCCATCAGGGCATTTGGCCGTCTTCCGCCCACTGGAATCGGAGGGATCGCCTCGGGCTCCGCCGTCACGCAGTTATGCTAACAAGGTTATGTGAGGCCAGGACGCAGCCACTCTGCTTGGAGGGATTCGACCAGTCAAGGTTGGTGCCCGTGAGTAACGTAGTACGGAGATGTCCATCGTGCCGTCAACCTGTGCGGACCGGTGCTAAACACTGCGGCTTGTGTGGCGTAATTCTTCCCCCGTATTGCCCGAACGGTCACCCCCTGGACCCTAAGAATCCCAGGATGGATTGCCCGGTCTGCAAGGGCGCGTCCGGTGGGCTGGAGCACCAATCCATTCGAGGGCCACGACCCGTCAGCGGTGTGCCGATTACTTTCGGACGGGGCGGTGCAATTGGGGATGAGATGACCCGCTGTGCCGCACTGCCCGGAGCAAGCCGAACTATCGTTGGCGTTCTGGTTACTTACTCGAGAAACCCGGAGGGCGAGATCTTCCCGATTCGTGAAGGGCAGAATACGATCGGCAGGGATGGGGCCAGCTGCGACGTTTGTATCGGTGATGATGAGTCGCTTGCGCCGCGCAACACATATATTGTGCATCGCTCCGGGGGACGTTTTCTTATAGAGGATGCGATGGGGGCGGGCGGCACCGACCTGAATGGGAGACCCGTTGCCAGCCAGCTACCCTTACCCAATTACGCCACCTTGCGTACCGGTTCAACCTTCTGGACGTTTATCTCGTTCGACCCGAACGCAGAGGAGGCGCCCGCATGAGCCGAAGGTGTCCCGCCTGCGGACGGCGCTACCCGGCCGATCTTCGGTTTTGCGAAGAGGACGGCACGATGTTGATCGAAGGGCAGTTCCCCCTCCTTGCCCTGGTCAGCCTCATTTCCGGCCTTCTGCTGGCAATCCTGATCGGCTTTGGGATCTGGTTTGCCGCAAGCCGGTATCAGTACCGGGTTAGCCTCGCTGCCGTTCCGATTTCGCTCCGGCGTGATGTACCTGGCCCTACAATCTCCTGCCGCTCGCCACGGCAGTCAGCCGTTTGTGGAGGAACTGCTCTGCTTTCTCACACAGCCGGCGATAATTGATGACGGGTATATCCAAGGCTGCCGCTGCCTCCTCTATCGTGTAGCCCATGAAGTATTTAAGCTTCATTGCTCGTGCCTGATCGGGCTTCTTCTTTTCGAGTTCATTCAGCACCTGATGCACGTCGAGGTTGTCCACGCTCAAGTCGCGAACCCAATCCCCGATGGACTGCATCTGCTCCAGATCGACCCGCGTCAGGGCCGTGGGACGCTTGTGTGCCCTGCGCGCGCGAGCATAGTCCGTGAGGATGTCTTCCAAATTCTTCTGGATGGTCCAGAGGAGGACTTTGCTGTTCGGAATCTTGTCCAACTGCGTCCGTCCGTCACCAGTCAACGGCAGTGCCATCATCTTTATCCATAGTTGGCTAACCAATGCCGTGGGTGTTAATGTGTGATCCCGGCGGTACTCGACTCGGTGAATGACCGCCCTCGCCAGTTGCCGAAGTTCGGGGTACAACTCCGTGACAAGTCGATCGCGGGCAGCCGTATCACCAGCCCTCACTCGCTCCAACAACTTATCAACGTCGCTCTGTTTCGCGCCGAGCAGTGCCAAAAGTTTGCCCTCCCGCCAGCCAATTTCAGCAAAGAGGATACCCGATTTCCAGCGTTGCGGTCATCTCGACTGGTTCCGGTGACCGAGAGCCGTTCATACCTGACTGGTATTACTTCTGTAAAATTTCGTAAACTAGTCAATCCAAGGACGTCGTCATGCCATCTCCTCCGCATCTGCCCAGTGTGGACATCCGGCTCGTCGGCTCGGAGCCGCGGCCGGGCGGGATGTGTACGGTCCATGAAGCGTGGTGGTTTGACCGTTCGGAGAGCGTGGAACGTCACGTCGCTCTGAAATTGCTGAAGCCCGAGTATGCCGACAATCCTGATGCACAACGGCGGTTCCGGCTTGAGGCGGCGATCCTTTGTAATTCGCTTCGCCACAAGAACGTGGTCCATGGCTACGGCACTTCAGAGATTAATGGTCAGTTCTGCCTGGTAATGGAGTGGGCGGATACAACGTTAGCAGGCCTTATCCTGGGACGTACTCGCGAGTACCGGGGCGAATGCGAGCGCTGCACGGGAGCGGAGGGTGTTCTCGTTTGTCCTATGCCGTTTCCTCCTGAGTGTCAATTAGTCTCTCATGCGATCTTTGCGCCGGATGAGATTGTGGCACTGTTGGATCCGATAGGCAAGGCATTGGTTTACCTTGGAAACAATGGAATTATCCATCGCGACATAAAGCCTAGTAACGTGCTCCTGGTGAGTGATCCTATGCCGGTTCCGGCCTACTCTGGACCGGGCATAAGCGCATGGAAGTGGGGCATTCACTACGTTGACGGCGAGGTACGGTCGACGTTTCGCGTGGTAGTCAGTGATTTTGGAATAGCTCGCGATGAATCCCAGCCCTCGATGACATCGATTGGGTCACCTGTCGGAACGCCGGACTTTATGAGCCCCGAGCAGGTGCTGGGCAAGCAGCCGACGGCTCAGACTGACGTGTATAGCCTGGGCGTGGTTCTGTTTTGCCTTCTGACCGGCCATCCCCCATTCGGTGGCGAGGCGATCGCTGTCCAAATGGCGCATGTCAACATGCCGCCGCCCCTTCCAAGCGAGTTCAACCGGCTCGCGCTGAAGGAGTTTGATACAGTAGTTGCCCGTGCGATGAGTAAGGATCCTGCCGCGCGTTACGAAAGCGCCGCGGCCTTTCTAGACGACCTTAAGTCAGCCGCTGCGCGGCGGCAGCAGTCCGCTCCCCCAAGCCCGGTAGTCCGGCGGTCTCCTATGGTTGACAAACGCATTCTCACCGTCTTAGCTGTCCTAGTAGCTCTGGCGGCAGGTTGGTATCTGCTCTCGTTGGTGCACTTCCCCATTAGGCCATCGCTGGCGATTCGACTCAACAGCGTACGGATAGTTGAGGGCGGCGTCACATATGCTGATGGTAGCCGGATCCCCAAACGGGAGAACTATCTTGTCCTCGCCGACTGCACCGTCCTTCGGCAAGATGCGGATGGGCGGCCGGATCCCCACGCCGCGATTGCTGTTCCCATGGAGATTAGGGGCGACGGGCTGTCGCAGCCCATCACGGGCCAATGCACGCCGTCTGCGAATGGCGGTTATGTTTTGGAAAGACAGATTGCCGGGCGGTTCGATAGCAAGGGGCGCATGCATCTGGTGTTCGGCACCGATCTTGGCGCCGCCACTTTCCACCTGGAGGCACCTGAGCCACGGAAGCCCGATAAGCCCGCCGTTGTTGTTCAGCCGCGCCTTGCGGAGTGTGATGATTTGCAGAGCATTGCCGCACAACTGCCCATGGCTTGGGAAGAGAATCCCGGACCGTTGCGCGTGGAAGCCACCGGCACGGCACCAACTGGGGCCCGTATTCGAACGGCAACGCTTACAGCAGAGCTAACCGATCCCCTTGGGACGGTTGTCGAACGCGATATCAGCGTACCCTGTGCGGCGGGGGAGGGGGGCGTCTACAAAGCAGGGTTTTCCATAGACGCCAGAAAGCTCCGGGCTGGCAGATGGACAATCCGGTACGCCAATGGAGGCCGTCAGGCAGGAACGTTGCAGTGGGTCTTCAACGGTCCATGGAAAGTGCGAACGGACCATGTGGAGAAGAATCACTTCGAGGTCGGCTTTACACATTGCATGACTAAGGAGAACCGGACGCTTGGTGAGTGCATAAAGTTCGCCCGGTGTGTTGCGAACAAGTCCAGAAATATCGACCAGTCCCGGCACAACTGCCTGCAGGAGATTTCGAGGTGAGGAAAACATGACCCGTCTCATTCTGGTTCTGTCGAGTCTCAGTCTGGCTCCGGCAATCCACGGACAGACAGCGCGACTGACATTGGAAGACCTGGGGGAGATGATTTGCCGCGAGTCGGATCCGGACCGGCGCACGACTGCGGGGAGCGACACATCGGATCCATGGGATGCTGTAATCCGCCAAATACGCGTACGCGGCACGTCCGGAGAACCCCTGACCGTGCCCGAGTTCGCGTCCTTCCTGCAGAAGAGCCGCTGCCGGGAGCGAGTGTCGAACGCATTCCAGAAGGAGTTCCGCTTCTTCTTCAACACATATCGTGACGCGGGCGTTCGATTCAGCCTCAGTGAACCATCGAAGCTCGCTGTCCGCCCTGGGGGCAATGCAATCCTTACCTGGAGCGTGCCCGATGGCTCCCGGATGAGCTTGAAGGAATGCGATTTCATTCCGAAGCTCGAGGTACGCAGTTGTGAAGGCCGGGAGGAGGATGTTGCACCGAGCGGCCGCAAGAAGATCGAAGATGTTCATCGGGAGAGAACGTACATCCTCAGCTACCGAAGCAACTCCCAAGGCGAGGGTAGCGCGCGTGTGGATCTTCGTCTCATCGAGATCCGCGCGGAAGCTGCGGGCCATATCGTGCGCAAGGGCCTGCTGGACTTTTGGGCGAAGTTGCGGATCAAGGATGGACAACTCGACTGGAACCGGGTAGCGGCCGCCATTGTCAAGCGGTCGGTCACCTTGTCGGCTGTGAAGGAGTTTCGCGAAGATGCACCCATTAACGTCGCGGGGTTCACCAGCCTGGCGGCGCTGATGAGCAAGTACGCAAGAGATTATGAACCCCGCATGAAGCCGACTGAAATAAATATGCAGGACCTGGACCTTATGATGCGCGTTGGGGGCCGCACTCCCCTGTTCGAGATGGCGTTTCGGGAACTGGGCTATTGCATTGTCGACTACAAGCAACAGGTGTTTCAGGAACTCCTCTCCGAATACACTACCTTGGAGGAAGCTGCCGATTCGGCCAAGCGGTTATCGGAGTGGGCCTGCAAGTCTCGGGAGCAAGCAAGTTCCGCTCCGCAGCCTCCGCCTCCGACCTGTTCCCCGAAGGCCCCCCCGGGTGACCGGTGCGTGCCGTTCGCGTATGTCCCGCCAACTCCCACCAACAATGGTGCTGTCTACGGGAAGTGCGAGTTTTCTCTACTAGTGGATGACAGCGTTACGATCACTCTCAACGAGGACGGTGCCTTCTATCGCTTCGTGGGGCAGGAACCCCGGTGGAACCGGAAGGAGATGTCCTGTAACGCGCCATTTCGTCCGTTAGTGGGTCATGCGAAGTTCCGGTTGCACTATCTGAATGAGGAGAGACAACAGATGCCTGCGGTAAAGGTTGACGCGAGCATCACCTCAAAGGATGTGGTAGTTACTTTGAAGGAAGACGGGCCGGGGCCCCAACACGCTAAGTTCTCGATCACATGGATGGAGGCAGCACCCAGATGGTCCATGGAGGTTAACCCGGCCGACCAGCAGACCTATGTGAAGGTGCCCGCTGGTACTTTCCAGATGGGTTGCTCCACGGACGAGTCATGCCCCCCGAGCGAGGCGCGCCGGGAGGTCAGCGTTAACTCATTCTGGTTGGGCGTAGCTGAGACGTCCAACGGCGCCTTTCAGAAGTTTGACCCGTCGTTCGCGGGGGCACCTTCCAACCTTCCCGTCGTTTCGGTCAGTTGGGATCAGGCGAACGCCTTCTGCTCCGCAATCGGCGGGCGGCTTCCAACGGAGGTGGAATGGGAGTACGCAGCACGCGCCGGGATTACAGCGCAGAAGGAGGTCGACTGGGACCAGATCAACTACGCTGGTCGTCTTTTTGGTTCGTCAGCACGATCGAAGGGCCCCGTCGCGTCAGGCGCCGTTCTTCCGAATGCGTTCGGCCTCTATCACACTCTGGGTAATGTGATGGAGTGGGTCCATGACTCTTGGGCGCCCAGGGATCGAGTCGATCGTGGAGGTGCGTTCGATAAACCGAAGAACCTGGTGCGATTCGCGCACCGCGATCACAACACCCCCACAAGCCGTCACCCGAACCTCGGTTTTCGGTGCGTTTGGAACCGGCCGACTCCCTGATCAGTTTCCGGACGATGAGATTTGGGCACTCGCGGCAGAGGGGCGAGGGATCGGCCGCAGGACCACCGTCAAGATGTCCGCACCGCCGATCGGTATATCTTCGACGGCGTATCTCTCCGAAGCGATTCGCAAACCGTGAATGCGATTCTCCTCAAAGATGCGATAGTAGGTGCATCCACACGTTCGATCAGCTTGGCTTGCGTCATGATCAAAAATGACGGGCGCTGCCCGATCCGTGCCTTGGTGGACCCGGTATTCCCACGCTGGGACGGGCCGTTGCGTCTCGCCATCGATGACGCGCAGGCGGACGGGAGTCAACGGGTGCCAGGTGGAGACGAGCATCTGAAATAGGGCAAGTCCGGCGGACAGGACCGCGAGCAGCGGCTCGAAGCGGCCGGCCCATCTATGCTTGTATGTGGAATACGCCATCCATCCGAGCGCGACGACTCCGATGAGCGACTGCGCAAACAACATCACCAGCGTGAGTTTCGGAATTGCAAGAAACCAGGCAAAACTCAGCGGATCCATCTCAGATTGCCCTCTTTGATCTTTTTTGTAGCATATTCAACTCTTCCCTGACATGGTGGAGCCATTCCCGCATCTGTTCTCCTTGCGGGAGATCATACTGGCAGTCCAAGTCAAACCACAACTGGCGCAGTTGGTCTCCGGACATATCGGAGTTCAGCATGCGGTCGATCTCAGCGACGGTGCCGTGCAATTGCCGAGGACTCACCGTATTGGCATAGCGGCCAAGGACTTCCTCCAATGTGGAACTCTCGCGCTGCCAATCCTGGTGGAGATAATCTCCAGCCAGCGCAAGGGTTAGCGGCCAAGTTTCCCGCTTCATCGTGGAAACCCCGTGATGATGCGATACCCGCCCGGAGTGGAGTTACTGCGCTCCAGCAGTACCCAACTGGTTGTCGGTGTTGTTGTCCCTTCCTTGCCCCTGGTGACCTTTAGCCCTAACGGCTCATTCATCTCGTGGGAAAACGACTGCCTGTCTCCCGGCTGGGACTTCTCCAGCCAACTCTCCAACCGTGAGCGATTCACCTCCAGTGTGCGGTTCACCGCATGCTCGGCCGTTGCGCGGTCCCGAAAAGACGAGGCTTCGTTGATGCCTTCGCGGTTTATCCTGTCTCGCAATCTCCCCTCAGTCCATGCCACGTGATCGCGCACAAGGTGTCCCCCTGCGTCCACATCATGGGTCTGCAGCGTATCACGCCGAGCGGAGCGCTCCGTGATTCGCGATCTCGCCTCGGCCGACTCCCGCTCTCTTACTCTCTCCTCGGTGACTTGCGCGTCTCGCTCCTGCCTCCGCTCAGTGTCACGTTCTGTGCGACGCTCGCCTCGCTCGGAACGGCGCTCCACCTCCCGCTCGACGCGACGCTCCTGACGTTCTGTCCGTCTCGGCCCATCGGCGAGCACGGCCGCCGCGATCATAAATAGAATGGCAACAGTTCGCATCTATCTTGCCCCTTATTTCAGTTCGATGTCGACAGTTAGCAATGGCATCTCACAAGCACGCCCGGTTCGGTGGCATCTTGGAGTCACTTTTACCGGGTAAACGCCCTTAGCGTCGTAACGATGTGTCGCAATGGGCTCACTCGTCTCCGCTTGCCCGCCATCTCCGAAATCCCAAAGATAGGTCACGTTACTTCCACACGTGCTGGACTGCTGATTCACTTTCAGCGTTACCGTACTGCCCTGGATCGGCTCCGGCTCCACACTCCCCGTTACAGCAGCAGCCGTGCAACGCAGACCGGGCGCCACTTGCTGCATCGTCGTGATCCGGAATCCCGGCAAACCCGCAATCTCGTCCGCGAAACATACTTCCCGTTCGCACTTGGAGATTGCCCGCGCCGGGAGCGCGTCCAGAAACGGCGCAGCCTTGTCCAACTGCTTCAGTGAAATCAGGTGCTTAAGGTAGTTCTGGATGTGCTCCTGGATGGCGTCCACGGTCACTTCGTCAGTTTGCCCTGGGGTGTAGAGCACAGCGGCCAACATAGCGTCATGGGCCCAAAGATCCTGGTCAAGTATGACGATCCCGAATTCCTTGGCCGGCAGCTTAATCTCAGGGTAGGCGCAAACGAGCGCATTGGGACATCGCGCATACGCCTTGAAGCCCTGCGCTTCCATCCAGCGGCGGATGAACCCGCCGTCCTGAATGATGCGGGTCTCCGGCCGAGTCAGGTATCCCGTGTAATTTCCGGCGGCGTCGAACACGAGCAACCACATGTCAGGATAGGTGCTGGCCGACTTGGGCGCCCCGGAGCAGAGCGGGGTGCCGGGAACGCAGATGAAAGGAGTGTCCAGTGCGAAGTCCCAAGCCGCTCCACTGCGGTTCTCGCGAGGGGCGGTTAATTCTACACTCGCCGTTCTTGTCCAACTGGGATCTGGTTCATTGATCGGAGGCACCTCGAATGGTGGTCGCTGAGCCTGCGCGATCGCATGGAAGAGGATCATCAAAAGGGGAAGAATCGACATCCTAGTGAACTCCTGCTTCATATAGCGATTTCTTCGCGGGCAATTGCTCACCATATTACTGCCAAATTCCAGGAGAGGTGAGTGCCCCTCCCAGGAAGGTGCGCTGCGCATCGGCGTCAGTTTGCCATACGTAGCCGGAGCAGGAAGTCGCTTGGGAGCTCCGAGGGGTTACGCGGCGGAGTCTTCAACCCTGCCGCGTCCGCCGCGGAGCGAATAAAGTCAACGTACTGCTGGGTGGTCAGTGCGTACCGCGCATCAGTCCATTGATGAATCAGCGCGACGATGGTACGGCGCTGCGCCTGGATACCTCAGCAATCTCCATCACCATCCGGCGTCCACTAAGGCGCGCTAACTGGGCGCTGCTATCAATCGCGGAAACGACCTGTGCGCGTAGAGCCTGCATTGGCATCTCGACACCGCTCATCAGGGCCATTGTCTCGAGGCGGCTGAGTGCGTCGCGCGCGAAATTGGCGTGCAGCGTTGACATGGAGCCTTTACGACCGGACGTCAGCGTCTGAATGAGGTCCAGCGCCGCTCCCCGACGCACTTCCCCGATGATGATCCGGTCCGGGCGCATGCGTAGTGCGGAGTGCGGAGTGAAAAAGTCATTTATGGTCACTTCTCCGATCCCCTTGCGGTCCGGCGGAACGGTCTCAAACGACGTCGTGATCGAGGTTGTAGCCCGGAAGATGTCATCCCGGTCCATCGATTCACCGCTTGCGGGCTTCGAAAACAAGGGTGGACTCCCCAATCATGATACGGTCACCCGGACCGATCGGACATTCCGTAACGGCCCTTCCGTTCACCTTGGTGACAAGGTTCCGCCGGCTTGCCTCCGGGGAGACTCTCAAAGTGGGTGTCCCCTGTACAAGGCTGACGGTTGCATGGTGAGCCGCGGCTTTTGCATCCGGTACATAGACATCGACGTCGTGCCCGCTGCCGATGACACCGATTCGCCTCTTTGGCGACTTAGTGTCGAGAAACGTCGAGACGGAGTAGCGATGTCCCTTCAGCTTCTGCTTCACGCTACTCTCGACAACAAGCCAAGCATCGCCGAAATGAACGATGACAAATGCGGCACCGGCCGCTATACCAGCGCCAAGAACCATTAAGGCTTGAACAACGCGGTACTGAGTAGCCCAGTCCGAAGGCGCGCCGCGGCCCATCTCGCAAAACGTACCGCCTAGAGTTGCGCCTGCAAGTCCGCCAACCAGGCCTTTCCAGAACTGTGTACCCTTTCCAATGCACTCGCCAATGCCGAGTAACGCGCCAAGGAGTAGCCAGCAGGAGACGCCCGCAAAGAAGCGAAAGTGGACAGCGAGAACAGTTCGTTGTTCGTAAGCGAAGTCTGCCAATGGCAGCGCAAGTGCGCCTGCCACCGCACCGAGTAATGCGGACTGTAGTGAGAATCTGACCAACCGGCCGAAATCACCGACTCGGATTCCCTCGTACGCTCCGATGGCAAACCCGAGGATTACGCCAAATACGCAGCCGCGTGCTGCATTTATAGCGGGCGTCATTCGCTCAACCTGGAACATGATGGCCAGAGCATACCAACCCAGCAAGCCACCCGTTGCTCCGAGAAGGAGGTAGGTATAGGTACGGGAACTCAGGAGTGTCATGCGCCCTGCCCTTTGGATTTTGGCTTGTCGGCCTCCGCCCCCTCGTCTTGCAGAGGCATCGACTGCTTGCAATACCAGCAACTATCGACATTCATGTGCCAACAGCCGATGTGGTGCGGTTTGGCGCACTCCGGGTTGGGGCATATGACAAGGGTGTCGCCAACTTTGAACAGGTCGCCGCGCCACTGCTCGTTGGCGCATTCTTTACCCAGGTAGGCACTGTCCTTGCTGACCTTCACGATCGCACGGTTACGGGCGCCGCGACTCTGCAAAGTTGCCACTTTACTTACGATCACCGGCAGTGTAGCCAAAAGCGCCAGCAGGCTGGCATGGATGAGGAAGATGCGGTGCGCCAAGTTTGCATCGGGTTTGTGGCCAACGCCAGAACCAGAGGTGTTGATGTGATTGGGGGGCACGGGTGGAATCATTATGGACTCCAGGGTTTCGCCATTCCATCGGAAAGGTATATCCTGCGGCGGCTGTCCATTCGGAGCCGTGAAGTGGATAGTAGCGACGTTGTCCCCGCTCGGATGTCCAAGCTTCGGGTCGAACGTAAATTCGATCGTGTACTCGTGGCCGATGTAGTCGGTCATCTGTCGTAGGAAGTCGCCGACGGCCTTGGCTAGTTCGTCTTTGTACGCATCTGGGGCGCGATTATAGAGGTCACTCAACCGGGCCGTGTCAATACAGTTTTTGGTACCCTTCGTCGCGATGGACAGGCGCGTGAGCGTCCCGCAATCGACGTAGGCGTTTGTGAACAGGCCGGCATTGGGGTTCCCGATGCCTAGCGTATGAACCTGGATGGACTCACCCAGTTCCCGCCAACGGCGGAGCACCTGAGGTTCGCCCTCGCTCCGCTGCCAACGCAAATAGGCCGTCCGCTGCCGGTCCAAGTAGTAGTCTGGCGACTCATCCTTACCGTCCGTCAATACCAAAACGTGCGGAACGCCGGCACGGCTAGCTTCCTCCAAGGCAAAGCGCATGCCGTGGTATAGCGCCGTTGGCAGGTTCTCGGGGATCGCCGCCAAACTCTCGACCGAGGTTCGAAACCGGCCCAGATCCTTAGTCAATGGCTGCACCACGCGGGGAGGTTCGATACTGTCATCGAAGAATTCCGCCAACATCAACTCCGTGCCCTGCGCCAACTCGCCGCCTGAAGCGCGTTGAGGGGACCCGACCATTTGGCGAAGGGCGTCCTTCACTGCTGTCATCTTGTTGAAGCTGTCGTCCCGCTCAATGCCAGTCGGGTACAGCATGCTGGCGCTTACATCAACCAGAACCATGACGGATTGCGCCGACCGTGCTGTGGATTGCGTCGAGAGGGTTGCACTGACCTCGTGCGTCCCGTTCAGCCGAACTCGCATGTTACCCGGCAATAGCTTGAAGGACTTATCCGGACAATCCAACGAAAAGCTGTACGATAGAACCCTGTTTGTCTGATTTGGATGCGCTTGTCTGCCGGAGGTAAGTGTGCAAGCGCCGAAGGCCGGCCATGCCGAAAGACAGCACATCACCAGTAGCTCGAGTACCAGGAATGAGCGACGTTTCAGCATCATTTTCCCTTCGGCAACTTCTGCTTAGACTTTTCTTCCGCATCCTGCATGCGCCGGGCAATACCCTCAAGTGCCTTCGCCAGATCGAGGTGAAGTCCCACCACATCCTTACCAGTGAATGCATTGGCAAACCTCCGCAGCGTACGTGGATCACTCACGCTCTGCAGCTTCTTGTCAATGATCTTCTCGTCAGCAAGAGACAGCCGAGTCTTCAGACTACCGATCGCACCGCGTACATTCTCCAGGCAGGTCTTGGGTGGCGTTCCGGCCTTCAGGCAATTTCGCAACTGGCCGGCGACGGAGACTAGATCGCCTGAAACGGTACTCGGCGTTCCTTGCCCTGCTGTCAGAGGAGGCTTGGATTTATCGTCGTTGGTCTGTGGGTTGTGGTCCTTCGGGGGCGTCGCCTCGGGCTTGGCGGTACTTGAAGCCGCCGGGTAAGCTTCCCCTACCATGTTGCTTTTGGGCTCGTGTTGCCCCCCACCCGCTGTCTGTGAAGTTGTCTGCTTAGCGGGCGCCGAAGGGTCTACTATGACGGCTTTCGTGGAAGGTTGCGGCTGTCGATCAACAGTCCGTGTTCTTGCGGCTGCTGCATTCGCGCGCTCAGCTGCCGCTGCTTTGAGCTCGGCATTCTGGGCAATCTTGCTTAGCCTCTCCGCGGCTTCCCGTGCCTCTTCGAGTTTAGCTTGTGCCTGCCTCGTTTGCTGCTGGGTGGTCTTTCGCAGTTGCTCTGCCAGGCGATTTGCGTCGTCTGCTTCCTTACGGATGAGCATCGCTTGGATCTTGTAGCGCAAGGCCTCCAATTGGATCTGCTGACTCTGAGAGGCTTCCGGTGATTTTCTATCGACAATACGCAGGTCGTAAGTTTTAGTATCGGCGACAAAGGCTGATTGATCCTTGAATTGCAGGGTCTTGGGCGTCGGCGTTACCTTAAACCATGGCTCCTTCCCATCCTCCCGAATGAGATGCAGGCTCAGCGGTTCTGAAACAACGCCGCCTTCAGAGACTCGCGCCTCCATGCGAGACACGCTTGCTGCATTTTCGATCTGAGCCCACACTTCCAGACCGTCCTGTACATTGGCGCCCTGCGGAAGGCGCGCCTCGGCCCGAATCAAACGCATCCGCGGTTCCGGTGCGGGCCAGAAGAACCATGCCATGGCCGCCAACCCACCCGCCAGGGCCGCAGCCATTACCTTGTTGAAAGACTTGGTTGTTTCCGGCACCACCTCTGTGGAACCGATCACCGGGCCCCGCGGCTTCTGCAACTCTTCAACAGGCTGGCGCCGCAAGGTCTTCCCAGTTACCGCATCGAAGCTCAAGTAATGCTTCCATTGCATGGCCGTCCGGCGTTGTTCTAGTGCCCGGCCCTCGAGCAACTCGTAAAAGGGAAGTGGCATCCTCCCGTCGAGTACTCCCTTGCGGCAACCGAAGAATCCGCCAAGATTGCGGATTGGATCCACGACCATGGCTGTCTTGAAGGGTTCGCTGAAATACTGCCCATGCAGGACGAGGTCCTGGGGTGAGAGGAAGATCTCGATGTTCGGATGAGAATGGTACCAGCCCACCAGTTCCTTCCCCCGGAAGCGCATGTTCAAGTCACTGTTGAGCACAGCCCACGACTCAGGCGGGAAAGAGACCGAAACATTGGTGCTCTCGGTATACTTGGCGCGGCAACACTCGTCAATGACAATGTACTCGCGCTTGGAAACCGGACAACGATAGCGGTTGCCCAACAGAAAGCCGCCATTCTCCTTGTCCGATTCGGCAAGGTGGGCGGCAACCTGCAGAAGGACATACTGGGTGACCACGATATCGATGTCGCCCGTGCCAGCGTCCTTTGCCGTGGTTGACTCCCAGAAGATTACCTTCTCGCGCGGCAGCGCCATTTCGAGTGCGATGAAGTCGATCTCCGGAGCGCCAAGATCGAAACTGGCTGAGTTTGGGGCGTCGTCTTGCATGCGTTTCCCTATTCGCTTAACAAGTTAGTCTGCGTCTTGCACGGGGGCCCAATCATCGGCCACGTCAGCGTCGTCCGGATGGGGATCGTCAAACGTGTCGGTGCCTGCATCCGCCTGCGCCGGCGGCATGTCGGGAATTGAGTCCAGCAACGGTCGGCTATCCAGCGGTTGGTTGGGGCCGACCCACCCTTTAGGCTCGGCTTCGGCCACCACCCAAGTGGCCACCTCCTGGTCGAAAGGAAACGGGGGTTCCCACTTGGCGTGATAGCGTTTGTACTGAACCATTTCGCCGAGGTACAAAATCAGCTCTACCAGGGGCTTGCGCACCATGTGGCTGGTAGCCTCGTCAGTGCACACGTGGCGCGGTGGCGTGCGTTCAATGTTGGGGTGCCAGATGTCAGTCAACCAAACCAGTCTTGGCTGTCGGCCCGGATACTCGGGCGTGAGCGTAATCTCCACTTCGTGGTGATCTCCCACGAGCGGGCGCCGCTCCTTGCTCCCATTCGGTAGTTCGTGTAACTTAACCCCGATGAATCCGTTACACCGATACGTCACTATATATTTTTCAGGTGGCCGCCCCTGGATATGGTCCACCGGACGTATCCGGATCATCCGACTGCGTCCCTGCAACGCGAGGAGTTCCGAGTGATCCTGCTCCAGCCTATGCCTGCGGCGAACACGGAGATCCTTTTCCATGTCTTCGGTGGACATGTTAGTGATCCTCTCTTCCCCCAGCGATAGCCGCGGAGAAAATCAGCAGACTGTCTCCCGGTTTGGCGCCGGCGCGTTCCAGGGTTTCGTTCGGATTCATCTTGCGTGCCGAGCGGTCCAGTCGGACCTCGAACGAAGTATCCACGGAGCGGCCGTCGGGGCTCTTTAGGGGTTGATGCTTGCCCACGAATGCCAAGATGTCTGGCACCGTTGCCGAGAGCGGGAAAATCAGGTCCTCCCGTAGCCTCTGAAAGTTCACCCACACCTGCAGTTTGACTGTCGCTTGTGGCAAAGGCGGAGCAGGCGGAGGTTCCGCGGGCGTCTGGGTCTCAACGCCGCCGCTGTCTTCCAGAAATTGCAGGGTAACAAAGCCTGTCAGTCCCTGATCGCCTAACGACTTATCCGGTTCCAGGAACCGATTTTGCTCCTGGCAAAACAGGCGATAATTAATCGCGGATCCGTTCCGAGCGCTTGGCACCCTCAGTTTCAGCTTGATAGCATTGACGATCTGGGAGGCAAGCGTGTCCTTGGGAAAAGCTTTGGGGGGAAACTTGAGTCCATGCTTCTGGGGATCCTTACTCGGCACTTTGACCACTAAGGTAACCGTGTCCATTCCTTCTCCTACCCACTGTCAGCGTAATTCCGCAGGCTCCTGCCCAACATCAAACGGGGAGACACATCCTGGCCAGTCCGCTCCCAGTTCGAAGTACATCTCCTGGTTCACTGCACAAGCGAGAACGATGCCAAGCGGGCCTATCCCAAGTTCGCGAAGGGATCGATCGAGAACCCCCGGATGCAGTATCGGGCTGGAGTACCGCGTCATCTGAAGGGCGCTCTCCCAAAGAAGAGCTTTTTGGCATGCTCCACACTGAGGAGGGTCCGCCCGAAGCCGTCGCAGGCTCTGGCGGACATCGAGCGTTTCTCCGCACTCACACTTGCCTGTGACGACGATCTCGTCTTCGAAGTACAAAACCGCCTCGCCGTCGAAGTACGGGCCCACGGCTTCCAGTAACGCACGCGCCGAATCCCGGTAGCTGATGCCCGGCAGAGTGACCATCGTTCGAAGATCGAAGGGGTCGTGCGCGGGGCAGGACGGGTTCGGAGCCAGCTCCATGCGGTCGGTTGCTACCTGGTCGCCGTGATACCGGAAAACTTTCCCGCCGAGACTCCGATCCGCCCAACGCCCGAAATCGAGAAGCTTAAGGGCCTCCTGCACCTGAACAGCGGCAATCAGCGACGCAATGGTGGCGGTGGTAGGAACGCGCCCCAATTCGATCTCCCGTACGGCAATGGGCGCGCAGTTGGCTCGAATGCCAGCCTCTTCGTAATGTTTTTCCGAAAAACCGCATTCGTAGCAGGCGCCGTCGGGCGGCAGAAACACTTGCACTTGCCCGTGGAGCGAGGCAATGCCGCCGTCCACCCATGGCACACCCACGCGGTAGCACAGGCGATTCAACGTGTAGCGCGCCCCCATGCTGTCCAGGCAACCGATGACAACATCCATTCTGCGGATCAGTCCCTCGCCAAGCGAGAACCGAATGTCGCCAAGCCGGTAATGGACTTCGATGTTCGGATTTAGTTTCTTAATAGCGCGGGCGGCAACTTCCGCCTTCGGCTGGCCGTTGTCATCAGCACGAAACAGAACGGAGCGAGATAGATTGGCCAACTCCACTCTATCGCGATCGAAGATATAGATATGACCCACTCCAAACAGAGCGAGATTTTTGAGTACTTCATTCCCCAGCGCACCCGCACCCACGACGAGCACATGAGCGTTCTGTACGCGTTCGAGGTCGAACCAATCCACCAGACGCAAAGTAGCATTGCGGTCGGATCCGGGGTCCAGCGACTCCGCGTTCATTTGTTCTGCCTCCAGTTTGAGGAGTGGACTGAGCAGGCAACTCTTGTCACGAATGGAAAGCTACGTGATTCTACAACACACTCGGAACTCAAGGCAATCGGCGGCTGATCTGCCAGTGTTGCAATTGTGCAGATATGATTACACTTCTCTTTCCAACGGCCGCGCTCTGTCGCCGGGAACGTGGGCGAGGTAATTGTAGAAATCCTAGTCTACCTCGCTGCCGCACTCTCATTTTCTTGCTTTACCTGATAGCGGCCGGCACGCTCTTCCCGCTAATGCGGTGCCGAGTCCAAAGCATTTTGGATGGCACGCAGGCCTGCAATTGCTCCAGCGCGGCAAGTGCCATCGGCTGGTGAAAAGGCCAGAATCTAAAATTGCATTGAGCTTTGGTGGTCACCTTGGCGGCCAACGAGATTGATGCGAGCGGAACATCGGCAAAGCTCGAGTGGATCCGACGCGCGCCGGTGATCGTCTGCACTGCGATCTCGCCCCCGCTCCCACCCACTGAACCGGAAGACTCCATGCGCCTTCAACCTCGGGCCATTGCGAGGGAATTCCGCTCGGTTGCATCGTCTCCCGCAGCGCAGATTGCGGCGCGTTTGCCTTACTCGCATCAAGTCCGGCCGCACCGGCGCCAACCCTCGCGGTACCCGGTCCCGCTGCTAGCGTCTGCGGTCGTCGGCCAGCGCATGCGTCCAGGGCTCGTAGCCGAGTTTGTTGACCCTGAGATACGCCTTCCAGTCCCGCTAATAGCCCTTCTTCCAGTCCTTCTGCTGTTGCGAGACTTTGCGCAGGAGTTCCCGTTCCGCCTTGGACCGGATCGGTTCCGGCTCGCCAAGCGCTCGCATCTGCGAGGTGCGTTCCGGGGACGGGCCTTTCGGGACCTCCTGCGGCCACGCCAGGACGGCTGTCCAGAGGGCAAGCGGCACGAGCAAGGGGAGCATCCGCATGTAAGGAAGGTAGCAGATCGACGCCTGGAGGCTCTCGATCACTTCTTCTTCTCACGATCGAACAACCGTTCGTAGTCCTCCCAGTGCGCCATCATGATGTTGACCTTGCGCCGCAGTTGGTCGACGAGATTGGCGCCCAGCACGCGGATATTCTCCTGCGCCGGCGGCTGTGCCAGATCGAGCAGCGGGGTGGCGGGCGCGGACTCCAGCAGGCCTATCAATACCAGCGTGTTGTCGATCTCCCGCCGCGCCACATTCTTGATGGCACGCCATTGTGTGATGTCGGTCAGGTCCTCCTGAAACTCCACCGGCCGCCGTAAGCGCCCGCGGCTGGTCTGCTCCAGCAGATACTGGTATTCGAGGCCGTTGCGGCAGTTTTCGATCAACACGCGAAACACGCGCAGGCGCGCATCCAATAGATCCAACCGAGCGCGCAGTCCGGCGGCAGAGGCGCCCTCTCGCAGACCGCGCAGTTTCCCACGCGCGGTTTCGAGGTCGCCGGCCATGCGCACCAGCAGCGTGTTCGACACCGCCATGCCCCCTAACCCCTGGTACTGGCGCGTGCCCTGCAGATCGCCGATGTCGTGGGCGCGATCCTCGCCCCGGGCCTGAAACTGGAACGGACGATAGTAGTCGCGCTCGTTGTCCTTCAGTTCTTCGGGGAAGGGCACAAAAGGGCGCGTCAACCAGCGCTGGTGGACCGAGCCGATGTAGAAGATGGTGCCGCCGTAGTTGAGGACATCCACGTCACGCTGCACGCGATGGATGGCCATCCAGGCGTCTACCAGCGCCGCAGCGCCACCCGGCCCGACCTCGGCCGCTGCGACTTCGCGCAGCAGGTTCAGCCGCGACACCTCCCCTGCGGTCGGCTTGGTCTGGAACGCATCGTAGATCCGGAAATAGAGGTCGGTGTGATAGCGGTCGCCATTGAGATAGAACAGGCGCGGCGCCTTGCTCTGCGCAGCCTGCTCCAGCTCTTCCAAATAGCGCACCGCGAGCGGGATGCCGAAGGCCGGATAGAAGGGATAGAAATAGTCGAGCAGAAAACCGACATCGGCTTTATACGGCGTGGCACGCGGGCCTTCAAAATTAGCAATCGCCATGCCGGGCCCCAGGCGCGTGGCAATCAGTTCGGTCATGCTCTCGCGAGCCCATTCGGCATCGATCTCCAGCGGTCCGGGGCGCGCGTCGGCGGCTCCCTTCCGCATGGCATCGAAGAAGTCGTGATAGCGCTGGTAGATGGGCTTATCGCGGGTGAGCGCGCTTCCGTTGGGTCCCTGGTAGAGCCCGTTACTCCAACTGATGCCGGAACCCGAGTCATTCGTATGCAGGGAAATGATTTCGATTTCTGGACAAAGCGTCAGCAGGTTGCGCATGGACTCGCGGTAGAGCGCGAGAACCTCCGGCCGGTCGATATCAGGAGCAAAACGCGGCACACGGGAACGCAGCGGATGGTCCACCTGCGGCCCGCGCCAGTGCGGATGATCCTGGTAGACGCGCTCGGGCAGGATCTGCGGCTCGAAGCTGGTGAAGGCGCCTTTGAGGCCCAGTTTACGTAACGCCTCGCAGCGCGGCCGCAGAATGCCCGCGACGTTCTGCGAATAGCCGGCGGGGAAGTACGGCTTGAGCGCCGCCGGCGGCACTACCTTCAGCAGGCCAACGTTCGACATGGCCCACGCCGGATAAGGATCGCCGGGCGTGTCGAGTTGCCAGTAGGCCCACGGCAGATCCTCCGCGGTAAGCACGATATGCGTGGCGCCCGACTGTTTGGCGCGCCGGGCAAACGTTTCGAAAGAACTAAGGTTCTCCGCGTGGGAGCCGAAAATCCGTGTTCGGAACTGCGCGAGGGGTCCGGATGCCTGGCTGGCGCGAAGGGGAAAGAAAGAGGCAGGAAGAATAAGGGCCAAAACAACAAGCCGGGTTGACCGCATGCGTGTCACTCCGTATAGGTCACGGTGAAGTAAGCCTCATGATAGCGCTTTGCTACAAAAGCGTCGGTACTGACACTTACCACGTATGACCAGATCCGCCGGCCGTGCCACGCTGCTGCTGGGAGCCCTCGCCTGCGCAAGACTATTGACGCCGTTCTCCACGGGCGCGGAGCCGCCACCGGCTTTGTTCGCAGAGATACCGCAGGGGAGCAGCGGCATACGCTGGAAGCACGACAACGCGATGTCGAACGAACATTACCTGCCCGAGAGCCTGGGCCCCGGCGTCGCCTTCTTCGACTACGACCAGGACGGCTGGCAGGACATCTTCCTGGTGAACAGCGGCGAAGCCGATTTCTACAGGCCGGCGGCCAGGCCCCGCCATGCTCTGTACCGCAATCATCGAGACGGTACGTTTCGCGACGTCACGCAGAAGGCTGGCTTGGCTGGCGGCACGTCCTTCGGCATGGGCGTCGCCGCGGGCGATTACAACAACGATGGTTTTCCGGATCTCTACGTGACGGCTTACGGACGCAGCAGCCTCTACCGCAACAACCGCAACGGCACATTCACCGATGTCGCCTCCCAGAGCGGCACGCAGACCGACCGCTGGACCACCAGCGCCGCCTGGTTCGACTACGACGGCGATGGCCTGTTGGACCTGTTCGTCTGCGGCTTTGTCGAGTACCGGAGGGAAACGCAGAAGCTCTGTATCGACGCCCGCGGCGGCAAGCCCGGCTACTGTATTCCGCGCATGTTCAAGCCCTCGCCCTCCCTCCTGTTTCGCAACCAGGGCGATGGCACCTTCCGCGATGCCAGCACTGAGACGCACATCGCCCGCCGGCTGGGCAAAGCACTCGGCGTGGTTGCCTCCGACGTGAACAACGACGGCCGCCTGGATCTGTTCGTCGCCAACGACACTGTGGAAAACTTCCTGTTCCTCAACCGCGGTGGCAAGACCTTCGAAGACGTTGGCTATGGGGCGATGGTGGCGCTCAGCCCTGAAGGAATGGCGCGGTCCGGCATGGGCGTGGATTCGGCCGACGTGGATGGCGATGGCTGGCAGGATCTGTTTGTCTCGAACATCGACCGCGAGATGTACTCGCTCTATCGCAATACCGGGCACGGCATGTTCGACGACCTCGCCTTTGCCGGCGAGATCGGCCGCGCCACCTACAACATGAGCGGCTGGGGTCTGCGCTTCCTCGACATCGACAACGATGGCGCCATGGATCTGTTCCTGGCCAACGGGCATCCCGATGACTTCGTGGCGGAACGGTCGCCGCGGGTGCGATACCGGGAGCCGCTGCTGCTGTTCCTGCAAAGGAACAAGATCCTGCGCAACGCCAGCGCCCAAGGCGGCCCGGCGTTTCAAAAGGAATTGTCCGCGCGCGGCTTGGCCGCCGGCGACTACAACAATGACGGCCGCATCGACGTGTTGATCGGCGTGAACGGCGGCGCGCCCTTGCTGCTGCGAAACATCGCGGCGCCGGAGAACCACTGGCTGGGGATCAAGTTGCAAGGGGTAAAGGCCAATCGCGATGGGGTGGGAGCGAAGATCACGTGGCGGGCTGGCGGTGTGACGCGCAGCCGGTTGAAGGTGGGAGGCGGCAGTTACCTGTCCGCACAGGATTCACGGGAGATTCTCGGGCTGGGCAACAGCGCGGGCCTGGAGTGGATCGAAGTCCGTTGGCCCGCGCCAAGCACGAGAGTCGAGCGGTTCCATCCAGCGGCGGCGAACCGCTACATTACGCTGGTGGAAGGGCAGGGCCGTTAACTACAACCCGCGCAGCCAAACCTTCGCCACACCCAGCACCGACACGCGCGTGCTGCCGTTATCATCCACCACCGACATGGTGGAGATCAGCGCGTTCGACGGGCTGACCCAATCCGACGCGCGGCCGTCGCCCCGGGCCATGCCCACGATGCGTCCCGCACCCACGTAGTACGCACACTCACCGCCGCCGGTGGTTAGCGTCAGTTGTTCGATAGGACTTACATCCCCCGTGCTGAGGTTGCGGAAGTGAACCGCCGCCGTGATGTCGCCTTCGCCCAGATTGCTGGCACACAGTTCAATGTGCTGGCCGGGGCCCAACCACACGGGTCCGAATAACATACCGGGAGTCAAGTTGTCAGGGGTTTGCGCTTGGGTGCGCCATTGCGTGGCAAGGGTTCCAACCAGCAGCGCGAGCGTGCCAGCCAGAACCCAGCGGCCGGAAAAGACGGGTCGTGTCATGTGGACAAGTGCGCGCACCCGTCAGAATGTATCAGCTGTTTTTGGGAGGTCTACGCCAGCGCCTTGCCGTACAGCGCCAGCAACCGGCTCCAGGCCTTTTCCGATAGCTCCTGGTTATAGACGCGGGAGTCAGGCGGGCACCAGCCGTGCGCGGCGTTGTAGACTTCGATCTCGGCCGGCAGCTTCGCCGCCTCGAACGTCTCTTTCAAAACATCCTTGTCCTTCGGCGCGCGCTGGTCGTCATTGGCGGCGATGGTAATCAGGAACTGCGCCTTGGTCTTCGATGCCTGCAGATGCGGGCTGTTGGCCCCGTCGCGCACCAGGCCGCCGCCGTGGAAGGAAGCAACCGCGCCAACCCGATCCGGAACCGCCGCCGCGGTGCGGAACGCCATCGGCCCGCCCATGCAGTAGCCCTGCGTGCCCATCTTGCGGTTTTTGGCCACCGAGGGCTGCTTGTCCAGCCAGCCGATGAATGCCTTGGCATCGGTCATGTGCGTGGTCTCGTTCAACGTCTGCGCCAGCGGGATCACGGACTGGATGGGAGTCTGTCCGCCATTCTCCGCCGTGGGCGCCTTCTTGGTGCGGTAGAACGGATTCACAACCAGCACCGAGTAGCCCGATTCCGCCAGCCGCTTGCCCATCTGCCGCTTCGCCGCACGCAGGCCGAAGATGTCCGGCCAGATGAGCACGCCGGGCGCGGTGCCGCTGGCCGGGTGCACGAAGTACGCATCAGCCGTGCCGTCGGGCGTCGTGATGGTGACTTCCGATTCGACAACGGTGACGGCGTTAGCCACCGGCGGCAGCATCATCGCCACACCCGCGCCCAGCAGGACGCTGAACTGTTTGCGCGTTACCAGCCCCAGCGCTTCGAACTTTTGTAAGTCCTCTTCAAAATGATCTTGATCACACATGGTTCCTCAGGTCCCCCTTGAAATCGTTGCTGTTGTGGAAAAACTTGTATTCCGGCATTGTACAACTGCCACCCCGGTGTATAACGAAGAGCATGCCCACCACGCGACGCACTTTTGCCGCCACGCTCGCCGCCACCGCGCTGGCACAGGCCCAGAACCCCACCCTGGGGCAAGGCGAACATCGTTACCGCGTGGTGCCCGGCTGGGGAGTGCTCGATGAGAAGTCGCCGGTGAAGAACTGCCACGGCATGGTCCGCGATTCCGAAGGCCACCTGCTGCTGCTGACGGACCATACGGCCAACAATGTGATCGTTTACGACAAGCGCGGGCGGCTGGTGTCCAAGTGGGGCACGGCCTTCCCGGGCGCCCACGGACTCTCCATCGTGAACGAAGGACGCCGCCAGGTTCTTTTCCTCACCGATCTGCAATTGCACAAGGTGGTGAAGACAACGCTCGATGGCCAGGTGCTGGACGAGTGGGCCTGGCCCGCCGCCAGCGGCAAGTACCCCAAAGAGGCCGACTATCGCCCCTCCTGGACCTTGCACCAGCCCGACGGCAGCTTCTTTGTCCTCGATGGCTATGGGCGCGACTCCATCCTTCACTACGATGCCCGCGGCAAGTTGCAGCGTCTGCTGGGCGGAGCAGA
>JAEUQF010000064.1 GCA_016789745.1 Bryobacterales bacterium
CAGGACCTAAGTCTTCTCGCCACCACCTACCTGAGAACGGTTTACGGGATGCACGTTAGCGAGCAATGGGACCAGCACGCAGGTTTGGTCCGTAGACGCACTATCGAGCGGGCGAACTCCGATATCGCGAAAATGGGCCGAAAGGCATTGCAGGAGGAGTTAGAAATGAGATTCGGCGGTGGGCTCAGCGATCACCTTTCCAAGGAGGCGAAGGTCAACACGATGGCTGAACGCTTTTATCTGGAACTGCGCCAGAAGTACGGAAGCTGAATAGACTCGTCCAAGCCATCCGGCGCATCTACAACGACAATGCTCCTCGTGCTGAATCCAGGCTGATTAACTACTCCGGCTCCCCCGGAATCTGCTCCCATTCCCGCCGCAACCTGTAAAGGCAAATCACGGAACTTCTTTTTACCGTCACCGGGGAAAAGCCATAGGCAAGAGGCTCGCCGGTTAATCCGGTTCACCCGGGATATGTTCCCACTCCCGCCGCAATCTGGCCAGCAACTCGCGGAACTTTGGCGATGTCCGCGCTCCTTTAAGGTGTGGGTCGTTCTCAAAAAAAGTATAGTTCGGGAATCCGTTGGCTGCTCCCTGTTCGATGAATCGGAGCGCCTTATCGTAATCACCCAGAACGGAATAAACAGCGCCCACGGAATAAGCAGTATGGTGGAAATGGCCGAAATTCTTGCCGATGCGAATTGCTTCCGCGATGTCCGCCTCGGCTCCGCGGCGGTTACCCGCAAGGGCCCGGAGCATGGCTCGCGCGGCGTGCAGGACGCCGCCCTGATCGTTCTTCACCTCTCGCAAAGTTTCCTCGATGTGCATGGCCGCCTCTTCCCGACGGCCCAAGGAAAGCAGTGCCCAGGCCATCTGGTACGACCATTGCGTCGGAATAATCTGCCGCGGTATCTGGTTCAACCGCAGGATGGCCTCTTCATACTTGCCTTGGTAGATGAGGATTGGTCCATATCGGAATCTCGCCTGCACGTTACCTGGGTTGATGCTCAGAGCCCTGTCGATATCCCTCATACCCGATTCGAGGTGACCGACATGAAATGCTACCAGTCCGTGTTGGTGCCAGGCCTCGTCGAAGCTGGGTCGGATCTCGGTGGCCCGGCGGAGATCGGCGAGCGCTTCCCTCGACGGAAAACCGTGGGAGGGCCTCCACAACATCACACCGCGAGCGAAGTGCGACTCCGCCGAGTTGGGGTCAATGGCCATCGCCCGCTGCACGGCGGCGAATCCACGTTCCTCCCACAATGGATCGTTGGGGTAGTAGTAAAAGGACATCACGCCGTAAGCGCGAGCCAGTTCCGCGTACACCGGACCGTAGCCCGGCTCGAGTGCAGCGGCCCTCTCAAACAGGTCAATCGCCGTCTGCGCACCCTGTTGATCGTCGCGCCCGCTGTGATATCGGCCGCGCAGATAAAGATGATAGGCCTCTTCGCTCACCGGCAGCGGCGTGGCGAAAGCTTCCTTTGCCGGGGCTGTCAACGGCACACGCAGCGCGGTAGCCAAACTCGCGGAAACTTCTCTCTGGAGTCGCTGTAAGTCGGCCGCGGCACCTTTGTGTTCCCGTCGGAAAAACACCTGTCGTGTCGATGCCTGGATTAGCTTGGTGCTCATCGTGATTTCCGAACTGCCGCCCCGCAGCGAGCCGTGGGCTACGGCATCCACACCAAACGTGCGGCTGATCTCATCCACGCTCCGCGAGGCGTGAGCGTTCGGAATCGTCACCACGCGTAGCGCCGGGATGCGCGACAGGTCACTCTGTACGGCCAGGGTAAGCCCTCCCGCCACCGCGTCCTGTCCTGAGTCACCGGTCTCGTTCTGGAAGGGGAGAACGGCAATCGATTGAACCTGCGGGATGGGTGCCGTCCTGCTGGTCGAAATCCCATAAGCCAACCCTCCCACCAAGACGGCAACAATGGCCGCCACCGCCGGCAGAATGCGCCGGTTCTGTTGGGTGGCATGCAGGGGCATCCCGTCAATTAAGGCACCCACCTCTCGGGCAGATCCAGGGCGCTCCTGCGGATTGACAGCCAACAGACTGGCGAGCAGCGGATCCCAGGCTGCCGGAATGGATTTGTCGATCGCCGAGGCGGGCGGTGCGCTCACGCGCGCACTGGCCATCATGCTGCCCAGCGATGCACCTGGAATGGGTCTCCGGCCTGTGAGCATTTCATACAACAGGAGTCCGAAGGCAAACAGGTCCGAACGTGCGTCGAGCTTCCTGCCCTTGAATTGTTCCGGGGCCATGTACGCAGGCGTTCCGACCCTCGCATCCTGTTGCGTTAGCGCATCATCGTCCGGCGACTTTGCCAGACCGAAATCAACCACCTTCACGCCATGGACGCCCAGCATGATATTGCCAGGTTTGAGGTCCCGGTGAATGATGCCTTTGTCATGGGCTGCGGCCAGGGCATCCGCGATCTGGCGGGCAAAGCGCCGCACCTCCTCCAGTACCAACTTGCCACGCTGAAGCCGGGCAGCCAGCGACTCCCCTTCCACCAATTCCATAACCAGATAATTGGGGCCCACGTCGTGGATCGTGCAGATGTGGGGATGATTCAGCGAGGAGATCGCCTTCGCCTCGCGTTCAAATCGCGCGCTGAATTGCTCGCGCGATACCTTGATCGCAACCGGGCGCTGGAGACGGGTATCGATGGCGCGATAGACGCTGCCCATACCGCCTGCCCCAATGCGGGCTTCCAGGAGGTAGGGTCCCAGGCGCGCACCAGCGGTGAGTTCGCCCCCGGCCAGGACTTCGGTCGGGCCGTCGTGGCGCAAGCGGGCCTCCACGGCGGCCCGAAGTTCAGGCGGCGCTTGGGATAGCAGTTCGGTCCGTTCGTCGGTGCGGAGTGCGAGCGCAGCCCGGTACAACTCGTCGGTGTCGCCCTGCCGCGACTTGCTCATTCGCTCTGAATCATAACCCAACCGTGATACTCCGTGCCCTACCAATGACGAAAGGCCGCAGCGCGAGGTTTGTACGGGAAACGGTAAGCGATAAGCAACGGCTTGTCACCCGGAGCCGCTCGCCTGACTTGTCAACAACCTTCTATGAGGGTTCTGATAACCTGTGTGGAGCTTATGCCCACCATGCCGCGCCTGGTCGGCCTTGCCGGTCCATTGCAGGGAACTACGGTCCCTATACCCGGGGAGGAGTACAGCATCGGACGGGAGGAGTCGAATGCGCTGGCCTTGGATGACCGGTCCGTATCGAGACGGCACTGCGTGATCAAGCTGGCTACTGAGGGCGCTACGATTCGCGATCTGGGTAGTTCCAACCGCACCCAGATTAACGGAATTCCTATCGACGAGGCGCCGCTTCGGCATTCGGATGAGATCACCATCGGTCGTTCGAGATTCCTGTTCCTGATCGACGCCGAGCGTCCCCCCCAGCTGTCGGTTGCATTCAACTCCATGGAACTCTCCGCGGGCAATACGGTGCTGCTGCAACGGAAAGATGCGCTATACCTCCATCCGGAACAGATGTTGGAATCAGGGGCGGCCAAGACTGCCCCTTTCCTGAAGGCTCTGTTGCAGGTCTCGTCGGTGGTGGCCTCCGTCGCGGATGCCGACGCTCTCCTCAACACTCTGATGTCCACCGTGGTGGAGGTGATTCCGGCCAAGCGCGCCGCCATCCTTCTCTCTAACGAGGACGGCGAGTTCGAACCAGCGTGCCGGTGGCAGCGGCACCGGCGCAGCGAGGAGATACCGCTTCCGCTCTCTGTGGTGCGTCGCGTTACTAGCGAGATGGTTTCTGTTTGCTGGAACGATATGCTCGCCCGAACGGACGTGGAGCAAGCCGCGAGTATCGTTCAGGCCCGGATCAACGCACTCCTTGCCGTTCCGATCGTAATCAAGGAGGACGCTCTTGGCGTGCTCTACCTCGACTCCACCGATATCGCGGTCCAGTTCGACGACGACCATCTTCAGTTACTGACGGGGATTGCCGGGATGGTTGCCGTACCGCTGACAAACCTGTTGCGGGTGCAGCGCTTGGAGAGGGAGAAGGCCGCACTGGAACGCGCCCTGCGCGGTGATTACCAGATGGTTGGCGACGCGCCGGCGATGCGAGGAGTCTACGCCTTTATCCGGAAGTCGGCGCCCTCACAGGCAACGGTCCTCATCGGAGGCGAGAGTGGCACGGGCAAGGAGATGGTGGCCCGTGCAATCCACTACAATAGCCCGCGTGCATCGCGCCCGTTCCTCGCTATCAACTGCGCCGCCATCACCGAAACGCTGCTGGAAAGCGAGTTGTTCGGCCACGAGAGAGGCTCATTTACCGGCGCTTCCGCGCAAAAACGTGGGAAGTTCGAAGAGGCGCACACCGGAACGATCTTCCTGGATGAGATCGGGGAAATGGCGCCGCTGCTACAGGCGAAACTGCTCCGCGTTCTTCAGGAACGCGAGTTCGAGCGAGTGGGAGGGAACCGCTCGATCAAAGTGGACATTCGCGTCATAGCTGCCACCAATCGCGATCTGCAACTGGAGGCAAAGGCCGGCCGGTTTCGGATGGATCTCTTCTACCGGCTAAACGTAGTCTCGATCAAGATGCCGCCCTTACGCGACCGGCGGCAGGACATCCCCCTGCTCGCGCAGTATTTCCTCGAAAAGCACGCCGGACTCAGTTCAAGGCCGATCTCAGGATTCTGCCCCGCCGCACGATCCTGCATGATGGCCTACGATTGGCCGGGAAACGTACGCGAGTTGGAGAATGCCGTGGAACGCGCGATCGTGCTGGGCAGCACCGAAGAGATCCTTCCGGAGGATCTACCCGATGAGGTGGCCGAATCGCGATTGCCGGCGACGGCTGGTTCGGACGGCGTCCGGTTCCACGAAACTATTCGGGACGTAAAACGGCAGTTGGTGACGCGCGCTTTCGAGCAGTCCAAAGGCGACCACGGCCAGGCAGCAGCCTTGCTCGGGATTCACCCCAATAACCTCCATCGCCTTATGAAGACGCTTGGACTCAAGAGCTAACCGCAGGCAGTCGGGTATAGGTCTTATGCAAATGGAGCCCAGAATTCAAGTGGGCGTACGCATGTGGTAGGAGACGGTGGGATTGCTTGCCTGACAATTGGTTGGGCGATCTGGCGTTCGCTTGGTTCGAGGTTGGCCAGACTCGAATCTGGTTCTGATCTTCCGCGTAGCCAACCTTTCTTGCGGCCCCCGGAATCCTCCACATCGAGTCGAGTCCAGTTGCCGTTGGGTTCCCCGGCTGCGTCTGGCCCCAAGGAGCGGCGAATATGCGTTCTAAGGCACCCGGGTGATCGGGATTAATCTGGAACGCCGATCGGCATCGCTCAGAATACGCGGGCGCCTCGGCAACTACGTTTTCAGTCGATTGATGAGAAGATCGGCAACATAGCATCGGTCCACAGATTGGCTTATTGGGTCGGGGACTGTGAAATCGATGCCAACTTTACCGCACTACTGGAGGGATATCTGGACCCAATGAGTCACAGCGTGACCAGCTGTGCCTCGTTCCTTCAAGCCATTTGTTTCTGCAGATTCCGAAGAGCCCGGCGGAGGCTTACTGCGTTTACTGAGTTTGTTCAGAAACGACTCGCCTTGGAAAGCTTGCAAGTTGTTGAAAAGATGGAGCGGGAGACGGGAATCGAACCCGCAACCAACAGCTTGGAAGGCTGTGACTCTACCATTGAGTTACTCCCGCGCTGGCACGCCTTCCTATTGTACAACCCCGTGCCCATCTCGCAACTACCTCCCGTAACCACCTCCCCCACAGCACCGTCTACTCCATCACACCCTGCCCGGATCAAATCGATTCTCCGGTGATAAACTCTAGGCAGAGTTACTCGGGATCCGTCACTACCTATGACCCTGTCGTTACCACTCGCCTGTGCTGCGTCCGCGCTGCTTGCCAGTTCCCTTTGGGCCGGCGCCAACGAGACCACTCGCAAGCCTGTCAGCCCCGCTCCGCCCTCCCCCAACCCAGTCCACGCCACCCTCCTCCAATACTGCATCGGCTGTCACAGTAAAGCGAACTCCTCCGGCGGCGTTAATCTCGAAAAAATCACGGCCGAACGCACCGTTGGCGACAGCTACATGACCTGGGAAAAGGTGGCGGATGTCATCGAACACAAGCGCATGCCGCCCCCCAAGCTGCCCGCGCCCTCTGACGCCGACCGCGCCAGAACCGCATCCCTCATCCGCACGCGCCTCCAGGACTATGCCGAAAAGTACGCCGGCGATCCAGGCCGTGTCACCGTCCGGCGCCTCACCAGCGGTGAGTATTCCTACGCCATCGAAGACCTCACCGGCCTTGATCTCAAATTCGATCGCGACTTCGTAGCCGATTCGGTCGGCGGCGAAGGCTTCACCAACTTCGGCGACGTGCAGTTCATGCAGGATGCCAACCTCGAACGCTATCTCGAAGCAGCCAAGCGCGTCGCCTCGCACGCCGTCATCGGCTCCGGGCCGCTGGGCTTCTTCCACGACCCAGGCAAGAGCGGTCTGGAACTCAGCGCCGTCGCCCGCATCCAGGAAATCTACACCCGCTACGGCTTCCGCGCCGCCTCCGGCGAAGGTGGCAAACCCTACGGCCTGGATCGTTACGGCAAGGTCTTCTTTGTCGCCTGGCAATTCCAGAACCGCGCCGCGCTCGGCAAGCCCAACGCCACGCTGGAATCCTTCGCCGCCGCCGAAGGCCTGACCGACCGCTTCGCACAACACATCTGGAAGGTCCTCCACGAGCCCAATCTCGGCTTCCCCACCGCGGAAGTCGTCAGCAAGTGGCAGGCGCTGCCCAAGCCCACTGCATCCACTCGTGAGACTGCCAGCAAAGCCGCTCGCGCCGGCTCTACCGAGATCCAGCAGTTCATCATCAACTGGCCCCGCTGGCTGTTTGCCGCGGGAGAACTCGCCGCCGGCGGTCAGGGCGACGAACGTGCCCTCGTCCTTACGGACGCCTCCATCCAGGTCAGCCCCAAGACCAGCATCCGCTTTTTCGCCCGCCGCCAACGGGGGCAGAAAGCCGCCACTGTCCACATCACGCTGGGCGCGGCAAACCCCGGCGCAAAACAGGTGCCTACCATCATCTGGCGCAATGCCAAGGTGCGTACCCGCAAAGCCGACCGCGGCGTCACCGAACCAAAACTGCTCAGTGCCATCCTCGACGAGGCCACGCGGCAGAAACTGCAGTTCGGCCTCGCCGTCCCCGGCCAGACCGTCGGTGCCAATGACTTCGTCACCACCGGCAACACCGTGCTGAAGTTCCAGCTGCCGGCCGACGAGAACGCCTTCGCCGTCGAACTCTCCGCCGACGCGGAACTGGTCGCCGCCGACTCCAATGACGCCATCGTCCGCTGCACGGTGTCGGAAACCGAGGATGTCTCCAAAGGCCGCCCCACCTGGGCTCTGCTGGGCTATCCCGACAGCGCCGCCTACAAGCAGTGGAAGACCGGCGTGCTCGCCTATGCCGCGCGCCTGCCGCAGATGTCCCACTTCGAGCCGACGCCGTCGGACAAGGACGAAATCCCGGCGCCCTTCAACAACACCTACAACCAGCCAGAGCGCGACTTCTTCCACGTCCGCCTGAAGTACCACCGCATCGACGACTTCATCGTCGACAAGATGCTCGACGACGCCACGCGCGTCAAGCTCAATCACGCCTGGGACGACCTGCTATCCTCCTTCGAATACCACAACGTCTTCCTGCGCTTCACCGCCGACAAGTTCAAGGTCAATCTCAACGGCAAGGGCATTGCCGACCTCACTCCGGCCGACATCGATACGTTCCCGGCTGAACAGCGCCCCACCGTGAAGCGTCTGCGCGAACACTTCGATCACGTCACCAAGGCCCGTAGCGCCTCCCACACCCGCCACGTCGAAGACGCCATCGACTTTGCCTCCCGCGCCTGGCGCCGTCCGCTTACCCCCGCCGACAAAGACCGCCTTCGTGCTTTCTATACCCAATCGCGCGAGGCCGCCAAGCTCGATCACGACAAAGCCGTCCGCGCCCTGCTCACGCGTATCCTCGTCTCGCCGGCATTCCTTTATAAGTTCGAGCCCGTGGCCCAATCCGGCGTCACGCCGCTCAGCAACTGGGAACTCGCCAGCCGCCTCAGCTTCTTCCTTTGGGCCTCGGTACCGGACGAAGAGTTGCGCCGCGCCGCTACGGCCGGCGAACTCACCCAGCCCGCGCAACTCGAACGCCAGGTCAAGCGCATGCTCGCCGATGCCAAGGCCCGTCGATTTTCCGAAGAGTTCTTTGGCCAGTGGCTCGGCTTCTATCGTTTCGATCAGTATCGCGGTGTCGATACCGGCCGCTTCCCCGAATTTACCGACGAAGTGAAGTCCGCCATGTATAACGAGGCGGTGACGTTTTTCGAACACCTGCTGCGCGAGGATCGTCCTGTGCGCGAAATGTTCAATGCCAACTACACCTTCCTGAATAAAGCGCTGGCCAAACATTACGGCATCAAGAAGGAAGTGAATGCCACCAACACCATGGAACGCGTCGATGGCGTGAACGAATTCCAGCGCGGCGGCATGCTGCGCCTGGGCGCCGTGCTCACCGCTACCAGCGCGCCGCTCCGCACCAGCCCCGTCAAGCGGGGCGATTGGGTGTTGCGCCGCGTCCTCGGAACGCCCACGCCGCCGCCGCCCGCCAATGCCGGCTCCATCCCCGCCGACGAGAAGCAATTCGGTGGTCTCAGCCTGCGCGAAAAGCTGCTCTCCCACCAGCGAAACGCCACCTGCGCGGGCTGCCACATGCGCATCGATCCACTTGGTTTTCCATTGGAGAGCTTTGATCCGGTCGGCCGTCATCGCGCCAGCTATGGCGACGGCAAACCCATTGATGACCGCGCTGCCATGGCTGACAAGACTGAAATTGCCGGCGTCGACGGCCTGCTCGACTACCTGAACAAACAGGAGAAGCAGGTGCTTCGCAACTTCTCTTTCAAACTGCTGGGCTACGCGCTGGGCCGAACTGTGCAGGGTTCTGATATCCCCCTGGTCAATCACATGACCCAGCAGGGCAGCGATGCCACCCTCTCGCAACTCATCACTGAAGTCGTGCGCAGCAAGCAGTTCCGCCACCGGCGCAAGGACGACGTCGCGCCAGCCGCCCCGCCAACTCCGAAACCCGTCGCCGCCAATACGGCCCGCAAGGAAGGTGTACGCTAATGACCCAAGCCCCGAAGATCACCAAGTCCCAGAAGTCCCGCCGCCAGTTCCTACGCGGTGCCGGCGTGGCGCTCGCGCTGCCGTGGCTGGAATCCGTGCCCGTCTTCGCCGCCGAAGAGTCCAAGCCCACCGCTGCCAAGGACCCGAATAAAGCCCCAGTCCGCTTCGCCCTCGTCTACTTCTCCAACGGTGTCGAGCCCATCCATTGGTGGGCGAAAGGCGCCGGGGCCAACATGGAACTCGGGCCTGCCGCGGCGCCCATGCTGCCGCATCGCGAGGACATCGTCTTCCTGCGCGGCCTCTATAACCAGGCTGCGGTGGCTTCTACCAGCCCGCACCTCGGCCGCTGCCCCAATATGCTCAGCGGCGCCTCGGTCAGCCTTGACCCCGCGGATATCCGCGTCGGTACCACGTTTGACCAGGTGCTGGCCCGCCACATCGGCGGCCAGACCGCCGTGCCCAGCCTCGTCCTCGGCATTGAGCCCAACGAACTGCGCCTGGAAGACGGCCTGTCCATGATCTATGGATCCTCCATCTCCTGGGCCACTCCGACCAAGCCCGCCACCAAGGAGATCTACCCCGCTCGCGCCTTCGACCAACTGGTGGGCGATGGCAGCGGCCGCCAGGTGGATCGCAGCATCCTCGATGCCGTCCTGAAGGACTCCCATTCCTTCCAGACCCGCATCAGCCGTAACGACAAGGTCAAGCTCGACGAATACCTGGAGTCCATCCGGGACATCGAAAAGCGCATTGACCGCGCCAGCCGCGAAGAGCGTCTGGAAGGCTGGCGCCCCAGCCTCGCCAAGCCCAACATTGACCGCCCCGGCGACGAACTGCCGCAGGACGTGCCCGCTCACATGAAGCTGATGCTCGACATCATGGTCCTCGCCTTCCAGATGGACAAAACGCGTATTGCCACGCTGATGCTGAACAACGACCTTTCCCAGATGAACTTCAAGTTCGTCGAAGGCGTGAAAGGCGCGCTGCACCTTGACCTTACCCACAACGGCAAGGCCGCCGAAGCCGAGGCCATGTACCTCCGCACGAATCAATTCCACATGTCCCAATTTGCCTACCTGGTGAAGCGGCTGAAGGAAATCGACGAGGGCGGCTCCAGCATCCTCGACAACTCGATCCTCGTTGGCGGCTCCAATCTCTTCGATGGCGATGCGCACAGCGCCGAACAGATGCCGCTGATCCTGGCCGGCAAAGGCGGCGGCACCATCAAGGGCGGCCGCATCATCGACTTGCTGGACAAGGGTGATGACAATCGCCGTGCCTGCAGCCTTTGGCTATCAGTGATGGACCGCATGGGTGTCCAACTGGAACGCTTCGGCGACACCAGCAAACGTCTGGAGAACCTCTAGCGATCGCAGGCGAAGTTGGGGAAAATGCGGGGAATTTGAAGGGGGCTGCCGGTGTTGAGCCGGCAGCCCCTTCGTTATTGTTTACTGGCCTTTCTCCTTGATGAACACTTCGATCAACGCGAAGAGGTTGGGGTCAAAGGGGACCAGGCTGGCGTGGTTGGTGACGAGGATGGTACGTTCATCGTCGTTGAACGCGATGTTGGCGGGGTTGGCCCGGGGGAGCGTGCCTTGTTTGCCGTTGTCGGCGGGGCCGGAAAGGCGGAGCGCTTCCTTGCCGTTCTGGCGCAGGATGGAGATCTGGCTGGAGCCGGCGAGGGCGACGACCAGGCGTCCCGTCTGGGTGAAGGCGATGCCATCGGGAGCGAGCGGGCCCTGTTGGGTGGCGGGGTAGACGGCGAACTCTTCCAGGTCAGCGGCCGACGGGTTATTGACGACCGCAAGACGATAAGTGGCGCCGCTGAAGTCATTCCGGACCGTGACGCTGAAGTAGACGTGTTTGTTCTTTTCGTCGAAGCGAATGCCGTTCACGCCGAAGAGCATTTGAGGATTGCCGAGCAGGTTGGGGTGCTGGAACCAGACCTGGGGCGCGCCGCCGCCGGTGGGGATGCGATAGATGAGGCCCTGGAAGCTGTCCGTCACTTAGAGGCGCCCGTCGTTATCGAAGGCGAGGTCATTGGGGAGGGCGCCGGTAGGTGGAGGCGGGGGAAACGCCGAGTAGATCTGCTGGGTGTTAGCGGCGTCGAGATTGAGGCGGATGACGCCGACGAAGGGTTCGATGGCGTAGAGCTTGCCGTCGGGACCGAAGGTGATGCAGGAAAGACCTCGCATGCTCGCATTCGGGTTGCTGAAGGTGATGGGGAACTGGCCGGTAAAGGCCCCGGATTCGAGGTTGTACCGCCAGATGACGGCGAGCGCGGTGATGCCGAAGGCGGTGGGGCCGGCGACGTAGACATGCTTGCCGCGGATGGCGATGCCTTCGGGGTAGCCGGGTGCCGGCACTTTCGCGAAGACGGTGCTATCGCCGAGGGATGGGATATCGGCGGAAGGACGGAAGGCTTACGGCGCCCAGGGTAAGGGCCGCCAATAAGACAGGACGCAGACGAAGGGTGAAGGTCATATTTCTCTCCAAATTGTGTTTTTTAATTTTTGTTTCGGGCCGTAGTGGCCTTCACTTAACACGTGTGCCGGGGAGAGACGAATTGTATCAGTAGGAGAGATTTGTTTTTTGGGATTGCTGGTTAGAAATGAGGCGGGAGTGTTTTGGGCGCAGGAGCATTAGTGAGTTGGTTGCGGGCGTTAATCAGCTACTCTTCGGTGCGGATGGGGATGTTGAGGGTTTTAGGGATGCCGGGGAGATCGCCGGCAGCCAGCAGGACTGGACGATGACGTGGGCCGGGAGGTAAACAAACGGCGCATCGTATTAGGAGAGATAGCTGGCGAGCGTGCGGCGGGTGGCAATGGCGCGGATGTCTGGTTCGTAGGGGGCCGTGAAGATAGCCAGGAGCCCTCCGAGCGGATCAGCTTCGTGCGGGGAGTCGGGGTCGATCTGCCAGCCAGGGGATTCGTCGAGGCGGAGATTGGTGGGGTGGAGGGGGGCGCTGGAGTCACCCCAGAGGGCGATGCGGGTGGGGTCAGTGTCGGAGCGGGTGCGGAGGTAGGCGATGGACGCCTTGTTGGGCGGGGAGGGTACTTACGGCGGAGCCGGCGGGACCTCCGCCGATGACGAGGACGTCGGGGATGGGGTGCATTGGGAGCACTATCTCGAACGGGGGTATCGATAGGACGAGCCGGGTTCTTAGTGGGACGATACACAATTCGCCTTACGGGCGGTTGGTAGCGGAAGCGAATAAGATGGACCATTGCAGCCGGAAGACGAACAACTGATCCGTGGATTTCTGGCCGGGGAGCCGGCGGTGGTGGCACGGATCGAACGATGGGTGACGGCGGCGGGGCGGTCTTTCCGTCCGCGGCTGGAGTCGCATTGGGAGGACGTGCGGCAGGAGGTGATGGCGGAGTTGACACGGCTGTTCCGGGAGCAGCGGTTTCGGGGCGAGTCGGCGCTGGTGAGCTACGTCTGGCGGATCAGCAATCATGCGTGTATCCGGCAATTGCGGCGGCAGCAGCGGTGGAGCACGGGTGGGCAGGAGATGCTGGAAGAGCGGCGGGATCCGGCGCAGACGGTGGCGGAGCGGATGTTGGAGCGGGACCGGATGACGGCGCTCGAGCGGGTGGTAAGCGAACTGGGCGAGGAATGCCGGAAGTTGCTGCGGCGGATTCTGGCTGGGGAGAGTTACGAAGCGATGAGCGAGGCGTTGGGGTTGGCGGCGGGGACGCTGCGGGTACGGGTGTTGCGGTGCAGGCGAAAAGCGATGGAGTTGCGGGAGAAAGGGCCGCGGGCGTAATGAGACGGGAAGTGGGGTCCCTAACGGAATGAGCGATGACCGCACGATGAATTGCGAGGAGACGGCAGAGCGGCTGCCCTGGCTGCTGAACGGGACGCTGGGCGAAGAGGAGCGCGCGGCGGTGCTGCGGCATGTGCGGGAGTGTGCGGGGTGCCGGCGGGAGTTGCAGGAGACGGGTGAGTTGTTGCGGGCGGTGGAGGAGCATCCGTCGCCGGAGCGGCTGGTGTCGTATGTGTATGGGACGGACCAGGAGGGAGAACGGGAAGCGCTGGAGGAGCATCTGGCGGGATGCGAGCAGTGCCGGGTGGAGGTGGAACTGGTGCGGGAGAGCCGGTCGGCGATGCCGGAATCGGGAGGTTCGGGGCAACGGTGGAGGTGGGTGGGAGGGCTGGCAGCGGGCCTGGCGATGGCAGTGGGGGTGGGGTGGCTGGTGACGGCGTGGCAGCAGGAACGGCGGCAGGTGGCGGAATGGGAGCAGCGGACACGCGAGTTGGAGCGGGAGGTGCGGCGGTTACGGGAGCCGGTAGCGGGGACGCGTCTGGTGGACCTGCTGCCGCGGGGCGTGCGGCAGCGGAGTGGGACGGAGGAGCGGAGAGAGGCAATGGGAATCAGTGGGGCGGAGGGGGCGATGCTGGTGCTGAACTCGCAGATCCCGCTGGGGGAGGCGGGTTGTAGGGTGGCGTTGCGCGGGGCCGATGGACAGGCGGTGTGGTCGCGGGAGGGTGTGGGGCGTGGGGGAAACGGGGAGCTACTGTTGCGGATTCCGGGAGGATTTTTGCGAGCGGGGGTGTATGAGGCGCGGGTGAATTGCGGGGGGAGCGAGGAGAGCTACGAGTTTTCGGTACGCTAGCCTCGGCCGGCGAGGATGAAGGCGGCCCAATAGTAGGGGTGGGCGTAGAGGCCGGAATCGATGAGGTGGAGTTTGGCCTGGCGGAGGGCGTCGCGGGAGGGGGAGCCATCCTGGAGGGCGCGATAGAAGGCGGCCATGATGCCGGCGGTGGACTCATCGTGCACGGGCCAGAGGCTGACGGCGACGCTGGCGGCACCGGCGGAGAGGAAGGCGCGCGTGAGGCCGAGGATGCCTTCGCCGCGAAGGCGGGGGCCAAGGCCGGTGTCGCAGCCGGAGAGCACGACAAGCTCGGCGCGCCAGCGGAGGGCGAGGATATCGAGGGGGTTGAGGACGGCACCGTTGGCCAGGGAGATGCCGCCGGCGCCGGCGGGTCCTTCGGGCATGCGGCCGTGGGCGGCGAAGTGGACGCGGCGGCTGCGGGCGGCGAGCGGCGAAGCGGTGACGGATTGGCGCGTGGCCTGAGGGCCGAGGAAGAGACGGAGGCGATCCGGGGGGAAGAGGGTGGCGATCTGGGCAACTTCGCGGGCGGCGCCGGGAAGATCGCCGCGGGGGTCGGCGAAGGCGACGAGGTCGAAGGAGGGGGGCGGGCTGGGATCCTTGGCCGGGGCGCGGAGGGCGGCCCAGACGGCGGCGGAGGGGGCATAGCTGATGGTCCAGCGGCGGAGCAGGTAGGGAAGGCTGGTGAAGGCGAGGGAGCGCGGGGTGTCGTGGAGGAGGGCTTCGAAGGGCAGGTAATGGAGCGGGCCATCGGGGATGATGACCAGGTGCTTGCGATTGGCGATGGCTGCGGCGGCGGGTTGGAGGCAGAGGCGGTAAAGGCGGGCGGCGGCCTGGGCGTAGGGACCGAGGGAGGCGCGGCCAGGGGTGGCGGCAAGTTGCCGGAAGTCGCGGACGGCGGCGTCGAGGATGGCGGAGGAAGGTAGGGGAAAGGCGCGGATGGCGTTGTGGGTGACGACGAAGACCCAGGCTCCGTAGGCGCCGGTGTGATAGGCAATGACGGCGGTTTGGGGATCGAGGGTGGATTGCAAGGCGGTGTGGGGGAGGGGGGCCGAGGCGGGTTGACGGTCGAGGAGGAGTTCGCGGAGGCTGCGGGCGCGGGCGCGTTCGAGGGCGGCGAAGGCGGCGGCGTGGTCGCCCTGTTGGAGGAGCAGGGCGATGTAGAAGTCGTACCAATCGGCGCGGGTGGCAAGGAAGGTGGCACGGAGCGAGCGATCGTCGATGCGGGTGCGCATTTCTTCGACGAGGGCGATGGCCTGTTCGACCCGGGTGCGGGCGGCGGGGCGATCCTTACGCTGGTGGGCGAGGCGGGCCAGAGCGGTGAGGGCCATGGCTCGGGCGGTGGGGTTAGCGAGTCCTTCGCTGGCCAGGAGGGCGGCGGTGAGGTGCGTATCGGCGTCGGGGAGGCGGCCGCGGCGGAGAGCGACAATGCCGAGGCGGGTGAGGAGGCGGCTGGCGCCATCGTAGTTGCCGTGGGCCTGCATGGGGCCGAGGGCTTCCTGGTAGAGCGTATCGGCTTTAGGGAGATCGCCGAGCGCTTCGTGGGATTCGGCCGCGAGGGCCTGTGTGCCGACGTGCTGCCAGCCGAGGCCGCTGGCGGCGCTGAGGTCGAGCGCGGCCTGGTAGCGGAGGAGGGCGTCGCGGTGGCGGCCCTGTCCGGCGAGGGCCTGGCCCCAGTTGGTCATAGTGTGGACCTGCGCGGTCTTATCGTTGTGGGCGGTGTGCAGAGGGAGGGCGTCGCGGGCATAGCGGATGGCCTGATCGAAGTCGCCGAGCGTGAGGTAGAACTCGCCGATCTGGACGAGGGTGACGGCCTCCTGGTAGCGGTCGCCGAGGGTACGGAAGCGGGCGAGGACGTCCTGGTAGGTGTCGATGGCGGTTTGGAAGTTGCCGGCGGAGGAGTGGGCGATCGCGAGGTTGCGGAGGACTTCGGCTTCGCCTTTGCGGTCACCGGCGGCTTGGCGGATGGCGAGGGCCTGGTTGTAGGCGTCGAAGGCGAGGGGGAATTCGGAGCGGGCGGCGTGGAGGAGGGCGGCGGCGTTGCGGACGAAGGCCTGCATGGGGAGGTCTTTAGCGGCGAGGTAGAGGGCGTGCGCCTCGCGGTAGGCGGCCAGGGCTTCAACGGTGTTACCGGCAGCGGAGTGAACGTTGGCGATACCGAGGATGGTGCGGGCTTCGAGCCAGGGATCGGGAACGCGGTGGACGGCGCCGCGGGCTTCGGTGTAGCGGGCGAGGGCCTGTTGGCGGCTGGCGGCGGTGGCCAGTTCGGCCTGGCGGTAGCCTTCGGTGAGGAGGCGGATGGCGTCGAGGCGGAGCGGGTCAGTGGGGAGGGCATCGCGCCACTGGAGGACGGAGACGCGGAAGCGCTGGGGAACGGGAGAACTGCATTGCACCCGGAGGGTGTAGGGGCCGGAGGTATCGGAGAGTAAGGCGACGGTGCGGGCGGGCTCGGTGAGGGGTGCGCCCTGGGGGTCGAGAAGTTGGAGGGAGACGCGGATGCCGTTGACCTGGGCGAAGAAGAACTGGCGGGCGCCGAGGACGATGGGGATACGGATGGGTTGACCGGAGGCGGCGAGGCCTTCGGTGACGTCGCCCTGGCGATGGAGCGGGGCGAGCGGCTGCGCGCGGGCGGGCAGCAGGGCGATGCACAAGGGAAGGGCCGCGGCCAGGACACGCACAACCCGGCGGGACATGGACGAGATTCTATCAGGCTACTGCTTGCGTTTGCGCTGGGATTGGACGTAACCGTCGAAGTAGGCGCGCTTGATATCGTCGGCCATGAACAGGAGGCCGGCGACGACGCCGAGGGCTTTGACGCCCTTTAGGGCGAGGGTCTTATCGGCGTCGATCTGGGCGAGCATGGAGGGGCGGGCGAGCGAGGCGGCGAGGGTCTGGCCCGCCTTTTCGGTCTGACTGGCGGCGTATTTCTTGACGAACTTGGAAGCCTGCGTTTCGGCCACATTGACGCCGATGTCTTCGAGGACGTCGCCGGATTCGCTCTTCACTTTATCCCAGCCGAGGGCGACGACGGCGGCGTCCCAGGGCGCGGCTTCGCAGAGTTTGCAGGTGATGGTGAAGGCCACGCCGCCGAGGGCGCCTTTGACGAAGTGGTATTTGCCGAAGGGGCTGAGCAGCACGAAGGCGAGTTCGGCGGTGACTTTGGTGCCGTAAGTGAAGTTGATCCAGAAGTCCTGGTTTTTGGTTTCCTGGCGGTTGAACTCTTTCACGCGGCGGTGTTTGCGAAGGATGGCCTCCCAGTTGGACTCGAAGATGCGGTCGAGCGTCTTGAGTTGCTGGAGGGTTTGGGCGGGGCCGGCGGCGGAGGCATTGATGAGGGCGCGGGCATAGGCCTCGGTGTAGTAAAGGGTGAGGCGTTCCAGTTGCGCATCGTTGCGGCTGACGACTTTGAGGTTGGGGCCAAAGCCGGCATGGTAGAGATTGCCGATGAGGCCGAGGTTGGACTGATCGAGGGTGAGGTCGTCGATGACATGCGAGCAGTCGTTGATGGCCTTGGCGCGGGCGGCGCGTTCGATGAGGTGGCTGACTTCGGCCGGATCGAGCACAAAGGCGTTGGGGATGATATTGGGTTCTCCCATGGGTAGTCTCCTTGGTTGCGTTGGGGTGTGTTTAGCGGATGGCGATGAGTTCGACCCGGCGATTGCGGCGGCGGCCATCGTCCGAGGTATTGGGCGCGACGGGTTGGGACTGGCCGGCGCCGCGGGATCGCAGGCGATTGGCGGCGATGCGGTGGGAGGTGGTGAGTTCGTGGACGACGGCGAGGGCGCGGTCGGCGGAGAGGCGTTCATTGCCCGCGGGGGTGCCGGTATCGTCGGTGTGGCCGACGACTTCCAGTTGGAGGGTGGGGTTGTCGACCAGGAGGCGGGCGATCTCGGCAATGATGGGGAGCGAGGGGGGCAGGAGGCGAGCGCTGGCGGTTTCAAAGAGAATGGAATCGAGCGAGAGGCGGCCGTCGCGTTCGAGGGCGCTTGCCATGGCTTTGGCGTCGACGGTGACAAGGCCGGCGTCCATGGGCTTGGCTTCGATGAAGTGGATCCAGTGAATGCGCGGGCTGACGGCGAGGACGGCATGGGTCTCGCGCTGGTCGTGCAGGAAGCGGGCGACGAGGGCGAAGTAGCCCTGGGAACCCATGTTGATCATGCGCTGGTCGCGGATGACGGGCCAATTGCCGCAGGTGGCGGGCTCGCAGCGAAACAGCACGGAGGCGCCGGCTTTGCGGAGCGAGTCTTCATAGTTACGGAAGATCTCGAGAGGGGAGCGGCCGGCGGGGTTGCCGTACTGGATGCGGGTGACCTTGCCTTCGAGCGAGAGGTTGCGCGGGGGAGCGGGCGGATAGGCAAGGGCGAGGGCGTAGGACTCGAACTCGAGTTGGCGATGGATGCGGACGGTGGAGCCGGGGTAGCGGGCGATGGCGGGGTGGTCGGATGCAATGGGCTGGGCCAGCGCCAACGCCAGCGGGGACAAGAAGAGAATCGCAGTACGGAATCGCGGGAACATGGCATCCTACCTTTCGCATTGGGGGCCGGTGCGGTGGTGGCCCGTTGTTGCGTTTGGGCAGGCGGGATGGCGGGCGTTACGGAATTACAAGGAAATATTTCGCAGAGAGAGCGGCGCGCCGCATCGGGGCTACAAGTAGCGTTTGATGCGGCGCAGGGCGACGAAGTAGAGGGCGATGGCGGCCGCCGCGTAGAGGGTTAGGGCGGCGATGAGCAGCGGCGTGCTTTCGATATTGGGGCCGAGCAGGATGAGGCCGCCGAGGACGGCGGCCCAATAGAGGAAGTCGAGCAGGTGGCCGAGGAGGCTGCGGAGCATGAGGTTAATGTCCGGTCTGCTGCTGGTAGATGCGTTGGATTTCCTGTTCGAGCAGGGGGGCGTTGCGATGGGCGAGGTCGATGGCGTCCATGTATTGGGCGAGTGGGGCTTCGACGAGGAAGTAGAGCATGTCGAGGCCTTGCTGGTTGCGAAGGTCATTCCAGAGCTGGATGTTGCGGGCCTTGAGGCGCTGGCTGGCTTTGGAGGCGCGCTGGGCGACGCCCTGGAGCATGACGAGGGTAATGACGGCACCGACGCCGGTGGAGCCAGCAGCGGCCGAGACGCCGATTTTCTGGGCGAACTGGCGGTAGGCGGCAGTGGCGGCGATCTGGGCGGCAATGCGGAGGGCGATCTTTTCGGCGATGGCTTTGCCGATGATCATGCGGCCGGCCATGTAGCCACCGCCGATGCCGGCGGCTTTGGCGATTTTCTGGAGGGCGTCGTCGGGGAACTTGTCGTAGTAGCGCTTGAGGATGGTGGTAATGAGTTTGAAGAGGGGGTGTTCGGCGGCGGTGGGGGCGCTTTTGACGAGGTTGAGCAGGTGGTTGACGAGGTATTCGTTTTCAAAGCCGATCTGGGCGGTGCGGTCCCAACCGCTGACGCCGAGGCCTTCGGCAGTGCGTTCGGCGCCGTAATAGAGGTCGACGCCGACGGAAACGACGCCGTTGCCGAGGGCGGCGCCGACGTCATAGAGGTAATCCCAAGCTCCCATAGTTTTATCTCCTCCTGAATTTGGGTGTTGGTGTTGTTGGTGGTGGCGGGCCGTGACGATGCCGGTGTCCGCTCACTTAACACTTTACGGCAAATGTGGGGATTTGGATTACCGGGAGGGTGATTTTAGTTGATTGGCGAGCCACTCCGCGAGACTGCCCTGGGGTTGGGGGGCGTTGATGAGTTGGTTGCGGGCGTTGATGGGCTCCTCGATGCGGATGGGGATGTTGAGGGTTTTGAGGATGTCGGGGATGTCGCCGGCGGCGAGGAGGTCGGGGACGACGACGTGGGCGGGGAGGTAGGCGAAGGGGGCGTCGTAGAGGGACAGATAGGAGGCGAGGGTGCGGCGGGTGGCGATGGCGCGGATGTCCGGTTCGTAGAGGGCGGTGAAGATGGCGAGGAGGCCGCCGAGGGGGTCGGCTTCGTGCTGGGGATCGGGGCCGATCTGCCAGCCGGGGGATTCGTCGAGGCGGAGGTGGGTGGGGTTGAGGGGGGCGCTGGAGTCGCCCCAGAGGGCGATGCGGGTGGAGTCGATGTCGGGGCGGGTGCGGAGGTAGGCGAGGACGGTGCGGACGTCCTTGACGCGGCGTCCGAGGAGGCTGCTGCCGAGCATGAGTTCGGTGGCGGATTGGGAGATCTCGGTGCTGTTGGGGCCTCGGCGGAGGTCGGGGGAGGTTTCGCCGGTGCCTCTTACGTCGGCTAGGACTACGGCGATGTTTTGGGTTAGGAGGGTTTGGATGGCTTGGTGGTTTTGACGGTAGGCGGCGGCTTTGCCGGCGTGGCTTAGGAGGAGGACGGCGGGGTGGCTGGTGGGTTTTGGGGTGGGGGGCTTTAGGAGGATTACGGGTAGGTCGATGTTGGGTTCGGATTGGAGGAGCAGCGAGACCTGGAGGTCTCGCGCAGGCTTGGAAGCCTGCCCCACAAGGGCGGGCGATACGTCGCCCAGGCGTTGGGACCAGGCTTGTTGCAGGGATTGGCGCGTGGGTGTGGACTTGGGGAGTTTTTGCAGGGCGATTTGTTTGGCTAGTTCGTGGACGGGCTGGTTGGCCGCGACTGCCGCAAGTTTGGGGTTGTAGGCGAAGAGCTCCTGTTCGGGGCGGCGGTCTTCGGGTTCGGCTTTGGGTTGGGGGATGTTGAACCAGCGTTCCAGTTCGGGGTAGAGGGTCTTGCGTTGGGAGGGGCCGATGTTGGCACATTCGCCGGGGCCGGGGAAGCCGCCGAAGCCGTGGGCTTCATCCAGGTTTTGGGTGGCGTTGTAGAAGCCGAAGATCTTCTGGAAGCGGTGCCAGGCGGGCTGCTTTTCGACGTCCCATCCCATTTCGAAGGAGTAGATGAAACGGCGTGGGGCGACCGAGGCGGCGATGATCCAGGGGGAGAACTGGTCGATGATGCTGCGCGGGAGGTTGCGAGTGGATTCCCAACTGCCCCAACCGGGATCGGCGAGGCCTTCGGGCCAGGGGCCCCGACCGCCGTGTTCGGGCGTGGCTTCGGCGTAGCAGAACGGGGCGACGGCGGCGATTCTGGGCTCCATGGCTGCGGCTACGGCGGCGGGGTCGCCTCCACCGGCAACGGCGCCGAGGAGGACGATCTTGGAGGGGTCGACTTCGGGTCTCGATTCGAGGAGGTCTACCGAGCGCATGATGTCCCAGACCATCCATTTGATGAGGCTTTCGCCGGCCGCGTAGAGTTGCAGGCCGAGGTTGTAGCGGCTGTAGTAGCCTTCGCGGTTCCAGGGGTAGGTCTGGATGCGTTCGCCGTGGCTGAGGTTGTCGGCGATGAGGACGGCGCTGCCGGAGCGGGCCCAGAGGATTCCCATGTCCTGCAGTTCCATCTGCCAGCGGGGGCGGTGGTGGCTGGGGACGATGATGATGGCGGGGATGCGGCCCACGCGCTTTTCGGGCAGGTAGAGATTGGCGGCGATCCAGAGGCCGGGGCGGCTTTGGTAGACGATGTCCTGGCGGCGGTAGCCTTGGCCGAGGTATTCCTTGCCGGTTTGAGTGTTGAGCGCGGTGCGTTGGGGGAAGGGGCCGAGGAAGCGGCGGAGGGCGTCGATGCGGGTGTTGCGGAACTGCTCCCATTGTTCGCGGGTATTGACGTTGGCCCAGGCTTTGGCCTGCTTTTCGAGTTCGGCGATGGCGCGGGCGCGGAGGTTTTCGTGCACCATGCCGGCGGGTTTGCGAGTGGCACGTTCGGCATCAGTGTAGACGCGGGTGTCGAGGGTGGGGATGGGCGCGGGTATCGGCGTGGCCGGAAGTTGGGAGGGCGGTGTGGCGGTGAGTTTCAGGGGTTGATAGCGGATGGGGCCAAGCATGGTCCAGCCGGGCATGTAGGGGAGGGCGCTGGTTTCGCTGAGTTGGCCGTCGCGGCCGGGGCGGGCACGGGCTAATAAAACACGGAGGTCGGTTTGTGTTTCGGGCTCGCCGAGGATGTTGAGGACGTTGGCGAGGGGGATGTCGATGCGGGCCGTCCAGTGGCCCTTTTCGAGACGCGTCGTGATTTTGGCGTCGCTCTGCCAATCGGCGCGAGGGCGGGAGATGCGGGGGCCGCCGGTCTTGCCGGCGACGTCAAGCAGGTAGCCGGCGGCGTTTACGGAGATCTGGACATAGGAGGAGCCGGAGGTGGCGAAGTAGAGATGAACGCTGTCGTCCTGTTCGACGCGGCCGTCGGCTTCCTTGACGCGGCTGATGGGGGTGGTGGGGTCTTCGGCGCGGAAGAAGACGGCGAGGGTCGTGCCGTCGTGGATGGCTTTGACTTGGGTGCTGTAGGTGGGTGGGGGGCTGTTGGGCTGGTTGGCGGGGAGTTGCCAGGTGGGGACGCTGCGCCAATGGTCGTCATCCCAGGCAGCGCTGGCGGGCGGGATGGAGGCTTTGCCGACGTTGAGGGCGGGGCCGGTGTTGCCGAGGGGTTCGGGACGATGTTCGGGGGCGGGAGTGTCCCAGGTGGCGTTGCGGTCGACGGCTACGCGTGTGACGGGGTCTGACTTGGGCCAGCGCCAGCGGAGTTGCGGGGAGGCTGGGCGCATGGCGCGAAGGCGCTGGACGCTGAGGAGCATGGTGTCGGCGTCGGGGGCGCTGGTGAGGTTGAGGGGGAAGGCGGCTTCCAGCGTCCATTCGCGGTCGCCGATGTGGGTGGCGATTAAGTAGAGATGATCGTTGGGGTAGACTTCCTGGCCTTCGCGCTGGGTGGTGAAGGCACCGAAGGGATTGATGCGGACGACGCGGTCGGTATAGCCTATGGCGGGTCCTTCGGTGATCTGGAGCATGTCTTCGTCTTCCCAGTTGGGGTGACGTCCGGTCATGCGGGCGGTGATGCGGCCGGTGGGTTCGGGCAGGCGCGCGGCGAGCAGGAGGTAGCGGCCACGGACGACGGCGCGGATCTCGCCGCCGTCCATGGTGAGGCCGGTTTGGTCGGGTTCGAGGCGATGGGCGGGGATGGATTGCCAGTAGGGATCGTTGAGTTGGCCGTCGAGGATAGGGGC
>JAEUQF010000173.1 GCA_016789745.1 Bryobacterales bacterium
CCGAGCCAAGGTTTTGAGCTTTTCGATCTCTTCGGGCGTCAGATCGAGCGGCTTAGTAGGGCGGCCGATGGGCATGCCCTAGTATGCACCTGCCTGATTACTTATTCAATGAAGTTATCACTCAGGACACTAGGCAGATCGGATATCCTCTTTCTCGAAGTCCCATTCCACCATCCGGCGCTGTTTTACGGCGAGGTTGACCATATGGGCGCAGGCGGCCGCCCGATGCCCCGTAAGTGCGTTCTCGTAAGGATCTTTGCGAGTACGGATAGAGCTTAACCAAGCGGCCAGGTGAATTTCGGTGCTATCGGCACCCTGTGCTTCAAATCGCTGGCTTGTCGTCTTGAGTTGCGGACGTCCAAGCGCTGGCATCTCCGCTGCACGGACTTTCGGGTCTTTCCAGTAAGCCTCCTCCAGCCGGGACGGCCAGCTCTCAACGATCCAGCGATTGTCCTCCACAGCCGTTTCGGCTTCAAACGTCAACCCGTTTCCCAGCAACAGACTACCTTCGGTGCCCAGGATCTGAAAGCTTCCCTGTCCAGATAATTCATTATTGAAGGTGGAACTGAGATTGACCGTGAATCCCTCGGGATACTCAAGGATGGCATTCAACGTATCTGGCACATCCCGCGACTCTTTCCAGCGATAGAGTTCCCCCATGGCGACCACCCGCTGTGGCGCCTTCGCATCCATTAAGAAGTGGATTGTGGTGCAGAGGTGAACAAACAGGTCAGTGGCAATTCCACCGGAGTAGTCCTCATAACAACGCCACCGGAAAAACCGCTCCAAACTGAACGGCCGTTTGGGTGCACTTCCGAGAAACATTGCCCAATCGACAGTCCGCGGCGAAGCATCTGGCGGAATCGGATAGATCCAGGCGCCCGATGCGCTGTTGCGATTGTACGCCGCTCGTATCATGGTCACACGGCCCAGTTTCCCGCTCCGAATCAACTGACGAGCCTGGCGCTGCGTTTCTCCGCTCACCCCCTGGCTGCCGACTTGCACGATCCGGCGGGTTTCCTGTGCCACCCGCACGATCTCCATACCCTCGGCACTCCGGAACGTCAGGGGCTTCTCGCAATAGACATCCTTGCCAGCCCGCATAGCCTCAATCACCATCTGCTTGTGCCAGTGATCCGGCGTGGCAATGATCACGGCATCAATGGACTTGTCGGCCAGCAGGTCGCGGTAAGACGGGTAGTTCCGCGCTGTTTTGCCGACTCGCTCCAAGGCACGCTCCACCCGGCCCGCATAGGCGTCCACCACTCCAGTGATGCGAGCTTCCGGTAAACGGAGCGTGGCGGCCATCAGTTCATGGGACCGCGCTCCGGTGCCGATTACCCCTAACTGGATAAGGTCGTTGGCTGCCGGGGCTGGCAAAGAAGCGGCAACCCCGGCTGAGTTCTGTAGAAACCGGCGGCGGGAAACGGACATGATCGCGTTCTCCTTTCCGTCGATTATACCGACATGCGGTTTGCCCCAGCTTTCCTTATCGAATCCGCTCCTCGAAAGTCAGGAGTCGACCGGGGTTTTGATCCGGATACACCACCCAAACACGGCGATCCCGAAAGTAGACCAGAAGTTGTGTCAGCAGGTCCCGGCGGGGTGTCATCCTGGCCCACACGACCGTCGCAGCGTCAATATCGGCGCGGTTGTAAACCCATTCAAAATCTGGGATATGTGTCGTGTCGTAGTCGACGAGAATGAGGTGCTTGCCCCCGACTTCGCCGAGTTTCCGCTCGATTCCCGCGCGATGGGTATTGGCATGCAACCCAAAGCTGTACCAGGGCAGAGTGTACTCCCCGTAGACAGGCAATTGCAGCGACGGGCCGGCGATTCGGACGGCAGCCATCACCACGACAGTGGCAATTGCGGCCCGCGAAAGGACGGCGCCGCACAGCAGGCTGCGGCGGCGCCAAAGCGCAAGAACCCTAAAACCAGCAACAAGCAGAACATAGATCGCCCCAGTCACCGGTCCTGCGTAGTGCGGCAGCAGGTTCCAGGCAACCAAGAGGTGTGCCGCGCCGAAGGTGCCCAAACAAGTAAGGGGCAGCAGATACCGGGCACGGAACGCAATCGGAGCGGCAAACAGGATGGGCAATGTGAGTGCGGGACCGACTAAGAAGAACCAGATGCGCTTCGGTTTCTCCGCCTGGCGCTGCCAGTACGGAATCTGGTCGCGGTATCCCTCCGATTCAACATAGTACTTCCGCAAGATGTCATGGTTGTAGGCTTTGTTCGGAGTTGGCGCCTGCCAGACGAAGGTTGGATGCACCTCATAACGGTCGCGATTCTCCAGATAAGGAAGCCGGAGTGCGTTGCCCGTGACCCGCCAGTTGTAGTAGCCAAGGAAAACCACGCCAGCCAGTGTCACCACTACGAACGGGGTCAGAACGGGGCTGAGCGCTGAGAGGGGGCTCCGGAGGCGCCACAACTTTATAACCAGCCACGTCAAAATGGTGGCACTGAGGATCGTTCCCTCCCAAATGCGGGTGTAGGCAAGAATTACGCCACCCATAGCCAGCCAGAGTCCGAGCGCGGCGTCCCGACGCCCACGCAGCAGATATCCAGCAGCCCCCAGGATCAGAGCGCCGCCGAGCCCGGAGACCGCGCCACCCCAGTAGCTGTTCCCCCAATAGCTGAACCATCCAATGCGGACAGCGGCAAGCAAGCCACCAAGCAGTGCCCATTGGGGGCCGACCCAAGCTCGCAACATCCAAAAGAGCGCCGCTGACAGTGCAGCACAGCTCAACCAGACCCCAATCGCCGGATCGCCACCCAGCACCTGCCCCAGTGCCAGGGCCAAGCCTTGGCCTGGGGGATACATCGACATGTAAGTTGGATCGATGAGGATGTGAAAGCTCTCGAAGAAGACGCCCATCGGATGCGGTGGATTCGTCAGACGGCCAGACGCAAATGTATCGGCAGCAAGCAGATAGCTGTACTCATCATGAAACGCGGGGGTCGGGTATCTATACTTGTCCAGCCCGCCGTGACCAACGAGGGTTACGGTGAACAACACCGCCATAGCCAGAACAGTTCGACGGCCAAGGTGTCGCGCGACCCGGCCAATGGTGGCAAAAACACGAGCGCGCCGCAGTGGCGGTATGCACGCCAGCGACGCAAGCACCAGCAGTACGGCTCCCTCGATTGGGTAAAGTGACGTGTACCGCCAGAAGTCAATCCAGACTTGCTGCAGCCAAGACATGGGAAGCGCTATTCTCGCACACGCGCGATCCCGAACGCCTCCATCCCGGCATTGGGAGCCGTACACTAATGATATGTCCGCAACTTCGGATGCCAGCGTTGGCCCGCTAACCAGACTCAACGACGAAGACCGGCTGTTCCAATCGACTATCAGGCGCTTCGCGCGGGAGCAACTTGCGCCTCACGTTCGCGCGATGGACGAGTCCGGCGTGTTCCGGAGAGATCTGCTCACGCAGCTTTTCGAACTCGGACTCATGGGAATCGAGATCCCGGAAGCATACGGTGGGCAGGGCGGGAGTTTCTTTCAATCCGTTCTCGCCGTGGAGGAACTTGCCGTCGTAGACGCTTCTGCAGCAGTGATCGTCGATGTGCAGAACACCCTTGTTATCAACGCCTTCCTACGTTGGGCAAACGAGGAACAGAGGCAACGGTACCTGCCCCGACTCGCACAGGACACGGTTGCGGCTTATGCACTTTCCGAGTCGGGTTCCGGGTCAGATGCGTTCGCTCTGGCCACCAGGGCGGCCGAAGATGGGGACAGCTACATCCTGAATGGGCAGAAGTTGTGGATTACGAATGCCGCCGAAGCGGGGCTCTTTCTTGTTTTTGCCAACGTCAATCCGGCTGCCGGCTACCGGGGGATCACCTGCTTTGTCATCGAACGGGATACGCCTGGCTTTCGAGTCGGAAAGAAGGAGGACAAACTCGGTATCCGAGCTTCCTCCACTTGCGAGTTAATTCTGGAGGACTGCCGGGTGCCGAAGAGCAATATCCTTGGCGAGATTGGCAAGGGCTATAAGATCGCGATTGAGACCTTGAACGAAGGCCGCATTGCCATCGGTGCCCAGATGACCGGTCTTGCCTACGGCGCGCTTCAGCTGGCCTTGTCCTACTCGCAACAGCGGAAACAGTTCGGCAAGGCGATTGCCGATTTCCAGGGCGTGCAGTTTGAACTGGCCGAGATGGCAACTCAGGTGGAAGCGTCGCGTCTGCTGGTCTACAACGCCGCGCGCCTCCGAGAAGCCAACCTCCCCTTCCTGACCGAAGCCGCAATGGCCAAATATTACGCCTCGCAGGTTGCGGAGACCGTCGCGTCGAAGGCTGTGGAAATCTTCGGAGGCGTTGGATTTACGAAAGATTACCCCGTGGAAAAATTCTACCGTGACGCCAAGATCGGACGTATCTACGAGGGAACAAGTAACATGCAGCGCCTCACCATCGCCAAGCAACTCCTGCAGAAGAACTGATGCTGCAACCTGGAGACACCGTGCGTCGTCAACATTTTCGTAGGATCCCAATCGCCATGAAACTGCTTTCTGCCGGTCTGATACTGTTCTGTCTGCAGCCGGGTTTCGCTGCTGATCGCGAGCCGAGCCAGACGGAGATCGACGAGATCATCCGTAAGTTCGCCGCCAAGGAGTCGGAGTTCGCTAAGGCTCGCGAGAACTACACCTACCGGCAAACGGTCCGTGTCCAGGAGATGGACGGGGGTGGTGTCATTGGCGGCCGCCACGAAATGGTATCTGACATCATCTTTTCAGGCGAAGGCCGGCGGACGGAACGGGTCGTCCGCGCCCCTGTGTCCACCCTTCAGCGGCTCCAACTGACGCCGGAAGACGAGCAGGATTTACGCAACGTCCAGCCGTTTGTCCTTACCAGCGCGGATGTCGACAACTACTACGTTCGCTACCTGGGAAAGGAGACGCTGGATGAGATCCCATGCTATGCGTTCTCCGTCAAGCCGAAGAAGATGGAGCCCGGGAAGCGGTACTTTGCCGGACTCGTGTATGTCGATGATCGCGACCTGCAGATCGTTAAAACCTACGGTCGCGCTACCGGCGTCCTTAAGAAGGGATCCGATCAGCAGTTTCCCAAGTTTGAGACCTTCCGGGAGCAGGTTGACGGCAAGTTTTGGTTCCCAACTTACACTTTAGCCAATGATACGCTGATGTTCCAAAATGGTCCAGTGCCTATTCGGATGACCGTGAAGTACGAGGATTACCGCCAATTCAAGGCTGACGTCAACATCAAGTTCGAGGACACCGAGGCCAAACCGGAGGCGAAGCCCACGCCCGCTCCACCGAAAAAGCCCTAAAACTTCCGTTCACCCCGAGAAAACGAACTTTCAGAATCCCGTGGTTAACTCCTTGCATCCATTTGTGTTTGAATGGGAGTTCGCATGGGGCAAACAGCCTTCGCCTGGCAACGTAGACTGCGGTTTGTATCACGACGCATTCGGGAATACCGGATGATTGCCTCCGGTTTGCTTTCAACAAAGCATCCCGTTATGGCGCATCTGATCCCAATCCGCCGTTGCAACCTCGATTGTGGTTACTGCAACGAGTACGACGACTTCTCGAAGCCGGTGCCTACCGACACGATGCTTCGGCGCGTGGATGAGTTGGCGCGGCTCGGAACAACGGTCGTAACTTTGAGCGGTGGCGAACCGTTGCTGCACCCAGATCTGGATGAGATTATTCGCCGCATGCGCCACCACGGCATCATCGCGGGCTTAATCACAAACGGCTATCTGCTCAATGTGCAGCGCATCCAGCGTCTCAATGACGCCGGGCTGGATCACATGCAGATCAGTATCGATAACCTGAAGCCCGACGAGGTCTCCAAAAAGAGCTTGAAGGTTCTAGATCTGCGGCTGCGCTGGTTATCAGAACATGCCCTCTTCCACGTCAACATCAATTCCGTTGTTGGCGGCGGGACCCGCGATCCGGAGGACGCTCTCACAATCAGCAAGCGCGCTATCGAACTTGGGTTTACATCGACCATCGGTATCATTCATGACCATACGGGACAACTGCGCCCGTTACGGGACCGCGAGCGCGAGGTCTACAAAGAGATTCGGTCGATGGAAAAGAAGGGCTACTCGCAGTTCAACAAGTTCCAGGAAGCCATCGCGGATGGTCGGCCGAACAACTGGCGCTGTCGCGCGGGCGGCAGATATCTCTACGTCTGCGAGGACGGGCTCGTCCACTATTGTTCGCAGCAGCGCGGTGCTCCGGCGAAGCCTCTGGAGCAGTACACCCTCGAGGATGTTCGACGAGAGTACCTAACCGAGAAAGGCTGCGCCCCCTACTGCACGGTAAGCTGCGTCCACCAGACCAGTCTGGTGGATTATTGGCGGGACCCGCAGATTTACTCGTCTCCCGAAATGGGAGCAGCACCGGCGAATCTGGTCCAAATCGAGACGAAGTCCTCCGCCTCGCTCAGGTCCTGACGCGCATCAGAAAGTAGGCACCCGCAAGCGAGAAGATGGCGTCGGGACTCCATGCCGCCAACTCCGGCGGCAACTGACCGACGTTTCCCATCTGTTCGAAAAGCTGGCTCAAAGCTCCATAGCAGATCGCGATGCTAAGGCTGATGCCGACCGGTGTCATGGCACCGCGGTTGCCTGCGAAGAACGCGAAAGGCGTTGATATTAAAGCCATGATCAGCGCAAACAAGGGAACAGCAAACTTTTTCTGATACTGCACCTGCAAGCGTACCGTGTCGAAACCGCTCTGCTGCAGTTCGCCGATATAAGCGCGCAACTGATGGAAATTCATCTGCTTGTCCTGCTTCACTTCCTTGAGGAAGTAACTTGGCGGCTCATCCAGTTCCGGGAACGTGGCCGTGCTGCCCTGGAAGTCCGTCATATTGGCAACTCGAATGCCTTGGAACT
>JAEUQF010000187.1 GCA_016789745.1 Bryobacterales bacterium
CGATGATACGATCGAATCACCCCGAATCAACGCCTGCGCCTCACAAGGAGAATTCATGAGACGCAGGAGATTTCAGAAAGGCAGCTTGCAGCTTCGCAAGCATGCGGATAGGAGAGTATGGGTGGTTCTTTACTACGACGAGCGGGGCGAACGGCGGTATCACACGCTTGGCTTCGCCTCAGAGATGAACAAGGGTCAGGCTGAGGAGAAATGCCAAGCCTTCATGCGCGAGGTCAACGGAGGGGTTCGAACCGCTAGTCCGGTCCGTCCGACCACCGTCATCGAGTTCTTAGAGGAGACCTACCTGCCGTTCTACCTTGGCAAGTGGAAGGAGTCCACGGCAGGCACTTCCGAGAACCGGATCCGGCATCACATCGGTAAGGAACTCGGCCGCGAACGATTAATGGATCTGACCCTGGCAAAGCTCCAGAAGTACTTGGAGCAGAAGGCGGCGTCTGGGTTATCCCATAGCGTCGTCGATCACCTTCGCTGGGATCTAACTTCTATGCTCGACATGGCGGTTGCGGAGAGGGTGATTCCGGTAAACCCTGCCGGGTCGCTCTACACACCGAAGTCGGCCAAGCGAAGCGAAAGCCAGGCGATGTCCGCCGAGGAAGTTGAGCTTGCGTTGGAAGCGGTCGAACAGCGTGAGAAGGTAATCCTTCGATTGGCCATCTTTGCTGGGATGCGTCCGGGGGAGTTGTTGGCGATTCAGCGGGACCAGGTCAGTCCCGACGCTTCGGAGATTGAAATTCGGCAACGTGTCTATCGTGGCAAGTTCGCATCACCCAAGAACGGTCTGGTGCGTAAGGCTGCGATTGCGCCAGACACGGCCGCCCATCTCCGCGAGTGGATGGAAAATGCGGTCGAACCCGGGCCTGAGTCGTTCGTGTTCGCCGGCGAATCGGGCCAGCCCTTATGGCGGTCTTCGCTTCTGGAGGACTACATCAAGGCGAAGCTCGATCCGGTAGGACTTGGCTGGGTGAACTTCCAGGTGATGCGGCGTACGCACGCCAGCTTGGGCCATGAAGCCAAAATTGATCCAAAGGTCTCAGCCGACCAGCGGGGCCACGGTATCGGTGTCGCTCTCGATGTTTACACGAAGTCGAGCATGAAGGACCGGGCAGCAGCTGCGAAGCGTTTGGAAGACTCCGTCAAGTCCAAGCCTTCCCAGATCCGCAAGAGGCCGAAGTGATTCTTAATGGAGGGCTATGGAGGGTGTGATTTTGGTCTGCCCGTAAACTATTGAAAATGGAGCGGGAGATGGGATTCGAACCCACGGCGTCCAGCTTGGGAAGCTGGCATTCTACCACTGAATTACTCCCGCTCAACTTAGCTGACACCTTGATTCTACGCAACGGTTGCCGGCCTTGTCCACTCTCTCGGTTTTCCCGGTCCTTCTCCCGTCGTCGACGCGTCACGCGGGTGTGTCACCACGCCGCTGCCCGTCGCCCTCGAACAGCAGAAGCCTCATGCGGGCAGTTTGATCACTCGTCAACTCAGGTATTCCTGTTCCGGCACAACGGATTCTCAGGCCACGCCCCCACCTTCACCCGCTGTGCTCACGGCATCACGACGTCCCACACCTTCGATCTGCGCGAATCTCCCTTTGGTCCACTCACCTCCAGAACGACAATGTACTCGCCGCCCTTCCTGTACTGGTGTACCGGGTGTGGCTCCGTTGACTGCTCGCCATCGCCGAAGTCCCATCGCCACGTCGTCACCTCACCTACCGACTCGTCCTGAAATGCGACAATGTGCCTGTTCAGGTCCATCACACGGAAACTCCAGTTCGCCTCCAATCCAGGACGCTGCGCCGGTTCCAGGGGCATCAGTCGGAAAGCTACCAAATCCGACGCGTTGCCGTACATCGATGTCTTGTGCGACAGATTCCAGAAGCCGCGGTACTTCTCGGCCTTTACGTCGTCGTAGTCCAAAATCGCCCATGACATGCCTATGCGCTTGTTCTCTTCCAACTTGGACTCCACAGCGCCGGCCGGACCGTCGTACGGGGCATAATCGAACGGCGTAATCCAAAACTCGAGCACCAACTTGCCCGCCTGTCCCGGCTTGAAATTGTAGTTGTAAGCCGCATTCGCGTAGGGCAGATTCTTGATCCATGGCTGGCAACCCCAGACCATGGTCCAGTCCTTGCCAAGCGCCGGGGTAAAGATGTGATAGTTCTGCGCGTGCACCCCGTGATAACGGAAATGAGCTTCGCTGAGGCTCAACTCCTTGTTGGGATGCATCTGCTTGATGAAAGGCCCGCCGGAGAGATCCCCGTCGACCACAACTTCGAAGATATCGTTGTGCAGATCCGCCCGGCTAAAGTCCCAGTAGTTGTCCGATGCTTCGTACAGAAAGTACAGCCGGTTCATTCCTTTCACCCAACCCACCTTCACCTGCACATCCAGGTCTTTCGGATCTGGCGGCGACGGCAGATTGTTTACCGTGTCCTTCAACTCACCCGAGCCAATCACGTACGCCTCCGGCACCATGGCCCAATCGTCGGCCTTGCCGTCAATTCGCGGAATCTGGTTGGCGGGGAACTGGAAAATCTTGAATTCCACACCGGGGCGTTCCAACGCTAAGCAGAGCAGTGGAGTCAAAAGGAAGAACAGCAGGCGCATTCCCCCGAGTGTATCGCGCGCGTTACCGGCCGGGTTACTTCCGGGTGCTCTGGCGCGCCGCTACGACCCGCTGTGCGACTGCATCGTAGATTCGGTCGCGCTGGCCGCGATCCTGGAACTGGAAGTCGTACCGGTCCCCCCGATACGGGCGCACACGCAATTCCTTCTTGCCCCGCTTGGAAACCTCACGAACATCGGCGTATTTCCAGGTTCGCGAGCGCTTGCCATCGGAGAGAGATTCGAAGGCCAGATCAGTATCGTTGATCAGAAGTTTACCGTTCTGATCGCCGTTTCTGACATCGATCGTCATGGGTCCGCCCGGGGTGTTTTGTCCGTAGGCTGCCTGGTCCGCTAACTCCGGGGTCAGCAGAAGTGCCAGGGTCAGCATCGCCTTTATGGTAAGCCGCATGACGTGAACGTTCGCACAACGCCGTGGGGCCTGTCAATCACCGCCGTGCTGTCACCTTTCCGCCGCGATTGCGTCATGCTGATAGGACGCATGAATAGACGCAAATGGATGCTTGCGGCTGCCGCGTTGGGCTTCGCGGGAGCCACGATTTATGGGCAGCAAAAGGAAAGCGCCAAGGTGCACCGGGCGGTCATCGAACTAACAGCCGAGCCCGCGGCGCAATGGGAGGTGGTGCTGAACAACGCTGAGAACGCACAGCGTGCTTTTGCTCCGGAGCGGGTTGAGGTGACGATCGTGGTTCACGGCAAGGCGCTGCCGATGCTTCTGAAGACTAACACGGCCCAAGCCGAACGAATGGCGAAGATGGCGTCGAAAGGAGTGACCTTTGCCGCCTGTCGTAACTCCATGCGGCGCATGAAAGTGGAGAAGACCGATCTGCATGACTTCGCCACCACCGTCGATTCCGGTGTAGCCGAGGTGATTCGCAAGCAGGAAGCGGGCTGGGCGTACGTCAAAGGGGGTGGATGACATGCCGGAATGGCTGACACCGATTTTGTTCCTAGCGGGGTACATCCTGGTAATGCGCTGGCTATTGCCGCGGATGGGCGTTCCCACTTGAATGAGTTCCACTTGTGACGTCGAGTTTCGGCGTCCAAATGCTGGGGCGAAGAAGGCGGAGACCGAAACGAAAGCTCAGCCTTCGTCCTCCTGATCCAACTTCTTGGCAAGAGCCTGGCTTCTTTCCTTGGCATGCCGGGTAGCGGTTTCAATTGCCGAGATCAGCATGGAACGCAGCCCGTGGCGTTCCAGTTCGTGGATGGCCACGATGGTGGTGCCGCCAGGGGTGGTTACTTCGTCGCGCAGAATGGCCGGATGCAGCATGGAGTTCTGTACATGTCTGGCTGCGCCCAGCACTGTCTGCTCGGCCAACTTGGTAGATACCTCGCGGGAGAGGCCCATCTTCAAACCGCCGGCAATGAAAGCTTCAATCACCATGTATACGTAGGCCGGCCCGCTTCCGGACAGTCCGGTGACGGCGTCCATCATGTCTTCTTCCACCGAACAGACGACGCCGACCGCGCGGAACATCTCTTCCACCACTTTGCGCTGCTCCGGCTTCGCTTGGCGGTTCGCGCAGACACCCACCGCACCCTCGCCAACAACCACTGGGATATTCGGCATGGCGCGAAACACTGGCATGGCCTCGCGAAGCCGCTTTTCGATCACCACCATCGGCAATGCGGCGGCTAAGGAAATCAGCACCTGATCTGGCGTAAGGACGTCGCGGATTTCTTCCACCACCAGCGGCACGACGTGCGGCTTGGTGGCCAGCACGATGAGGTGTGCGCCTTGCACAGCGGCGCGGTTGCCGCCGGCCGTTACGGGGCAGCCATACTTCTCCCGCATGACACGGGCGTGCTCTTCGCTTTTCGTCGTGGCGACTACCTGGTCTGGCTTCACAAACCCCGACTTCAGAATGCCGCCCAATAAGGCGCCGCCCATGTTGCCGGCTCCCAGGATCGCAACGCGGTTGTTTCCGTCCTCTTGCATGATCGTTTTATCCCACCACGTTTTCGGGCTTGCCGGCCAGGAAGGCGGCAACGTTGGAAACGGCAACATCCATCAGGCGCGAACGGGCCTCGCGGGTGGCCCAGGCAATGTGCGGCGTCACCAGGCAGTTCTTCGCGGAGAACAACGGATTGTCGGCCGCGGGCGGCTCGACGGAAAGCACGTCCAGGCCCGCCCCGGCGATCACTCCCGCGTTTAGCGCGTCGGCCAGATCCTGATCCACGATCAGCGGCCCGCGCGAGGTGTTCAGCAGCATCGCGGTCTTCTTCATGCCACGCAAACGCGTCGTGTTGATCATGCCCTTGTTGTCGGCCGTCAGGGGGCAATGGAGGCTCACCACGTCCGATACGGCCAACAATTCGTCCAGTTCGGCCCAACGGAAGCCTTCGTAATCCGGTGGATTGCCGTGGAAGGTGTCATGAGCCAGAACGCGCATGCCCATGGCATCCGCGATCTTCGCCGTCTGGCGGCCGATGCGGCCGAAGCCGACAATGCCGATGGTCCTGCCGGCCAGTTCCACCAGCGGCGTCTTCCAGAAACTCCAATCGGGATTCGAACTCCACTCCCCCTGACGCACGGCTTCGGCATGCAGGCCCACATGGTGGCAAAGTTCCAGCAGCAGCGCGAAGGCATGCTGCGCCACCGACGCCGTTCCGTAGGTGGGAATGTTGGTCACGACGATGCCGCGTTCCTTGGCGGCGGCGACATCCACGACGTTGTAGCCGGTGGCCAGCACGCCGATATAGCGCAGGTTCGGCAACTGCGCCTGCGTGGCTTTGTCCAGCGGCGTCTTGTTCGTCATCACCATCTCGGCATTGCCCACGCGCGCCACCACATCCGCGGCCGCCGTGCGGTCGTGCAACTCCACCTCGGCAAGGGCGCGAAGGGCGTCCCAGGTGAGGTCACCAGGGTTCAAACAGTATCCATCCAGAACGACGATTTTCATTTGCTTTCGGATCAGGGGAAAGGCGGATCATACCACACGCCGCAAGCCGGTCTTGCGGCGGGATTCCGAGGCAACTCGCTACAATCAAAAGCTCATGCTTTGCGCAGGAATCGTAGGCTTGCCGAACGTCGGCAAGAGCACCCTATTTAACGCACTCACACAGAGCCGCCGTGCCATGGCGGCGAATTACCGTTTTTGTACGATTGAGCCGAACCAGGGTCTGGTGACCGTTCCCGATGAGCGACTGGAAGTGCTCTCGAAGATCAGCGGATCGCAGAAACTGGTTCCCTCGGTTTTCGAATTCGTGGATATCGCGGGCCTGGTGGCCGGCGCGAGCAAGGGGGAAGGCCTGGGCAACCAGTTCCTGGGTCATATCCGTGAGGTGGATGCCATTGTGCAGGTGGTGCGCTGCTTCGACAGTAGCGACATCGAACACGTGATGGACCGCGTGGACCCCGTCAACGATATCGAGATCATCGACACCGAACTCATTCTGGCGGATCTGGACAGCGTGCAGAAGCGCCGGCAGCGGCAGCAGAAGGCCGCTAAGTCCGGCGATAAGAAGATCATTGCTGAACTGGAGGTGCTGGACCGCCTGGAGGCGCACCTGAGCGATGGTAAGCACGCCTTTCGCCTGGAGGCGACACCGGAAGAGAAGGCGCTGATGAAGCCGCTGTTTTTGCTGACGAACAAGCCGACGCTGTTTGCCTGCAACGTGGCGGAAGGCGACCTGGCGAATCCGGATACCAACAAGTACGTTCAGCAGGTGAAGGAGTTCGCCGCGCGTCACAAGGAGTGCGAGGTGGTGGTGGTATCGGCCGAGATCGAGTCCGAACTCATCACGCTGTCGCCGGATGAACGCGCGGAGTACCTGGAGGGGTTGGGCGTTACCGAGGGCGGGGCAGGGAACCTGATCAAGGCCGCCTATCACCTGTTAGGTCTGCGCACATATCTCACGACAGGGGAAAAGGAAACGCGCGCCTGGACGATTCACGCCGGCGACAAGGCTCCGGTAGCCGCCGGGGTGATTCACTCCGACTTCGAAAAAGCCTTCATCTCCGCCGAAGTCATCGCCTACAACGATCTGGTGGAGTGCGGGAGCTTTGCCACCGCACGGGCCACTGGAAAACTCCGCACCGAAGGTAAGGAGTACGTGGTGGAAGACGGCGACGTGATGGAGTTTAAGACGTTCGTCTAATCGCGGACTCCAGAAAGTCCACCACGCGGGAGAACGGATCGAAGCCGAACGCTTGTCCGATGGGCCCGCGAAGGTTGGAGTTGGCGTTGATGTCGTAGAAGATCAAACGGCCGTCGGCGGCTTCCAGGTATTCGATGCCGCCGACGTCCAGGCCTCCGGCACGCACAATGCGGCGGCCGGCTTCGACGGCTTCGGCGGGAACTTCGGGGTAGGGATAGAACTCCACCGGCTTCACGGGGGCAGCCGGAATCTCGCAATGGCCGGCGCTGCCGTCACCCGGATTGCAGACCTCCGACGGGCATAGATTGAATGCGCCGTGGCTGATGACGCGCATGGCGTAAAGCAACTCGCCGCCCAGAAACTCCATGCGCACGATGCCCTTTTTCGGATTGGTGGGGAGATATTCCTGGAGCAGCAGCAGGTTGTCGGGAGCCCACAGTCCTGGCTGGGCGTCCAGCAGCCGCGGCAGTTCTTCAGCCGATTGCAGCAGGAACATCCGCGCGCCGCTGCCACCCTGCTCCGGCTTCACCAGAGCCGGCCATCCACCTTGCCAGTGCGCCAGAGCCGTATCGACATCGTTGAACGCCAGCGACCGCGGATGGGCGATACCGAGTTGCCGCAGCATTGCGGCCTGCGCCGACTTGCTCAGCTCCAGCAGAAACGCCCGTGAGCCATTCAGCACGCGCGCGCCACCGGTCTCCAGTGATCGCATGAATGACAGCGCCAGCGGTACGGCACGCGTGTTGCCGCGCACGTAGGCACTGGGGCTGGCCTGGTTGAAGTAAAGCGGCGCCTGGGGAACGGCATCGGGATCGAAAGCGGCGCGCTTCAGGTCGAAGCTGTCATGGCGCACGCCGCGCGCCTCAAGAGCCCGGAATAGCGGCTTCTGCCATTCCGGGTGTTCAAACAGGATGATGACGTCAGGCTGCATGGGATCAACCTACCGCAGCGGCAGCTTCACGGCCTTGCCGTCCTTCAAGGAGAGCTTGGCGGCGTCAATGATCTCGACGACATCCACATTAATGTCTACCGCCGTCATGCCCTCCGGCGCGCGCTTGGTGCGGATGCATTCCAGCATGTAGGCGATCGGCTCGGCGCGCTCGGCCGGCAGCGTTTCCAACTGCAGCTCCGTGGGTGGCACGTTGCGTCCTTTTTTCACCGAGACCTGGCCGTTCTTCATATAGACACTGCCCTTCAACCCGAAGACCTCCAGATCCTGGAAGCTCTGCGGCAGGTCCCAACTGCCTTCGAAGAGGCCGACCCCATTCTTATAGGAAAGGATCATGGTGGAGTTGTCCTCAACCTTGGGGAACTCGGATGGACGAAGTTGGTTGACATGCGCGTAGACCTTCTCGGGCTTGCCCAGATACATCAGGCTCCACAGCGCGTTATAGCAGCCGAAGTCCATCAGCGCTCCGGCGCCGTTCTTCACCGGGTCGGTGAGCCAATCGAAGAACGTCTTATTAAGCCCGGAGGAGTTGCCAGGACCGCCGTGGCCGACAATGCCGCGCAGGCGCCACACCTGGCCGATCTCGCCCGAATCGGTGACGCGCTTGGCCGCGAAGTTCGCCGGCCACCAGGCCATCTGATAGTTGGTGAGCACGTAGACGCCGTGCTTCTGGGCCAGGTCGCGGATCATCTGCGCTTCCTTATGGGTGGCGGCGAGAGGCTTTTCGAAGATGACATGCACTTTCCGTGGCGCGCAGGCTTTCAGGATCTCCACATGCCGGTTGTTTTCCACGAAGGCCCAAACCATGGCTGGCTTCTTCTCATCAAGCATTTTGTTGTAGTCGGCATAGAACAGCTCGTCGGGAACGCCGCGCTTTTTGGCCTCGGCGATGACGTCGGGTATGGTCTCCGCAACGCCGACCAGCCGCGCCGGCTTGCCGGCGATCATCTTGCCGATGTGCCCCCAGACGTGCGAGTGTCTCAAGCCGATAACGGCGATAGTGTTGTCCTGGCCCGGCAGCATGGCCGCGAACGTGCATAGAAGGATAAGAACGCGAAGCATACGGCACCAGTTTAGCGCCGCTGCTGTATTCGGATGTTCTGTTTTTCCATCCCCCTCCTCCGGCGCTTCGTCAGAGAGTGGTAGAGTAGGTAACCAATAAGGGCGGTCTGGGATACAGAGGTCCCGCTCGCCTTGTGCTTGAGCGTCTGAAGAGGTCGGCTAATGCGAAAAGTGCTCGTTCTTTTCCTTACGTTCGTGATTGGGGGGTGCTTCGGACAAACTTTGCCGGAGCAGGTTAGAAAACTGGAAGCCGAGGGACAGGTTTCCGATGCGCGCGCGCTGGTGACACGCGCCGTGCAAGACAAGCCGGATGATCCCGCCGCGATTGCCGCACTGGCCGAGTTTCTCGACCGGCATGGCGATGCCGCGTGCCGCACATATTACGAGAAACTGCTGACCTTGGGTGGCAGCGCGCAGAAGAGCGCTGCCGCGCGCCGGTTGGTCCTGTTGGACCTGATGGCCGGCGAAGAAGCGGCGGCGCAGAAGCATCTGGCGGCGTACCGCGCCGCGGGTGGGCCCGGCGACTGGAAGATTCCCGAAAAGACATCCGGACCGATCGGCCCGCAGACCTCGGTGGTGGAGATTCCTGGACCGATGCGGTCTTTTTCTCGCATGGCTGCCCTGTCGCCGGACCTTTCGCCCGATGACGCCCTGGGGGCGCTGGCGCGCAACGTGGTGACGAACGGCTACCAGGCGGCAAGCTCCAGTGAAGCCCTGGACCAGACCGAGTACCTAAAGCTGGTGGTGAAGTATCTCAGCCAGGCGCGTGAGTTGACGAAATTGGCCGGTGAGGCGCGTGCGATCAAAGTCCCCGCCTGCGAATCGCCGGAAACCGGCGAGTTGCTGAAGGTGCTGGGCTATCGCATGCGTGGCGGCTGCGGAGCGGAGGTGGTTCTGGAAACCGTGAACGCTTCGCGCGCCTTTCTGACCATCGACTCCGGCTTCCCGCTGGGCGAATTGGAACAGGCGCTCCGCACCAATCGGCCTTTCTCCTATGACTACGCACCGACGAAAGTGACGGTGCTGTACACGCCGGACTACTGGGTAACCGGCAAGGACAAGGAAAAGGGCGATTTCCTGGATACATTCCTGTCTGATCCATCCCTGTGCCGCTTGTACCTGGCCCTCTCGAAGCTAGATCCGCACACGGCTGAAGAGATGCGGAAGGCCATCCCCGTGCAGCGAATCAAGGCATTCGCCCACGTGCTGGACTTCTTCGGCGCCATGTTGACGTTGAAGGACGGCAAGGTCGCCGTGCCTGGCGGACAGCGCTCGGCGGGTGTATGGGCGGAATTGGCCGGCGCGCCTCCCGATCAAGGCGTGGCCTTCCTGGAGAAGCTGATCTCGCGCGACGACGGTTGGGTGGCCAGCTACTACGATTCGCTCATTCGGATCCAGGGCCCGGCGCTCGACTATCTCACTGAGCCCAACCGGATGAAGAAGCACTACACGGCGCTGCGCGGCCGAATCACCAGCCCCGGACCGGCGCGCCCGGTCTTCCGGTCGAATACGGAACTGATGCTGTTGACCACGCGCCTCCGCATGGATCCCAACGGCAAGCCGCACATTCCGGGCGGCCTGGATGTCTGGAAGAAGCTGTTCGTGGAACATCCGCACGGCAAGTACGACGGCAAGCTGACCAAGGCCGCCGCCGGTTGGAAAGATGGTGACGAACTGATTGAAGCGCTGTTCGCGCTGTGCCGCAAGGCCGTGGAGAATGAGCCGCTGAAGATGTTCATGGCGTTTACCGATCTGGACCGCCGGCGAGCCACTCCGCTTGCGCCGGCTACGGTGGATCGCCTGATCAAGGATTACCGCGTCTACGGCGCACAGTATCCAATCTTCGCCGAGGCGAGCGCCGTTTCCGATAAAACGATCCTGCAGTACCTGGATGCTGCGCAGGGCGTAACGCAGATTCGTGACCAGGCGCTGCGCGCCGATACGGCCGGCACCTTTCAGGGGCTGGTGGCGATGTGGCAGGTGTTCGTCCGCCAGAACAGCATTCCCACCGCGGAGGCCGAAGCCGCCCTGGCTGAACTGATCACCCCGTTTGGCAAACTGCGCAGCAACCGCGAGTTGTTCGATGCCGGACGTGGCGGTGTTGCCACCCTGCTGAAGTTCACCAAGTCGGCGGCCAACGCCAATCCGCACGACCGCATGTTGGACTTGCTGGCTGGCAACTCAGGTTCGCCGGATCTGGAAGCACACCAGCAACTGGTGCGGGAGATGATCCGCATCTACGAAATCCAGCGGCTGCCCAGCCTGAAGCTACTGTTCGACTTCGCCGATCACCTGGACGCGCTGGCGAAGGGTGAGAAAATGAACGCTGCGCTGGTAAACCGGCTGGCATCGCGTTTGAATGATATCCAGGTACCGCGGTCGGCCATGACCACCATCGAAAAGAACTCGATGGCTTTCGGGTATTGGACCGAGCGGCACATTGACCAGCAGCGCAAACTCAATTTACGCGCGATGGTGGAGAAGGCCGGCGCCGATCCGGAGAAGTTGAAGGACGTGAAGGCGACGCTCGCTCCCGTGCTGCGCGATTCCCTCGTCGGCCTGGCATATGTGCACTATGCTCCTCCCGGAGCGCAGATTCTGCAGACGAATCCCATCTTCATTCGCAGCCATGACTTCCTGGGCCTGCAGGGCTCCGTGCAGACGTGGCGGCAGACGGAGGTATTCGGTACGGGATGGCCGTCCAGCGCCGGTGGGCGCCTGGTCGGTTCGCTGGCTAACCTTGCCTATGCCTTGGCCGAAGCCGAGCAGAACTTCCTTATCCCGACCCGCGAACAGGCCCTGATCTGGGGCGATCTGGTACCGCAGATGATCGTCATGGCCAAGGTGCCGCGTTTCTGGAACGTGAAGCCGGTGCAGGTGCAATGGGTAGGCCTGCATATGCGCCAGGGCGAATCGCTGCTAAGCGAAGCGATGGTGGATGCGAAGCTGCGAGAGCAGGTGATGCAGTCGCTGGATCGGCGCGCGCCACCTGCCCGTGTCCGGCGCATCGACACTCTTCTGGCCGGAGGCCGGTTTAAAGAGGCGCTCGATCAGACCACGCCCGCCGAACTGTTCCTGTTGTCAACGGATCTAAACTCCAGCCGCGCGGGCAAGGATCCCATCAACGATGCTATTGCGCGCCTGGCCGAGAACCATCGCCAGGAAGTTAGCGTGGAGGCCATCTCCCGCGCTTTCGGGACACCGAAGCCGACGCTGGCCAACAGCTATCACCCCGAATTGCTGAACCTGCGAACGTTCCCCACCCTGATGGGCTATTCCAGCCGCATCATGGCGGAAAGCTGGGAATCGAATCTGCTCTACTATGCCGCGCTGGCCAACCAGCTTGGCATGCATCCCTCACAGTTGAATGTGGCAGTTCCGGAATGGACACAGAAGACGGTGGAGAGCATCTTCGCCACACACCTGGAGGACTGGCCCGCGTTGCTGCGCTCGCTACGTCTGGTTGGTGAAAACGCACGGCAGCAGGCCCGGCAGGGTGCGCCCGCCGGAGCCCTTGAGTAGAGAAGAGTTCAGTAGGAGAATTTGAGACATGCGCAGGATCTGGATACTGGGTGCGGCCGCCGCGGTGCTTTCCGGAACAGCGTGGCTGGTGGCACAGGAGACCACTCGTCCCACCTTCCGCGTGAAGGTGGACATGGTGGTGTTGAACTTCAACGTCACCGATAACAAAGGACGATTCGTCAACGGACTGAAGCCGTCGGACTTCCGCATTCTGGAAGACGGCATCGTCCAGAAAGTGAATACGTTCGCCGAAGGCAATAAGACGCCTTTGCAGATTCAGGAGGACGGTTCGGCAAAGCCTCTAGTTGTGAATGCCGAGGACCGTGCGAAGGGGCCGGCAGTCGATACATTTGTTGGCACGAACGTTTTCGTCCTCTTCGACACCAGTAACTATATGTACCGCGGCTTTGTGTACGCGTCGGACGCGATAGCCGACTTCATTCGCGGGTTGGACCGTGCCGACTCCGTGGCGGTGTACACCTTCAGCCGCAATCTGTCGCGCGCGGCTGGGCTGGCGAAGGAACACGGCGAAGCGATCATCGGCTTGCGCAAGGCGGTGGCCGGCGACGATGCGGCGCTTTACAACGCGCTGCTGCTGACACTGCGCGATGCTTCGAAGGTGCCAGGACGCAAGGTGGTCATCGTCTTCTCCAACGGTCCGGATAACGCCAGCATGGTGGCGCCGGATGACGTCCGTGCGGTGGCCGAAGACGAAGGCATTCCCATCTATGTCATCTCCACCAACGACGCGTCGAAGGATCCGGTGTCGTCCAGCGTCTTCAAACGCATCTCGACGCGCACCGGCGGCCAGGTGTACTTCGCCAAGACCTGGCAGAAGCAGGTGGAAGCCTTCGAATCCATCCGCGAATCGCTGGGCAACTCGTACACCGTTACCTACTATCCGCAGCAGAATCCCAACGACGGCTTCCGCAAGATCTCGGTGGAAATCGTTGGCGATATCGCGAAGAAGTACCGCGTGCGCGCCCGGCCCGGGTATCGCCCGCAGTCCGGCTTCTAACGCTTCAGCGGATCCTCAACCTCCGGGGGCGTTGCTTTAATCAGCGCCCCCAACTCCGGCTCTAAGCGGAGCATGGCCTGCTTCATCTCCCACGCTACCTTCCGGTACGAGAAGTGCCCCTTGACGCCGCTACGCAGGCGCGAAATGTACTCGGCTTCGGCGAAATCCATCTTGAAGAGAAAGCGGGAGCGCGCGCCGAACGGCAGCAGGTATTGCCCTGCCGGCGAGGGCAGTTCCCGCACCATTTTCAGCGCGTGCTGCATGGCTTCGTCGTAGATGTCCTTCACGCCAGCGCGGATGAGGGCATCGGGCGTGTCGTAGCCGAGGTTGCCGCTGTAGGCCTGCCGGAACTGCTGGCAACGGCGATGGCGATGCATGTCGCGGTAGGCGCCGATGTCCATTACGATGTCGTAAACGAACGGGGCTGAGCGGAACTCGCGCAGCAGTTCGTCCTTGCGCTCGCGCGATTGCAGCGCGGTCTCAATCACCTCCATGCGCCGCGCCCGCGGCCAGCCGGTGACTAACCCCTGTAGTTGTCGATAGGGCAACTCGGTTACCGGATACAGCAGTGTTGCGGCGATCTCCGTGGTTTCTTCCTGCGGACGCAGCAGGTCGATGTCAGGCACGGCGATTGGCGTGGGCGATCCGAGGTTGGCGGCGGCCCAGGCGGCGAGGTCGGCTTGGCATTTCGCGCGATGCTGTTCCGGCTCCCCGTGACGGGCCAGCGTCGGCGCGACGGCTTCCTGCGTCACTTCCCGATGCCAGACGCACTCGGGCGGTTGGGCACAGGCTTCGGCCACCTCATCGCCCAACTGGCGTAGTTCGGCATAGGCGGAGGCGCGCATGCGGCGCACCTGCTTCTCCAATGTTCGGATGCTAACCACCTGGCCAACGTTGGTGGGAATGCCGAAGAACAGCAGGTAACGGGCGACATCGAAGGCGCGGGCTTCAATCGTACGGCGATACGCCTCCGGCTTCATGCTTTCCGGCCGCGGCAACTCGCTCTCTAGCTGGCGCGTCACCGCGGCATGCACGGCCTTGTAGGTGTCGATGAGTTTGGTTCCCGACTGCTGGTATTGCACGGCCTGCTCTTCGTTTAGCTCCGGTGGCGTGACGAAGCCCAGGTTGCCGAAGTTCTGGTAGCGGGTGGACTTCGCTTGGCCATCCCACAATTGCTCGTCTTCAATCTCGGTTGCGGCCAACTCGGAAATACCTTCGAACGACACTGCCTGGTGGCCCAGGTCGGCAATCGAGGCGTGGCCGTATTCGAAGTAATAGCTCTCCAGGAACTTCTGCGAATCATGGCTCCGCACCCACTCCACCGAATCGACAATGGAGTCGGGCGACCGGCTATAACGAGCCAGGGCGTATGCCGACTTCTCGGGCGGCATGGGCGAGAGCATCACGACACGTTTCTGTTTGGGTGACAAGATGCTAACTTAGCAAATTCGCATGAAGATCAGAATTAAAAAACTTCGCCCCACCGCCCTGCTGCCGGCCTACGCCCACGGCCCCGAGGAAGACGCCGGTATGGATCTGCACGCAGCCGAGCCGATGACCATCCCCGCGGGCGAGACGCGTCTGGTGCCGACGGCCCTGGCTATCGAACTGCCGCCCGGCTACGAAGCACAACTGCGGCCGCGCAGCGGGCTGGCTGCTAAGCACGCCATCACGATGCCCAATGCGCCGGCGACCATTGATCCGGGCTATCGCGGCGAGATCCGCATTATCCTACGGAATTTGGGGACCGAGCCGTTTGAGATCCACGCCGGTGACCGCATCGCGCAGATGGTGGTGGCGCGGTACGAAGCCGTGGAGTGGGAAGAAAGCGAGCTGAACGAATCGCAGCGTGGCGAGGGCGGATTCGGCTCGTCCGGCCGCCGATAAGATTTGCCCGGATAAGCACCCACCGCCACGTGCTAAAATTCTCGGGCAGTAGCGGTCCTTTTCTGTAAAACACAATTGGCATTTTGGAGTGGCGATGCTTAGCAGGAAAACTGTTCTCCTGGAACAGTCCCACTCGTTGCTGTTGAATCACGTTGTGCTAGACCGCCCGATCCTGCCAGCGACGGGCTATTTCGACCTGGTCCTAGAAGTCGCCGCAGAGTTTGATGAGGTCGCCCAGACCTCCGGAACGCTCCCCTGGAAGGTGAGCAACGCTTTTTGGTTTTCCCCGTTGTCGGTGCCAGGCGCCAGCCTTGCCGTCGATATCGAATGGGACGGCCCCGCCTATCGCGTGGTGTCGGGGGAACCGCATGCACGCACCGTACATGCCAGTGGTGTGTGGGAACGGATGGAATCCGATTCCGCGCCGCTAAGTGGCAGGGGTGCCTTGCCATATCGTCTGGATCGGGCGGGCATTTACGGCGCGTTTACTCGCTCCGGCATTCGGTATGGCGACGCGCTTCGTTGTCTGACCGCCTTTGTCTACGGCCCGGAGGGCGGCGGCGGCACGTTGGTGCGGCAACAGGTGGGCTTGGGGCGCACGGAATGCTTTCCCGACATTCTGGATGCTGCGGTGCAATGCGCGCTGCTGTGGGTAAGCCAAATGCGGCCCCACGCCGAGTTGTGCGTGCCATTCTCGTTGCGCGAAATCTCCGTGCGTGGCGTACCCGGTGCCACGTGCCGATGCGAATTAACGCTTTGCGCCGAAGCCAAGGATAACCGGTCCTATTTCTCTTTTGATCTCCAATTATTGGATGAAAGCGGCAGCCCATTGGTTGAGATGAAAGATCTTTGCGTACGGCCCTTCCGTTCCGGCGGCGGCCATGCAGATGGCGGCAAGGATGCGGACGCGAACGTCCCACCGGCCCGTTGGATCGTTGCATCCACGTTCACCGCGGAGCCTATCGAGGAGCCGCTTCGGGAGTTGTGCAGCCGCTTGCAGTGGGACGCGCAAGTGCAGTTCGCGCCCTATAACCAGTTGTTCCAGGAGCTTCTCGATCCGCAAAGCCTGGTATCGACGAATCGCCGGGGGGCAAACCTGTTCCCAATCCGCTTGGAGGATTTTCAGGATCGCGCCGCGGATACGGCACCGGAACTGCCCACGGCATCGCGCGACGCTGTGCTGGAGGGCTGCGAACGACATGCATTGCCGAATGGCATGGAAATCGCGCACCTCAATTCTTATGAAACACGGTATTTGTACGACGAAATCTTCGTCCAGCGGACGTACCTGAAGCAGGGAATTGTTGTCGAGGAGGGGGACGTTGTCATCGACATCGGCGCCAATATCGGCATGTTTTCGATGTTCGTGGCACGGCACTGCAAAGGGGTGCGCCTGCTCGCCTGTGAGCCTTCGCCTGCGACGTATGAGGTGTTGCGGCGCAATCTGGCGCTGCACGCGCCGGGGGCGGTGGCCTTGCCGTTTGGTGTGGCCGATGAGGACCGCGACGCCACGTTCCACTTCTACCCAAAATCGTCGGTGTTCTCCGGGTTCCACGTGAACGACCAGGAGGATCGCCACGCGCTACGTCAGGCGATGGCGAACGAGTTCGCGCAGCGTTTCGGCGACGGCGAGGATGAAGCGCTACGGCAGCACCTGGACGCCATGGTGGACGCGCGGCTGCAGAAGGAGGCCTATACGTGCCGCCTACGCTCGCTTTCCAGCCTGATGCGTGAACACCAGATCGACAGCATCGGGCTGTTGAAGGTGGATGCGGAAAAATGTGAGTGGGATATCCTTCGCAGCATTTCGCCGGAGGAGTGGCAGAAGATCCGGCAGATCGTGGTGGAGGTGCATGATTCCGAAGACGGCGAACTGTCGCGACGCATCACGGCGCTACTGCGGGACAACGGCTTTGAGGTCAGCAGTGTCGAAGAGGAACTGCTGAAGTCATCGCGCCTGTTCAATCTCTACGGCCGCCGTCCGGGCGCGCGCCTTACTCCAGCGGAAGCCGGTATCCGGCGCAACCTGGCGTCCTGGGTGTCATTGGTCAAGCGCAGTCCGGCGGTGCGGCACGTGCCACACCTGGTGTTGATCTGCCCGCCCTCGCCCGCCGCGCAGCAGTCTCTTTCGGAGGCGTTCCAGCGCGCCACGGAGGCGTGGCTGCAGCAGGAACTTTCCCGGGAAGAAGCGATCCACGTGGTTCCGGCGAGCCAGTACGCGGCCCGCTACCAATGGGGCGACCCGCACGATGCCGTGCGCGACGCCATGGGCCACATCCCTTATACGCCGCGCTTCTTCGAGGCACTGGCATCGATTGCCGTCCGCCGCCTGCACGCTTTGCAACGCGTGCCGTATAAGGTGATTGCCCTCGATTGCGACAACACGCTCTGGCAGGGTGTGGTGGGCGAGAGGGGCGCTAATGGAGTGTTGATCAGCGCGCCATTCCAATCGTTTCAGACACTGCTCCGCGAACAGAAGCAGCAGGGCATGCTGCTGTGCCTGGTGAGCAAGAATGACGCGGCCGACGTGCGCCGTGTCTTCGAATCGCGTGCCGACATGCATCTACGGTGGGAAGACATCGCCGCCCATCGCAGCAATTGGGAGCCGAAGTCGGCCAATCTGCGCAGCATCGCTACTTCGCTCGGGCTGGGATTGGATAGCTTCATCTTTATCGACGACAGCCCGGTGGAGTGCGCCGAAGTGCGGGCGCATTGTCCCGAAGTGCTGACACTGCAACTTCCCGCCGCCCCCCAGGATCTACCAGCGTTTCTGGAGCACATCTGGCCCTTCGACCATGTGCGCCAGACAGCCGAGGACGGCCGGCGCACCGAGCTTTACCAGCAACACGAACTGCGCCAAGGCCTGCGCCGCGAAGTGTCGAGTTTCGCCGAGTTCCTGAACACGCTGGAGTTGCAGATTCGGATCGAGGCGCCGCAGCCCGACGACTACGCCCGCCTCTCCCAACTCACGCAGCGCACCAATCAATTCAACTTCGCCAAGCGTCACTACACCGAAGCGGAACTGCGCGCAAGCTGCGGATGCCTGGCCATTCGCGTTGCCGACCGCTTCGGCGACTACGGCCTTTGCGGCCTGATGCTGTTCCACCCAGGCGATGGTGTGTTGTGTGTCGACGCCTTCTTGCTCAGTTGCCGTGTCCTGGGGCGAGGTGTGGAGCATGCCATGATGGCTGCGCTTGGACGCGAGGCGTTGCGCCTGGGCCTTGCAAACGTGGAAGTGCTATTCGTGAAGTCGGACAGGAATGGACCGGCGGAACGGTTTCTGCGGGAGTTGGGCGGTACGGAGTTTTCGGCGTCCCATCTGACTGACCTCAAGTTCACGCCGCCGGAGCAGGATCCGGAGCCGGTGTCCGATGCGCCCGCGGCCACGGTTGTCACCCGCCGTAATGACACAGTGTTCCTACAGCAGATCGCCGAGAACCGCGGCTACCTGGAGCCCGCCGCGCCACCCCCTGTGGATCGCGAAGCAGCGCTGCACAGCATCGAAGCGGTGGTAATCGACGCGGTGCGCACCACCCTGCAATCGCCATCCCTGGCCGTCGACCCCACCAAACCGTTCTCCGAGTACGGCGTCGATTCGATGGCCAATATCAAGCTGGTGGTGACGCTGAACCAGGCATTCGGCATCACCCTGCCTCCCACAACGCTGTTCGATTACATCTGCGTCCAGACTCTCAGCAAGTACATTCGGGATAACTTCTCCGAAGTGACAGAGCGGATGGCCGAAGCCTCTCCCGCATCGCACGCGGAACCGCCATTCAACAGCGACGCGATCGCGGTCGTCGGGATCGCCGGCCGCTTCCCAGGCGCGCCGAGTGTTCAGGCCTTCTGGAAGATGCTCTGTTCGGGCGGCAGCATCATCACCGATGTACCAGGCCATCGCTGGGACATTGATGCCTATTACGATCCGGATCCAGCCAAGCCAGATAAAACCTACGGACGTCGCGGCGGGTTCCTAGAGGACATCGACTGCTTCGACGCCACCTTTTTCGGCATCTCCGGCCGTGAGGCGCGGCAGATGGATCCGCAGCAGCGCGTGTTTCTGGAGGAGTGCTGGCATGCATTGGAAGATGCCGGCTACGCGCATCGCAGCACGGAAGGACGCAACTGGGGTGTGTTTGCCGGTGCCGACGCGGGCGACTACCAGGCGCACCTCCGCAAGGCGGGACTGCCGCTGGATCCGTCGGCCTTCATGGGCAACGATTCGTCGATCCTGGCCGCGCGCATTGCCTATTTCCTGAATCTGCATGGGCCCGCGATGAGTGTGGATACCGCGTCGTCAGCATCATTGACGGCGGTACATCTGGCCTGTGAGAGCCTGCGCCGCGGCGAGGTGGAACTGGCGCTGGCGGGCGGTGTTTCCATCCACGTCACTCCCACCTTCCACATTCTCTGCGCGAAGGCCGGCATGCTCTCGCGAGATGGCAAGTGCAAGGTGTTTGACGATGCGGCCGACGGCTTCGTACCCGGAGAAGCGGCGGGTGTCGTGGTTCTGAAGCGCCTTCGTGACGCGCTTGCGGATGGCGACTTCGTCTACTCCGTCATCAAGGGATCGGGCGTCAATCAGGATGGGCGCACCAACGGTATCACGGCGCCCAGCAGTCTGTCGCAGTCGCGGCTGATCGAAGACGTGTATCGCCGGACCGGCGTGAATGCCGGAGATATCGGCTATGTCGAAGCTCATGGCACAGGTACGAAACTCGGGGACCCCGTGGAGATCAAGGCTCTCACAGACGCCTTCCGCAAGAGCACCACGGCGCGGCAGTATTGCCCCATCGGCTCAGTCAAGAGCAACATCGGGCATTGCACGCATGCCTCCGGCATCAGCGGGTTTCTGAAACTGGTGCTGTCTCTCCACCATGGCCGGATTCCGCCGAGCCTCAACTTCTCCAAGCCGAATCAGCACATTCTCTTCGAACAGAGCCCGTTCTTCGTCAACACCAGTCTGCGCGAGTGGGCGCCGAACGCTCATGGCAGGCGCCTGGGGGCGATGAGTTCCTTCGGTTTCAGCGGCACGAACGTCCACATGGTGGTGGAGGATTTCCCGCGCGCCGTGGAAGCCGCGCGTCCCACTCCGCAAGGTCCGCCGCTGTTTGTGTTCTCCGCGAAGACGGACGAGCGGCTACGAGTATTGGTGGGGCAGGTGCACGACTATCTGGCTGGCTTCCCCGCCATTTCTGCGGCGCAACTGCACGACATCGCCTTCACCTTGCGAACTTCCCGCGAGCCGATGTCGCACCGGCTGGTGCTGGAGGCCGCCACGCAGGCTGACCTGCTGGCGCAGCTTTCTTCGTTTCTGGCGAATCCGACGGCGAATCCACCGGTACGCGAGTTGACGGACGAGAGCGGCAGCGCCGGCAGGCGCCGTGTGCCCGGCCTCCCCGGCTATCCCTTTGAGAAGGACCGTTACTGGCTGCCCGATGCACAGCAGCAGAGCATCGCGCCGGTGCCGCTTACCAACGCGGCCATCGTTCGGCATGCGTTGCTGCCTTTAACATCCTTCCATTCCACCTCAACCCCTGTGGCGATAGAGCCTGTCAGCCTCGGCAACGGCATCTATCGCGTCGCCGCCAACGGCCTGGGTGCCGTGGCAGGGAAGACTGACGCGAAGGTGGTGATCGTCGACAGTTTTACGGATGCCTCGCCAGGCTCTTTCCGTGACTTCCCGCTGCCCGTCATCGCAGCCGTGCGCGGAACCTGCACCGGCGCGCCACTACTCGCGGCCAGCCATTGCGACTTCCTGGTCTGTGAAGAAGGCGGAGCGTTTGCGTGTTCCGGATCTGCGACGGACTTCCTGATGGCGCGCCTCGGTGAACGTGCCGCGACGGCTGTACTGCGAGCGACGGCGCCCATCACCGGGGCGGAGTGGAAAGCGCATGGATTGTCTGCGCCCGTGGTGCCCGCGGATCGCGTGAACGAATATGCCGAGGACCTCGCCCGCGATCTTGCCCAGGCGCCGAAGGAGGCGCTGGTGCAGTTGAAGCGGCACCTGTCGCAAATGCTGGCCGAACGCGCCGGTGTTGCGGTCTCAACTCCCCCGCAGCTGGCGCCGGAGGCGGTCTGGGAGCCCACCAGCGCGACTCCCGTGCCACTTCGCTCTCAGGTGGTGCAGGCCAAAGCGTATCCGAACGGCGTTCTGCTGGTGACCTTGTGCGATCGCGAGAGCCGCAACACGTTCTCCCGGGCCTTCATTGAAGGGGTTCAGGAGTTGTTCGCGCACGTGCGTGGAAACGCCCGCTACAAGGCCGTCGTGCTCAGCGGCTACGACAATTACTTCGCCTGCGGAGGCACCAAGGAAACGCTGCTTAACATCCAGGAAGGCACGGCGCGTTTCACCGACGACAAGATCTTCGGCCTGCCGTTGGAGTGCGAAATTCCTGTGATCGCCGCCATGCAGGGACACGGCATCGGGCCGGGGTGGGCTTTCGGCATGTTTTGCGACGAAGCCATCTTCAGTGAAGAGAGCGTCTACTTCAGCCCGTACATGCAATACGGCTTCACGCCCGGTGCCGGCGCGACGCTGATCCTGCCGGACCGCTTCGGCTGGGACATCGGCCGGGAGATGCTCTACACAGCGCGGCAGTACAAAGGCCACGAACTGCGGACGCGCGGCATCGGCATGGATGTGGTGCCACGGAGCCAGGTGCTGTCACTCGCTCTGCGGAAAGCCGCCGGCCTGGCGCGCCTGTCGCGTGTCGAACTGGTGCGAGAGAAGGACCAACGGGCGCGTCTTCTGCGCGGCATGTTGGAGTCGAACTACGCCCGGGAACTGGCGATGCACGAGGTGACCTTCGTCGGAAACCAGGAAGTGCAGGAGCGCATCCGCAGACACTTCAACGACGGCATGGACCAACAGCTAGCGCCGGCCGCGGCCATGCAAACCGCCACGACGCAGGATCACCGCGCGGTGATGACCTTCCTCCGTCAATCCCTGGCGGACGAACTGCACCTCAAGCCGGAGCGGCTGGACGACAACACTCCTTTTATTGAGATGGGCCTGGATTCCATCACCGGTGTCACCTGGGTACGGCGCGTGAATGAGCGTTACGGGTTGCAGTTGTCGGCGGCCGAAGTCTACAACCACTTCACTTTGACCCGATTCGCTGAACTCGTGGCGGGGAAGACCGCGCCGGCGCCACGGCCTATTTCGCCAGACGCTACGCCAGAGATTCTCCCTCTGCTGCGCGCCACGCTTGCCGAAGAGCTCTCCTTGAAGCCGGAGCGCATCGACGTCGACCTGCCGTTCCTCGAGATGGGTCTCGATTCCATCAGCGGCGTTACGTTCATCCGCAAGGTGAATGAGCAATACGGGCTCAGCCTGAGTGCGGTGGAGGTGTACAGCCATCCCACGCTGCGTAAGTTCGCCGGGATGATTGCGGAACGCGGAGGCGAAGGTGCTACGCCTGCGATTGAAGCCACCCCACTTCCCGTGGAACTGCCTCAGCCCGTCGAAGCCGCGCCCCCTCCGGCACACCGAAAAGCCACCGGCATCGCCATCATTGGCATGGCCGGGCAGTTCCCGAAAGCTCGCGATGTCGATGCCTTCTGGCAGAACCTGGTGCAAGGCTTGGACTGCGTCAGCGAGATTCCGGCCGACCGCTGGCCGCTAGCTGACTTCCACGACAGCCGCCCCGATACACCTGGAAAATCGGTATCCCGCTCGATGGGCGTGCTCGAAGACGCCGACAAGTTTGACCCGCTGTTCTTCCACATCTCGCCGCGCGAAGCGGAGTTGATGGACCCGCAACAGCGACTCTTTCTGGAGGCCGCTTGGGCGTGTATTGAGAACGCCGGCTACGACCCGTCGTCTCTGGCCGGATCGAAGTGCGGCGTATTTGCGGGGTGCGGCGCCGGAGACTACGGATTGTCGCTCGCGGCAGGCGATCTGAATGCGCAGGCGCTCATGGGCGGTGCCGCGTCCATCCTGCCTGCCCGCATCGCCTATACGCTGGACCTGCAGGGGCCGTGTATGGCCCTCGATACCGCCTGTTCGTCCTCGCTGGTTGCCATCGCCATGGCCTGCGACAGTCTGATAGCGGGCGGTAGCGATCTTGCCCTGGCCGGTGGCGTTACCGTGCTTGCCGGACCCTCCATGCACGTCATGACAAGCAAAGCCGGCATGCTGTCTCCACAGGGACGCTGCCGAACCTTTGACCAGGGCGCGGATGGTTTCGTGCCAGGCGAGGCTGTCGGTGTGCTGCTTCTGAAGCGGGTGGAGGACGCCGGGCGCGACGGCGATCCGATCCTGGGCGTCATTAGAGGCTGGGGTGTGAATCAGGATGGCCGTACCAACGGCATCACGGCGCCGAATGGCGACTCACAAACACGCCTGCTGCGTTCCGTCTACGACCGGTTCCACATCGATCCGGCCGGGATCCAGTATGTGGAAGCGCATGGCACCGGCACCAAACTGGGCGATCCGATTGAGGTAGAGGGTCTGAAGAACGCCTTCCGCGCGTACACGGATCAGCAGGATTACTGTGCCCTCGGAGCGGTGAAGAGTAACATCGGCCATTCGCTGATGGCTGCGGGTGTCGCGGGGGTGATCAAGATCCTGCAGTCGGTCCGGCACCGTCATATCCCGCCTACCATTCACTTCACGCAACTCAATGAACACCTGACGCTGCAAGGCTCGCCTTTTTATGTCAGCGCAAAAGGGAAAGATTGGAGGCCGATCGAAGGGCAGCCGCGCCTTGCTGCGATCAGCTCTTTCGGCTTTAGCGGAACCAACGCGCACCTGGTGATTGAAGAGTACCTCCCGCAGAGGCGGACCAGCACCGCGCCTTCAGCCGAACCCGCAATGATTGTGTTGTCGGCACGCAGCGAAGAGCGGCTACAGGCCGCGGTGCGTAACCTGCTTGTGTATCTGGAGCAGCATGGCGGCGTACCACTCGCGGATATCGCCTATACGTTGCAGACCGGCAGGCAGGCGATGGAGGAGCGGTTGGCGCTTCTCGCTTCCACGTCCGGCGAACTGGCACAGAAGCTGCGCGCCTTCCTGGCGGGCGAGGAGCGACAGGACTTCTGGCGTGGCAATGCCGCCTCGCAGGACGCCGATGAAGACAGCGCGGAGCTACTCCAGATCTGGGCACGGAAACGCAAATTCGGCAAGATTTTGAGTCTCTGGGTGCGCGGCGCAAGCTTTGATTGGAACCTGCTCTATCCTGGTGCAAAGCCTCGCCGCGTGGCTCTGCCGACCTATCCGTTTGCGCGGCAGCGGTACTGGATGCCGAACGCTCGTCTGCTGGGCTCTTCGCCGCAACCAGCCAAGGTCAAGCCACCCGCCCTGTTTGCGCCGCGCTGGATCGAGAAGCCGAGTGCGTCGCATCCAGCACCAGCCTTCCAAAGAACCCATGTGGTTCGCTGCAACGCCACGTCGCCACTCACCGACGTGTTGCAGCAACTCCAGGATCTCGCGAGATCCCATCCGGCGGAACCCACCTTGCTGCAGGTGGCAACGCACGGTAGCGATTCCGGTTTATCCGGGCTGCTGCGCACCGCCGCCGTGGAACATCCCTGGTTGACCGTGCAGTTAGTGGAACTCGATAACAGCATCGACGAGTCGGTCGCCCTGCGCCAATGTGCCGCTGTCCCCGGAGATGCCCGTGTCCGTTACCGCGACGGTAAACGCTACATCCAGTCCTGGATCCCCATCGAAACCCCTCAGCCCATCACGTGGCGTCCGAATGGCGTCTACCTCATCACGGGAGGCACCGGCGGACTTGGCCTACTCTTCGCCGAAGAGATCCTGCGAGCCGCCCCGACAGCATCCATTATCCTGGCGGGCTGCTCGCGCCTAACCCCCGTTCGGGAGAAGGCCATCGAACGGCTGCGCTCGCTGGGCAACCAGGTGGAGTTTCTCCGGACGGACGTCACCAATCGCCAGGAAGTCGACGCTCTCATCGAACACATCCGCCGCACGCACGGCTCGCTCCACGGCGTACTGCATGCCGCCGGTATAACGCGGGACCGGCTCCTGCTGCGGAAAACCACTGCTGACTTCGAAGAAGTTCTCGCACCGAAACTCGCCGGTACGCTGCACCTGGACGAAGCCACGCATGACCTCCCCCTGGACTTCTTCCTGCTCTGCTCCTCGCAGGCTGCCATTCTGGGAAACCCAGGCCAGGCGGACTACGCCGCGGCCAATGCCTTCCTGGACAGCTTTGCCGCGCAACGGTCGCAACGCGTGCGCGAGGGCAAACGCAGGGGAACCACTGTATCTGTGAACTGGCCGTTGTGGTCGCAAGGTGGCATGCCAGTCTCCGAATCCGTCGTCGACGCCATGCGGCATCGATACGGGCTTACCCCCATGCCCATCGATGCCGGTATGGCGGCACTTCGCCGTGCGCTGATTTGCGGTGAATCCCAAGTGGCGGTTGTCCATGGCGACGTCGCGCAGTGGCAGGCTGCCGTGGCTGGTTCTCCTCGTGCGTGGGCGCCGGCTGCGGACCCACATAACGTACTCATCGAAGCCGTTGCCGACCTTCTCAAGGTCCCCGCGCAGGATCTCGATTCGTCCACCGAACTGCAGCGCTACGGCTTTGACTCCACGATGCTGACGGAACTCGCCACACGCCTGAATACGAGGCTCGGCGCCGATGTCACGCCGGCTGAGTTTTACGAGCACACCACCATCGCGCGCATCTCCGCCTACCTGGAGACGCGGCAGCCAGCGTCGCTCCCAGCGCCCATCGCAACGCCGCAGCCTGCTGCTGAGCCTATCGCCATCATCGGCGTGTCCTGCCACTTGCCGATGGCACCCGATCTCGATGCCTTCTGGCAAAACCTCAAGGAAGGACGCGACTGCATCTCGCCGGTACCGCCGGCCCGCTGGGACGCAGACAAGACGGGAATCCGCTGGGGTGGATTCCTCGAAGGCATCGATGCGTTCGACCCGCAGTTCTTCGGCATCTCGCGCGGCGAGGCCGAACTGATGGACCCGCAGCAGCGCCTGCTGATGATGCAGGTGTGGAAGGTCTTCGAAGATGCGGGCTATTCGGCCGCGGCGCTGTCCGGCACCGCTACCGGGCTCTTCATCGGCACAGGCGCCAGTGGGTACAGTTCGCTGGTGGAGCGCGCCGGTGTGACCATCGAAGGGCATACCGCCATCGGGGCGGTGCCCTCCATGGGTCCCAATCGGGTTAGCCATTTCCTCAACCTGCATGGGCCGAGTGAGCCGGTGGAGACCGCCTGTTCGTCGTCTTTGGTCGCCGTACATCACGCGGTGATGGCCATCCGCGGCGGACAATGCGAGATGGCCGTCGCTGGCGGCGTGAACGTGCTGGTTACGCCTGACATTCACATCAGCATGGACAAAGCCGGCGCGCTTTCCGCCGAGGGCCGCTGCAAAGCGTTCGCTGGCGACGCTGATGGTTACGTGCGAAGTGAAGGCGCCGGCATGCTGCTGCTCAAGCGCCTTTCGGCGGCCGAACGTGATGGCGACACCATCTATGGCGTCATTCGCGCATCGGCCGAGAACCACGGCGGACGTGCCGGTTCGCTGACGGCGCCGAATCCGGCGGCACAGGCGGATCTGCTGAAGGCGGCCTACCAACAGGCTGGCATTGATCCTGGCACCGTTACTTACATCG
>JAEUQF010000261.1 GCA_016789745.1 Bryobacterales bacterium
CGTTCGTGGCGCCGAAGATTTATCAGGCAGAGGTGGGCGCGGTGCTGGATGGGTCGTTCGACCTGCTGAGCCGCAGCGGCTGTGCGTGGCGGGCCGGGCACGGACAGGCCGATGGGCCGGAGTGGAACGTGGGGCGGGCGATTCAGTTCGTGCCTTTCACGGCGGTCCTGTTCCAGCGTGAGCTATTCGAGCAGGTGGGCTATCTGGAGGAGAGCTTCGAAAGCTACCTGGAAGATGTGGAGTTCGGGCTGCGGTGCGCGATGGCGGGGCGGCAGGGATGGTATGAGCCTCGGGCGCAGGCCTGGCACTTGGGGAGTGCGACGCTGGGGGCGTGGAGTCCGGCGATGGTACGGCGGATTTCACGGAATCAGGTATGGTTGGTGCGGAAACATTTCCCTGGAGGAATGTGGCGCTGGCGAGTTTTGGTGGGGCAGGGGTTGTGGGGAGTGCTGGCCTTTCGGAACGCGGCGTTTGGGGCTTGGGTGAAGGGCAAGTGGGAGGGTGTTCTCGGGAAGTGCGGTGATGCGGGCGAGGGCGACGTGGTGCCCGTGCTGCGGGAATGCGAGCGGGAGATCCGGCGCCTGCAGCAACAGGGTGGCTGGGACACGTTCTGGCGGTTGTACTTTGCGCTTACGGGAGCTGACTGAGCACGTCGCGGGCTTCGGCTTGGATGTTGGGGTCCGGGCTGCGAAGGGCGAGGTTCAGGTAGCGGCGGGCGGCCTCGCGATCGCCGGTGGCCGCAAGCGCGGAGCCGAGGCCTAGCTGTGCTCTGGGGGCGTCTGGTGTGATCTCCAGGGCTTTGCGATAGCTGGCGGCGGCTAGCGGCCAACGACCGCTGGCGGAGTGAATGAGGCCTAGCAGTTCGTGGGCGGGCGCCATGCGAGGGTTTAGGCGAATGGCCGTTTCCAGTTCCGCCTGTGCCTGCTGTGGCGGGGCTTCGGCCATGAGCATCGCCTGCGCCAGGTTGAGATGCGCCTCGGCTAAGTCCGGCTGTTGGCGGATGGCTTCCTGCAGCGATGCCTGCGCCCTGGCGAGGTCCTTACGTTCCAGCAGGACGAGGCCAAGCGAATTGTGGGCGTCGGCAAAGTCGGGGTCTTGGTTAATGGCTTCTTCGAGTGCGGTTTGGGCATCGGCAAGCTTGCCCTGATCCCGCCAGGCGCGGCCGAGGGCGTGCAGCACGCCGGCGTTGTTGGGTTCCAGGCCGCGGGCCTTTTCCAGATGCAGGACGGCGTCGTTGGTCTGGCCGGCGGCATGCAGCAGTTCGCCGAGGTTGCGCAGCGCGGGAACATACGACGGATGTGCTTGCAGCAGTTCGCGATAAGCGGCAATGGCTTCGTTTGGTTTTCCGGCCGCGGCATGGGCCTGGGCGAGGCCGAAAGCGAACTGCGGCTCCTGGGGGCGATGCTTCTGGATGGCGGCGGCCAGGCGCGGAATGCCGGCTGCGAGGTTGCTGCGCTGCACCACCTGCGCCAGGGCTACATAGAGCTCATCGGGATTCGCCGGGTAGTAGGGCGCCACCTCGCCGACGTACGATTTCCCGGGCGTTTCGTGGCGTTCGGCGATGGGCGCGGTAAGGTTGCCGGGCGGCGGGCGGCGTTGGATGAGATGGTCGGTCATCACGCCATGCACTACATCTTCGGTGCGGCGTTTCGGCATGTGGCACTGGACGCAATCGCCCTTGGTGAAGTGGCCTTGCCCCTGATGACAGCCCTGGCAGGTCTTCAGGAAGCCGGGGCGCGCGGCAGGACCTCGCTGCACCTTGTGCGGGTCATGGCAGGTGGTGCATTGGAGCTTGTCGCTGGCGGTGAAGCACTTCGACTGGCGCAGGCGGTAGACGGAGCTGACAATTTCGAACTTCCCTTCCCTGCCGGAGCCTTTGGCGTGATCGAAGTGCGTCATGAAATCCGACAGCGGCTGGCCGGGCTGATAGGAGAAGGCGCCGCGGCCCACCTTCACCAGCGAGTTCGGCAAGGGGAAGCTGGTCGTTTCGAGGTGGCATTGCATGCAGACTTCAAGCGAGCGTTCGCGCGATAGGCGTTTGGGGTTCACGATGTCGGCGGGCTTGGTGGACTTCACATGCACAGACCCCGGCCCATGGCAGCGTTGGCAGTCGATGCCTTCCGGTAGCGACTCGGCGAACACCGGTTCCGATGCCGGCTTCGTGTCGAGGGCTGCCGGGTAGGCATTGTGGCAAAAGAAGCAGTCGGTGCTGATCTTGCGGCGATGGTCCTGGTGATCGGAGCGATCGTAGCCGGGGCTCATCGCGAGTTTGCCGCCGGCATCGGCATACCAGGCTACGGGCAGTTCGGCCAGGCGCCCTTGCGGGGTGCGGTGCAGGTAGCTGCGGGCGGCGTTGCCGGAGCCCATCACGTAGTGGATCTCCAGTTCCAGCATGTTGCTGTCGGTCCCCTGCCAGCGGCGCAGGAAGTAGCGGTCGCCGCGCCGCAGCAGTTGATAGGAGCGGTTGGAAGGTTTGTGATCGAAGCGCGGGGAGCGTTCCCAATGTTCCACCGTCATGGTGGCGGGAGTGGCTTTGTAGAAGGCGCGGGCCATGCCGGTCTGCTTGTAGGAGGCGGCGATCTCCTTATGGCAGGTGTCGCACTGGCGCGTCTCCACGTATGTCCGGGCCGCGATAGCAGGCAGCTTCGGCGCCGTGCCGCATCCCCAGCCTGCAACCAAAATCACTCCGATAGCCCACAATCTCACCATGCGCTGTACAAGAGACTCCCCCGGTCTGATAGTATCTCCCTTCTGTGACTGAACGTCCTACTCGCATTCGCCACAACGTCCTTTGGCTCACCGTTGCAGCCTACATGATCACGTATATGGATCGTGTGGTGATTGGGACGGCCATGCCGTACATGCGCAAGGATCTCGGCTTGAGCCTGGAGACCGGCACGTGGATGATCTCCATCTTCATGCTGGGCTATTCGCTGTTCCAGATTCCCAGCGCGTGGGTGGGGGAGATCCTGGGGCCGCGGCGCGCGCTGGCGTTGATTGTGGCGTGGTGGAGCGCGTTCACTTCGCTGACCGCGATGAGTTGGAATGCGACGTCGATGGCTACGTTCCGCTTCCTGTTCGGTGTGGGCGAATCGGGCGCGTTTCCGATTGCAACGCGCAGCCTGTCGCGCTGGATGCTGCCGATTGAGCGCGGCTATGCGCAAAGCATCACGCACGCCGGGTCGCGTATTGGAGCGGCGATGACACCGGCCATCGTCAGTTGGATCATCATCGGGTACGGCTGGCGCAGCGCGTTCTTTGTCTTCGGGCTGCTGGGCCTGGTGTGGGCCGTGATCTGGTATTGGTATTACCGCGATACGCCGGCCGAGCACACGGCGGTCAACAAGGCGGAACTGGAGCTGATCCAGAGCCAGACACCGCCGCCGAGGCCAAAGAAGTCGATGGCGTTTCCGTGGGAGATCCTGCGCAGCGGCAATCTGTGGACGCTCTCGGCGATGTACTTCTGCTACGGCTATTGCCTGCAACTGTATCTGACCATCTTCCCGACTTACTTGCATGAGGCTCGCGGCGTGAACCTGAAGACGATGGGCTTCTACGCCAGCCTGCCACTGCTGGCGGGAACCGTGGGCGACATGCTAGGGGGCTGGATCTCGGACCAGATCGGCCATCGCACGAAGGACCTGCGCTTTGCGCGCAAGGTGGTTGCGGTGTTCGGATTCGTGCTGGCGGCCAGCTTCATTATCCCCGCGGCGTTGGCGAGCAGCGCCGAGACGTGCGTGGCGCTGACTTGCGTGGCGGTGTTCGGCCTGGAGTTGACGGTGGGCGTATCGTGGGCCGTGCCGTTGGATATTGGCGGCGACCTAGCCGGGTCCGTGAGTGCGGTGATGAACACGTTTGGCAACCTGGGCGGCGCGCTGTCGCCCATGGCATTTGCCTGGCTGGTGGTGGGCGGCCATTGGGATCGCCCGTTTTTGGTGGCAGGGGCGCTTGGGTTCCTGGCCGCTCTTCTGTTTTTGCGTATTGATGCTTCCAAGCCCATCGCAATATCTATGCGATAAAATAAGGTTTCTTAACCCTGTCGTAACGAAGGGAGTTCCATGAAGATCAATCCGAACAAGTGCGTGGCGTGCGGCAACTGCACCTATGTTTGTCCCATGGGCGCGATCTATGTCGATCCGGCCAACAACCGGTCCACCATCAACCGTGACGAGTGTGTGGAGTGCTACTCCTGTTACAACGGGTTAAGCCAGGAGCATTTGAATCCCACGCTGGTGCGCACCATGCGTGGCATTTTCAAGGCGCTGCGGCTGCGCTTCGATCCGGAACCGGATGTATGTCCGACGGCGGCGTTTGAGCCGGATGAGTTGACGTGGCCGCGCATTGTACGGCGGGCGTTTTCCGATCCGCGCGTGCCGCATGAATCGACGGGCGTGACGGGGCGCGGGACCGAAGAAGTGAAGACCAACGACGTCACCGGCCGCGTACAGCTGGGCGATGCGGGCTTCACGGTGGAGTTCGGCCGCCCTGGCGTGGGTGTGCGGTTCTACGAGATTGAACGCATGGCGATGGCGCTGGCCAAGCGGGGCGTAACGTTCGAAAAGAAGAATCCGGTCACATCGCTGATGACGGACACCAGCACGGGCAAGATCAAGGACGACATTCTGAATGAGAAGGTAATGTCGGCGATTCTGGAACTGAAGGTGACCGCTGACAAGATCGAGACCGTCATCGAGACGGTGCGCGAGGTGGAAAAGACGCTGAACACCGTGATTGTTCTGGGCGTAGGCGCGCGCTGCGATGAGAATGGCGAGGACAAGATAGTGGGCCCGATTCTGGAACGGCTTGGCTACACGCTGCACCGCGCCAAGACCAATACAGGGCTCGGCAAGATCTCGCTGGACCGGGCCGAAGCTGCCCAATCCAAGGAACCCGTACCGACAGGAGCTGCACGATGACGAACACCCTGCACCGTTTTGGCGATGCCGAAAGCTTTCGCGATGACTACGTGGTTTTCGCGATTCCGGCCCGCGGGAAGACCGATAAGGGCAGCGTGCCGAAGCTGAAGGAGTTTCTGCGGCTGGCGCTGCCGTTCAAGCCGGTGAACATGGGCGACGCGTCGCATGGCGGCGCGTTGCGGCCGTGCCAGAACATGGACCCGACGCAGCACTGGAATCGGGACATGACGCCGAATTTCCAGTCTGTGATCGACGGTGTGGACACGCCCACGACCTGTGCCGTGGTTTTTGACAATCGGGTGGCGGCCGAGGAGTTCCTGAAGCTGGTGCTGAAGGCCGATCTGAATCTGTGCGTGAACATTTCCACGTCGGTGGATGGGGCCGAGCAGTGCTGCCACGCGGCTGGCATTCCGCGTCACAGCCTGTCGTATTCATTGGGCTTCCAGGGCAAGACCGAGATGCTGCCGGCCAGCCAGGTGATGAGCCTGAGCACCATGTGCGGGCATGGCATGATCAGCCATTCGCTGGCGAAGAAGATGATTGATTGGGTGAAGGAAGGGCGGCGCACGCCGGAGGAAGCGGTGACGTACATGGCTCGCTTCTGTTCTTGCGGCGTATATAACCCGAGTCGCGCGAAGCGGATTCTGGAAGAAGCTCGCGGCACGATGAAGTAGGCTTCCCAATGGCTGCGGACGAGATTCTCGTCAGGCTGCGGTCCATCTGCCTGGCGCTGCCGGAGACCAGGGAGACCATCACTTGGGAACACCCGAATTTCCGGGTGGGCGATAAGATCTTCTGCTCCTATAGCGGAGATAAGAACGAGCAGCGCAGCATCGGATTCAAAACGGGAAAAGAGATACAAGGGGTCTTTCTGAAGGACCCCCGATTCTTTAAGCCTGCCTATGTGGGCCAGCATGGGTGGGTAGGGTTGCACTGCGATGCCGCGCCAATCAATTGGGATGAAGTAGCGGAGTTGGTGAAGCAAAGCTACCGGCTGATTGCGCCGAAGAGGCTGGCAAAGTTGGTGACCTGAAGACCTGCTAAGCTGGCGGCCATGCGGTTGCTGTTGCTGTTCGTAGCGGGTGTTTCGGTGGTATCGGCGCAGGGGATTTGGGAACGGCGTGCGCCTTATCCGGTGGAGGTGACCGAGGTCTCCTCCGCGGTGTTGAACGGCAAAATCTATTCCATCTGCGGCTTGCTGCGCGATGGGTCGCGCGATAGCGTGCTGCGGATTTATGACCCCGTTCGCGATGAGTGGACGGCCGGGGCGCGGGTGCCGATCGCCGAAGGCGGCGATCACTGCAACTTCGCGGCGGCGCGCGGGCGGCTGTACGTGTTGGGCGCGATTCGCACCGGCACGAACTTTGTGGATGGCGCCACGTATGAGTACAACCTGGAGACTGATCAGTGGGCGGTTGTCGGGCGGATGGGGGTGCCGCGCGGCGCGAGCGGCGTGGCTGTAATTGGGGATCGCATCTATGTGGTGGGCGGGCTGGATCCGATCCGGCCGACGGCTGTCGCGGAGGTGTTCGACGCGGCGTCCCGCACGTGGTCACGAGTGCCGGATATGCCGACGGCTCGCGATCATCTGACCGCGCAGGCCATCGGCGGGAAGGTGTATGCAATTGCGGGCCGCAACGGGGCCACCAACCTGCGAGCCAACGAGGAGTTCGATCCGGCTACGAATAACTGGCGTGTAAGGGCGGGGATTGTGACGGCTCGCGGTGGGCTTGGGAGTGGGACGCTACGCAATCGGATTCAAGTGTTTGGGGGCGAGGGGGAGAGCGGGCGTCCCGAGCAGACTTTTGAACAGCACGAGGAGTATGATCCGGCCACGGATACCTGGGGAACGCTAGCCATCATGCGCGTGCCGCGGCACGGGTTGTATGGGGCTACCTATCAGGGCCGCATCTTCACGCCGGGCGGCGGGCCGCGCGCGGGTGCGGACTTTTCGAATGCGCACGATGCGTTTCTGCTGCCGCTGACGGAGGCGCCGGCGATCGCGGCGGGGAGCGTGGTGAATGCGGCCAGCTTCCGGCCGGAGGTGTCGGGCGGGGCGATTGTCACGCTGTATGGGTCGAATCTATCGCAAGGCGAGATGCAGGCGGCACGGTTTCCGATTGGCACGCGGCTGAACACCACGGAGGTGCGGGTGAACGGGACGTTGGTGCCGCTGTTGTATGTGGGTCCGAACCAGATCAACTTTCAACTGCCGTTCAGCCTGGTGCCAGGGCCACTGTCGATTACGGTGTCACACGCGGGGCAGACCAGCGCGGTGGCGAGCGGGCCGGATGCGGTGCCTGCGTCGCCGGCGGTGTTCCAGTTGGATGGGAACGGCAAGGGGGCCATCACGATTGCAACCACGGGCGAAGTGCGTGCGGCGAGGCGTGGTGAGTCGATTGTGATCTATGGCACGGGGATGGGGCGCGTGGATTTTGTGCCGAGGTTGGGAGAGGCGGCCCCGGCGAGTCCGCTGATCCGTACGGTGGAGACGCCGGTGGTGCGGATCGGCGGTGTCGAGGCAGCGGTGAGTTTCTCGGGGCTGACGCCGGGAAGTTT
>JAEUQF010000269.1 GCA_016789745.1 Bryobacterales bacterium
GGAGGCCGGGAAGCCGGCGCGGTGATCGGCCACAGTAAAGATGACGCCGGCTTCTGTGGAGGCGTAGACGTGGCGGAGGCGGGCCTGGGGGAAGGCCTGGCTGAGACGGTCGAGCGTGGCCTGGTCCACGGCTTCGCCGCCCAGAGTGATGTTCTTGAGGCTGGGAATAGGGTTCTCGGGGTTGAGGGCGAGCAGCAGCTTGCGCCAGAGCGACGGGGTCCCGCTGGCGTGCGTGATGGCGTGCCGGCGCAGTTCGTTGACAAGGGCTGGGGGAGTGGTGTCGGGCGGGGCATAAAGCTCCCCGCCGCCGAGCACGGCCGCCAGCACAACCTGCAGTCCGGCAAAGCTGGTGGTGGGGTAGGTAAGTAGCCAGCGGGCCTCGGCGCTGTTTCCGGTGCGGCGGAGGGAGGCGGCGAGCGAGGGGAGGGAATGGCGCGCCACCTTGGGCAGCCCGGTGGTGCCAGAGGTCATCAGATGGATGGCGCCGGTATCGGCGTCGATGGCCGTGAGCGGGCGCCGCAGCAGGCGTGCATCGCCATCAAACCACAGAGCGTCGATACCATACTGCCCGGCGAGTTCCCAAACCTGCTCGGCGGTAAGCGAGCGGTGGGCCAGGAAGACCTCCCCACCGGCGAGTTCGGCCAGCGCGAGTGCGGTTAGGATATCGGCTGGCGAGGCGGACCAGACACAGAGACGGCGGATTTCCCCTTCTCCGGACCGGAGGGCGCGCGCGCGATCAAGCAGAGAGCGGCCGGTGGCTTCGGCGACGCCTTCCACCACCAGCCGGTTGCCGTTAGCGAGAGTAGAGAGCAATGAGAGTGGCGGCATCTTCGAAGTTCACGAATCCGTCGGCGAAGGGATCTTTGCCGGTATGGTTCTGCAGTTCCACCACCAGGGCAGCCAGATCGAGCGAGTCAATGCCGGCCGAGCCGTCTACCAGCGAAGTGCCGGGCGTCAGGGTAAAGCCGGCGGGCATTCCCTTGCCTTCCCGCACTTCGTTGATGAAGCGTTCAATCGCGTCGAACAGTTCAGTTTGCGTCGTATCCGTAGTCATAGCTTCCTCCCCAAATTCCGGCAATCGTCAACGGTTCCTGGCGGCGCAGAAAGAAACGGGCGGAAACGCCGTGTTGTGGTTTCCAGCCATGCGTGGAAAACCATTCGAGCGCCGGCTGCGAAGTAGTGGCGGCGGTAGCGACGGCAACGCCAAGGCGCCGCATCGCCTTCTCGGTGGCCGCCAGCACGGGGGCGAGCGCCGCGGCATCGGCAGCAGCCACATCCACCAGGCGCGCCATCACGGCGCCGCGGCGCTGGCCGTAAGAGAACACGGCGCGGCCGATGGGCGCCGCGGCATCGCCCACCAGCACCAGCACGTGGGCCGGGCCGTGGGGATGGAAGAAACGCCAGCGGAACGTTTCCAGAGTCCATTCGAGCGATCCGTCGCCGGCGGTGGGCACCAGCAGCGCGGCGCCGAGCAGGGGATCGTCCGGCAGCGCGGTGGCTACGACAGGAATGGCTTTGTTTCGCCAGGCAAGCCCCGGCTTCGGGCGGCACCGGCTGAGGCCGGTCATACCCAGCGCGGTCCGGGCGTAGGACAGCACTTTCTGCAATCGCACCATGGGCACTTCCGGACAGCGCATGCGGGCGTAGATGCCTTCCGATTGCGGCGACAGGCCCAGCAGCGCGGCCCGTTCTTCGCCCGCCAGGCCCGCCAGTATCAACTGCAGCCCCTGCCCCTGGCGATACTCAGGCAGGATGGCCAGATCATGACAACTGGGAATGACCACGCGCTGTCCGTGGAAGCGCCAGGCCAGGCGTGTTTTCCAGTGGCAGCCGACGACGTCGCCGTCGCCGGTAACTGCCACCAGAACGTCCTTGGATGGCCCCAGACTCAAAGGATTGTCCCGGTAGAGCCACTCAAATCGGGTCCGCCGGGCCTGGTGAGAGTCCGGACCGTAGTAACCAGCAGCAAAGCGAAGCAGCGGCTCGATGTCCGGCTCCGTGAGCGGGCGCACGCGAATCAGCACAGGCGCCATCGCTCGACACTCCGGCGCGCGTCGCTGAACTGCAGCCCCGCGGCCATGTTTAACGTATGTACGCCCGAGGCACCCTCGATCGTCTCCGGGCCCAGCCTGCCCAGCGCCTGTTCGCAATAGCTGTGCGGCGTGAGATCCAGAATGCGGCGCAGCTTTACAGCGCCTCCGTAGCCCGCCGAGCAATCCTGCCCGGGACGGATCCAGTGCGTGCCGTCGAACCAGAGATTGCCGGCCATGCGCGCGCAGCCTGCATCCACCACGACAGGGTTTTTCTGATGCGGCATCCAGCGGCCGTTCACCGGGTCATCGGTATGAAACAAACACAGATCGCGATTCGGCGCCCCGAAGCTTTCCATACAGGTGAACATCCACCAGGTGCCATCGATTTCGACCAACGTGCTATCGACGGCGCTCACGTCGGTAAGCAGCGAGCGGACAAAACGCCAGCGCCAGGGGAACTCGACGGCTTCATAGAGTTCGATGCTCGAATTGGCCAGCGTTTCGGGAATGAGGTAATGCCGGCCGCCCGACTCAAATACGAACGGATAAGACAAGTGATAGGGCCGCTCCAGGATGGTGCGCGGCGGCGACCATTTCCCGTCGCCGAAGTACTCCATAACCCGCAGGATGCCGCGGCTACCCGTGGTCCGCCCCCAGAAGCGGTACGTGCACTCTTCAAACAGGACAAAGCGGCGCGCACCGAGGCTGACCGGAAAAGGATCAGCCCACATGGCGTTCGACGGCGACGCGATGACCTGAAACGGCGCGAGGCTGGCGGGCAGGAGGTTGGCATCCGTCTCGCGGTAGAGCAGACGCCATTGCTGCGTGGACCAGTAGTGTTGGAGCAGACCGGCCGTGGTGCTGACCAGGGACACACCAGGGGCCGCAAGTGGCGGCATGTCGGAAATCCTCCCGGGCGAAAGCGGAGGAGCGGGGGCGAGCTCCGGGGCGTCCGGCGCGACCAACGCGACGCCAGAAACCCGCGACATATGTACTATCGGCGGAAGGGGGGTATCGGCTTTAGGGCTTTTTGGGGGGAGGTTACGGTTACGATAGGGGAACGGCCCTCGTTATGGTGAAGCCTGTTAGTAAACTCCTGAGCAAGCCCACCGCGGCGCGGAAGAAGCGTCTGGAGTGAGGCAGTCCGCAACCCGTTTACCGGCCCATCAAGCCACAAATCGCGTAGATCCCGATGACATCGCATGGTTGCACGGGACGGCAGCGGCTGTCAGTGGCTTTTCGGAACGCCCCTAAACCACAGCTCCAGCATCAGCAGCATCCACAGCCAATGCGAGTTGTTGCGCCGCCCGCTGTCGTGTTCTTCGAGCAGCGTGTTGACGAAGCCTTCCGACACCATGCCGCGGCGGAGGAATTCCTTGCTCCGCAGGGTATC
>JAEUQF010000271.1 GCA_016789745.1 Bryobacterales bacterium
CTACTGGCGCAAAGATCAGTATATGAGTTCGGCGTAGCGGCCGGAGGCCTGCAGATCGGCGCGGCGATTTTGCCAGGCCTGTTCGGAGCCGGCGATGGCGATCATGGCTTTGTCGAACTTCGCCTTCGCGTTTTCCAGGCCGGCTACGAAGATGTAGGTCTTTGGATCATCCACCATCTCCCAAATCTCCTCGCGGTGCTGGAGCAGGAGGTTGTCGAGGGCGGGCGGATGGTCGAAGGCCGGGCGTGGGCTGACGGCTTCGAAGGCGCGGAATGAAGCGTCGTCGTAGTAGAGCGCCATGTCCTTGTTGTGCTCGTTGCGGTAGAGCAGTTCCATGCCGCTCTTGGCGCCGTAGAAGAGGCGGACTTTGCCGCGCCAGCCGCCGCGTTCTTCATAGATGTGGCGGACGAAGGCGCGGAAGGGGGCGATGCCGGTGCCGACGCCGACCATGAGCATGTTGGACGTATCGTCGGCGGGGACGGAGAAGTGAGCGCCATAGGGGCCGGTGACCTGGACGGGGTCGCCGGGGCGGGCATCGCACAGGAAGTTGGAGGCGACGCCGGGGTACTGTTCGCCGCTGATCTCATCGAGGTAGAAGCAACGGCGGACGCAGATGGAGAAGGTGTTCTCCTTGCCGGCTTCGCCTTTGCGGGAACTGGCGATGGAGTAGAGGCGCAGGTGGTGCTTATTGCCAAAGGCATGCGGGCCGGGGGCGAGGACGCCGATGCTTTGTCCTTCGACGAAGTCGAGCTCGGCGCCCTGGGGGAGTTGGAGGACCAGGTGCCGGACTTCGGCCTCCCAGTTCAGCGGCGTAATGCGCTCGGAGGCCACGAGCGTGGCCGTTACGGGATTGGTGATGTCGTACTCGCTGAGGTACATGTCGCTTCTTTCCTTTAATCGTGGCAGTGGCCGCCACCGCCGCCGGAGCATTTTCCGTGTCCGTGACCGCCGCACGCGCCGCAGCCGTGCGTCATTTCGTGCAGTACATCAAAGTCGTGGGGGCGCGCATAGCGGCGCCGGAGGTAGGCCTGGATGGCGGCCCAAAAGCCGAGCAGGACGAACAGGCCGAGAACGCCTTTTAAGAGTTCGAGTGCCATGGTGTTAGCCGGCTCCCATGCCGGCGAATCCCATGAAGGCCAGCGAGAGGGTGCCGGCAAGCATGAGGACGAGCGCGGTGCCTCGGGCGGTGTCGGGGATGTCGGACAGTTCGAGGCGCTCGCGGATGATGGACATGAGGATGAGCGCGAGGGCGAAGCCGGCGCTGGAGGCGATGGCGAAGACCAGGCTCTGGGCGAAGTTGTATTCGCGGGCGGTTTGGAAGAGGGCGACGCCGAGGACGGCGCAGTTGGTGGTGATGAGCGGCAGGTAGATGCCGAGGGCGCGGAAGAGGGCGGGGCTGGTCTTTTTGATGAACATTTCGACCAGTTGGACGGTGGAGGCGATGATGACGATGTAGGTGATGATGCGGAGGTATTCGGCGCCGAGGGCAACGAGCATGAGGTTGGTGCCGAAGGCCAGCACGCTGCTGACGGTGATAACGAAGATGACCGAGACGCCCATGCGCCAGGCGGTCGAGAGTTTATTGGAGCAGCCGATGAAGGGGCAGATGCCGAGAAAGACGCTGAGGACGAAGTTGTTGATGAGCAACGAGTCGATGAAGATGTGACCTAGGGATTGAGTATTCATGCGGCCTCCGCCATGGTTTTCACTTCGCGGCGTTTCTTGCGGTCTTTCCAGGCGGCGAAGACCATGAGCCAGATGGCGAGGGTGAAGAAGCCGCCGGGGGGTAACAGGAACAGGACCCAGGGCTGGTAGTTGGGTCCAAAGAGGGGGAAGCCGAGGAAGGTGCCGGCGCCGAGGATTTCGCGCACGCTGCCGAGGGAGAACAGGGCGATGAAGAAGCCGATGCCCATGCCGAGGCCGTCGAGGATGGATTTGCCGACGGGGTTCTTGCTGGCGTAAGCTTCGGCGCGGCCGAGGATGATGCAGTTCACCACGATCAAAGCGATGAAGGGGCCGAGGGCCTTGTAGACGGCGACGCTGATGGCTTTGATCAGGTAATCGACGATGGTGACGAAGGTGGCGATGATGAGGATGTAGGTGGCGATGCGGACCTGTTTGGGGACGAGTTTGCGCACGGCCGAGACGAGGGCGTTGGAGCAGACCAGGACGAAGAGGGTGGCGAGGCCCATGGCGACGGCGTTGCTGACGCTGTTGGTGATGGCGAGCGTGGGGCAGGTGCCGAGGACCTGGACGAAGACGGGGTTCTGTTTCCAGAGGCCGTCGAGGAAGGCTTCCATGTTTTCGGCCGGCGACGGGGCGGGTTGACCATGATCGTGTGGCATCAGTTGCCCTTCCTGATTCGATCGAGATTCTTGCGGACTAACGGGAGCATGGTGGCGGTACTTTTGGCGAGCATGCGGCCGACGGCGCGGGAGGAGATGGTGGCGCCGGAGATGGCGTCGACTTCCCAGGGGTTCTTCTTGGTGCCGTGTTTGACGGTGACGACGGGGTGGGCCGGTTTGCCGTCGGGGCCGGCGGTGACGTCGAGTTTCTTGAAGTTGTCGAGGAAGGCGGGATCCTTGGTGATCTTGTCGCCGAGGCCGGGGGTTTCCTTGAGTTCCATGACCTGGAAGCCGGTGATGGCCTGGAGGTCGGGCGAGTAGGCGTACATGGCTTTGATGGTGTCGGCGTAGCCGCGCTCGCTGGTTTCGATGACGACGCCGATGAGGGCGCCTTGTTTGTCGAAGCCGGCGTAGAGGACCGGGACGTTGGGTTGGGCGCCGGGTTGGAGGTCGCCGTTGACGAGGCTGTAGACTGCTTGTTTGTCGACGCCGGGCAGGAGGGCGGAGACGGTCTCCTTGGTGATGAACTCCTGGTTGCGGCGGATGGGCTCCATGGTGCCGATGTGGGTGCCGACAATGAGGAGGCCGCAGATGAGGGAGACCGAGCCCATGAGGCGGATCATGCGGACGCTGTCGGAGGCGGCGGGTTGCGGGAGGTTAGCGGCGCTCATGCCGTCACCTTCGCTTTCTTCCGTGCGCCGTAGATGGCGGGCTGGGTGATGTTGTCAATCAAGGGGGCGACGGCGTTGCCGAGCAGGATGGAGTACATGACGCCTTCCGGGAGTCCGCCGAGGAAGCGGATGATGACGGTGATGAGGCCCATCAGCGCGCCGTAGATCCAGACGCCGAGGGGCGTGGTGGGGGAGGAGACCATGTCGGTGGCCATGAAGACGGCGCCGAGCATGAGGCCGCCGGAGCCGAGGACGAAGGCGCCGTTGGGGTAGACGGCGGGGTTCAGCAGATGGAAGGCCTGTCCGGCGAGGGCGGCGCTGCCGAGCATGGCAACGGGGATGCGCCAGTCGAGGAATTTGCGGGCGGCCAGATAGGCGCCGCAGAGCAGGATGAGGATGGCCGAGGTTTCCCCAGCCGAGCCCGATTCGTAGCCGAGGAACAAGGGTAGCAATTCCACCGTGACGCGATCGAACTTCTGCTGCATGAGGGCGGTGGCGCCGGCGAAGCTGTCGACGCGGGCGGCGGTGATCCAGGCGGTGAGCGAGGGCGGCTGGAGGAACGGGAAAGTGAGGGTGGTAGGGATGAACTCGGTGAAGCGGGAGGCCGAGAGGGCCGGGGTGTAGCCGGTGATGGCGACGGGGAAGGATGCCTGGAGGAAGGCCCGGCCGACCAGCGCCGGGTTGAAGACGTTCATGCCGAGGCCGCCGAAGAGCATCTTGCCGAGGGCGATGGAGACGAAGCCGCCGACGGCGGTCATCCAGAGGGGGAAGCCGGGGGGCAGGGTGAGCGCCAGCAGGATGCCGGTGATGACGGCGCTCCAGTCGTTGATGCTGGAGGCGCGGCCGGCGAGGTGGCAGCAAAGGTGTTCGGTGGCGAGGCAGGCAGCGACAGCGACGGCGAGGAGAGCCACGACGCTGATGCCGAACACGTAGATGCCGAAGGCACACAAGGGCAGCATGGCGTAGACGACATGCCGCATGATCATTTCCACCGACCGCGGCGTGTGCAGGTGCGGCGAGGTCCGTAACTGAATTTCAGCCGTTAGCTTGGGCACGCTCGCGGGCCTTCCTTTCGCGGTTCATCTGCTTGGATACGCGGAAATACTGAACCAGGGGGATGTTGGCGGGGCAGACGTAGCTGCAGCAGCCGCATTCAAAACAGTCGTTCAGGTGGAAGTCGGATTCCATTTCTTCGTAGCGTTCTTTGCGGGCGAGCAGGCCCATGCGGGAGGGATTGAGATGGAGCGGGCAGGCTTCGACGCAGGCGCCGCACTTGATGCAGGGATGAACCTGTTTGGGGCGGGCCTGGACTTCCTTTTTGGTAAGAACGAGGATGCCGCTGACGCCTTTGGTGATGGGGATATCGAGCGAACTGCAGGAGGGGCCCATCATGGGGCCGCCGAGGATTACGGAGGCGGGCTCATCAACGCAGCCGGCCTGTTCGAGGGCCCAGCGGAGGGGCGTGCCGAGGGCGACCAGGTAGTTGCCGGGCTTGCTGACGGCCGGGCCGGTGATGGTGATGACGCGCTCGATGAGGCCCTGGCTGCGGGGGAGCAGTTCGCCGAGTTGGGCCAGCGTGGCGACGTTGAAGACGGCGACGCCGATTTCGCTGGGCAGTCCGCCGGAGGGCACCTGGCGGCCGAGCAGGACTTCGATGAGCATCTTCTCGGCGCCCTGGGGGTATTTGGCTTCGACGACGCCGACGGTGACGTCGGTGGCCGGGCCGATGGCTTTTCGGAGCGCCTCGACGGCGTCCATTTTGTTGTCTTCGACGCCGATGATGGCTTTGGGGGCGCCCATGGCCTTCATCATGATGCGGGCGCCGTGGACGACCTGTTGAGGGTATTCGGCCATGACGCGATGGTCGGTGGTGAGGTAGGGTTCGCACTCACAGCCATTGACGACGATGGTGTCGATGGTGCAGCCCGCGGGCACCTTCATTTTGACGTGGGTGGGGAAGGCGGCACCGCCGAGGCCAACGACGCCGGTGGCCTGGACGGCGGCGATGATGCCGTCCGGGGTCATGTGTTCGATGTCCTGGTCAGCGCCGTAGAGGACTTCCTGGCTGGCGGAGGGCCAGGGCTTGATATAGATGGCGGTCTGGAGTTCGCCACGGGAGGTGGGTGCAAGGGCGATGCGCTCGACGCGGCCGGTGGCCGGGGCGTGCATGGGGACTGAGACGAAGCCGTTGGCCCTGGCAATGGGCTCGCCGCGCACGACTTCCTGGCCTTCCTTGACGAGGGCCACGGCCGGCGCGCCGCTGTGCTGGGACAGCGGCACGATCAGCATGGGGGCAAACGGCAGCCGGCGAATGGGGAGGTGCTCGGTGAGTTCCTTGCACTCGGGGACGTGCACCCCGCGCGACAGATGCTGTTTGCTGGAGAAGAAGCCGAACATTGCTTTTGGCTCCTAGTTGTACTTGGCCGCGCGAGCCAGGAGTTTGGCCGCGTCCTTTTCATTGGGGTCGGCCGGGGTACCGGGGTGGATGACCTGGGCCGTGCACTTTTCGGCGGCGCGGACGAGGTCCTTGTAGGGCCCGCCGCGGGGATCTTTCACGTAGGCGTGTTTCTTGTCGTCGTAGGCGAAGATCTTGGGGTTGATGTTGATGCATTCGTCGCAGGAGGTGCATTGCGGCGAGTCGATCCAGGGGGCGGTGTAGCCGTTGGCCGAGGCTGGGGCGCCGGCGGTGGGGGATGCTGCGGCGGCGGGTGCGCCGTTGGCGGCCGGCGCGGGCAGGGCGATGGAGGTGGCGAGCCCGGGGTCGCCGGCGAGGGCGAGCAGGCGCGAGGCGAGAGTTTGGGCGAACTCGGCGCGGACGCGGGCTTCGATCTCGGCGGGATTGACGGTGGGCCGGATGCCGGCGAGCGACTTGAGCATGCGCCAGAAGTTGCGGCGATCCTCGCAGGATTTGACGATGGGCGAGGCGGGAATGACGCGGATGAGGCGGTTCTTCTTGTCGAGCGCCCAGATGTAGGGGAACTTGCCCTCGCGGTCGTCTTCAGAGAGTTCGAGGAACTCGGTGAGGGGGACCATGCTGTCGTTCCAGGCATCGCGGGGGGCGGTGCGGAAGTGCTTGCGGAAGCGGGCCTCGGTGACGGCAAAGTCGGCGAAGGTCAAGGGGAGTTCCATTTTGGCCTTGGCGCCGTTGTCGTCGGTGTAGTCGAGGGTGTAGGTGGGCCAATCGGCTTCCAGCGAAGGATTGCCTTCGAGGTCGAAGCATTCTTCGGGGGTGATGCCCTTGCCGGGGTCGTACTTGATGAGCGGATAGGCGCGGGATTCGACGGCGAGCTTGCTCTGCTGGTCGGCGAGGTCGTCGGCGATGCCGTGTTCGGGCATGCAGGCCGAGTAGACGTTGAACAGGGCGGGGCGGCGCGCATTGAGGCCTTCGATGAAGCCTTCAATCAGGTGCGTGGCGTTGGAGATGCTGCCCTGGAGGATATAGGTGGTGCGGTGGGCCATGCCGACGAGGGCAATTTCCTTGCGGATTTCTTCCTTGCCCTGGAAGGCCTTGCCGTACTGGGCCATGTCGGAGATCTGGCCGGTGAAGCCGGAGGTGCAGGCCTGGCCGCCGGTGTTGGAGTAGACCTGGGTGTCGAGGACCAGGACCTTGATAGGCTTGCCGGACATCATGAGGCGGGAGAGGTTCTGGAAGCCGATGTCGTACATGGCGCCGTCGCCGCCGATGGAGACGACCGGCGGGCAGAGGTGCAGTTCGTCGTCGGTGAACTTGCGCCAGTCAAAGTAAGTGAACTGGGCTTCGTGTTTTTCCTTGCGGTAGCCGCCGTTCAATTCGATCTCGGCCTGGCGGACGGCTTTGAAGCCTTCGGCCATTCTGGCCATGTGGCCTTCGAAGATCCCCATGGCCATGGAGGGCGAATCCTGGAACAGGTGGTTGGTCCAGGGGAACGGGTAGGGGTTGAAGGGATAGGTGGAGGCCCAGACGGAGGTGCAGCCGGTGGAGTTGATGATACCCATGCTGGAGCGGCCGCGGCGGGCGGTGCCTTCGGTGTACTGCCACTTGAGGTGCTTCAGCTTGGCGAGCAGTTGGGTGACCCAACGGAGCCATTCGCCGTCGATGGTTTTGCCTTCGTGGCGGGCATCGAGTTTTTCAGAGAACGAGGCGAGGGTGACGTCGGTGTTCTTGAGGCCTTCGATGGCGTCTTCGATACGGCTGGTATCGGAGAAGTCCATGGTGGAGGCGAGTTTGAGGCGGATGTGCTGGTCCAGGCGGGCGATGAGGTCGTCGATCTTGTTGACCTGCTTGGCGACGCGCGGCTGCATGAGGGCTTCGACGGTGGCGGTGAACAGGTGAACGACCGTCTTTTCGCCGCAGCCGAGGCAGGCGCCGTCGCCGCCGACCATCGACATATAGTTCTTCTTGTCGAGGAGGAGGGTTTCAAGCGCGCCGATCTTCTCGTCGAGGTTTTCGATGCGGATGAACTCGGGCGCGGTGGTGGGCAGGGCCATCCAGAAGTCCCAGTCCTTGCGGAGCTTGTCGATGGATTCCTGGGTCTGGATGACGGGGCGGAGGGCATCGTCACCGCAGACCTTGACGCACTCCATACAGCCCTTGCAGGCATAGGGATTCACGGTGATGGAGAGCAGCCCGCCGGTGCCTTTCTGCTTCTTTTCGCGGGCGTTCCAGTAGGGGGCGGTGACGGAGAACTTGAACTCGCCCATTTCGGCTTTGAGGAGGGCGAATTCGGCTTCGAGTTCGGGCTTTTCGGGGGCGTCGGGGGCGTAGGTGACCAGCACGTCGCCGATGGCTTCGTCGATGAGGCGGCGGACGTCGGCCGATTCGCCGGCGGCAGCGATGCGGGAACGCAGTTTCTGTTCGACGGTGCGGATGGCGCGCGGCAGGTGTTTGACGGCGCTGCCCTTGGCCATGAGGCCCTTCATGGCTGTGTCGAGGATGGTGAGGGGAGAGTGGACAAGGCCGGGGATAGCGCTATCGGGGCAGACCGTGTAGCAGGAGCCGCAGGCGGTGCAGTTTTGCGGGATCCACATCGGGTGATCGAAGCGGATGCCGGTCATGTCGCGGAACACGCCGGTGAGGGCGGGGATGAAGCTGGCGGCGATGAAGGGCTCGACCAGATTGTCGTTGCCGCGGCCGGTGAGATAGAAGTTGCCGGTCTGGTCCCAGAAGCGGTGGATATCGGTGGTGGCAGTGGCGGTGCCGGGCTGGGCTTTGAGGAGGACAGGGATGCCCGGGTCGCGGCGGAGGGCCGAGCCGGCGGCCGGTTGGACGATCTTCTTGTCCTTGATTTCGTGGATCTGGTCAAAGCCGCGGCGGACGACGCGGATGTTGTCGGCGACGATGCGGGCGCCCTTGTTTCCGAACTTATGTTCGAGCTGGGACTTGATGGCTTCGAAGAGGGTCTCTTCGGTGAGGTTGGCGGCCTTCATGACCGGGGATGCGGCAAAGAACGCACCCTGGAAGGCGTTGCCCTGCATGCGGAACTGCAGTTCGGCGTCGGTGGCCTCTTCGCGGGCGATCTTGAAGGCGTCCAGGTAGAAGACATGGATGTCGTTGTCGATGAGGATGCGCTGGTATTTCTCGGGGATCTGGGCCCAGACCTCTTCGGGTTTTTCCAAATCGCTCTGGATGATGAAGACGCCGCCTTTCTTGAGGCCAGCGAGCGGGTTGGAGTGCTTGAAGACGTTGGGGTCAGGCGCCAGGACAACGTCGACGTAAAAGTATTCGCAATTGACGCGGATGGGTTCGGGGGCGGCGGACAGATAGTAGGTGGTGGGCTGGCCCTTCTTTTCCGAGCCGTACTTGGGGTTGGCCTTGATGTGGTAGCCGAGCAGGTCGAACAACGTCATGGCGAGGTTCTTGCCGGTGGTGATGGCGCCCCAGCCGCCGACCGAATGCATACGGACGGTGATGGCGCCTTTCGGCATGAGGTTGGGGTTCTCGCTGCCATGGACGGCGAGTTGCTTGACCTGGGGATAAGCGTCGGTGACTTCGAGCTGGTAGATCTCCTGTTTGGGGTTGTGGGGCTTTTCGCGCGCAAAGTCGACGCTGAGGTAGTAGAACTTGCGTTTGGCTCCGTTGGGGAGCATGTTTTCGACGGCGCCGATGAGGCCTTCGGGTTGAAGGTCGCGGCTGCCGAGGCCGTAGGAGCCGGAGAAGAGCGGCGGCATGTCGTCGGCGTTTTTGTAAGTGGGGTGGTCGGGATAGGGGAAGGGGCCTTTGCCGGCGCGGCCGTTTTCGATGGCGCGGCTGAGGCTGGCGCGGACTTCGCGGATGACGGGGAGGTCGACGGCGAGAGGCTGGTCCGTACGTTCGAGGATGGCGACGCCTTTGCGGCCCATGAGGAGTTTGGCCACCACGTCCGAGGGGAAGGGGCGGAACATGGTGAGGTTGACGACGCCGATTTTGAGTTTGCGGGTTTCGCGGAGGTAATCGGCGACGGCTTCGGCGGTGACTACCATGCTGCCCATGCCGAAGATGAGGTACTCCGCGTCTTCGAGTTTGTAGCCCATGACGCGGCTATATTTGCGGCCGGTGAGGGCGGCGAACTCGGCCATGGCCTGATCGGTGAGGGCCGGGATGTGATCGAAGAAGTAGGGACGCTGGGCGGCGACGCTCTGCATGTAGGCGTCCTGGTTCTGGACGGTACCGATCATGACGGGGTTGTCGACGGTCCAGAGTTCGGGGATGCGGCGGCGTTTGTCGCCGTACATGAGTTTCTGGGCGGCGGTGGGGGTATCGATGATATCGTCGGGGCGGCCGAGGTATTCGGCGATCATCTCACGTTCGGGAAGCAGGAGGCTTTCGATGAGGTGGGTGGTGAGGAAGCCGTCCTGGGCGCAGATGCCCGGTGTGAGGGCGAGTTCGGCGATGCGGTGGGAGATGATGTTGAGGTCGCAGACTTCCTGGGCGCTTTTGCCGAAGACCTGGAAGAAGCCGGTGTCGTCGATGCAGTGATAGTCGTCGTGGCCGGCGTGGACATTGAGGGTGGACTTGGTGATGGCGCGGCAGCCCATGTTGAGCACGTAGGTGAGGCGCTTGCCGACGGCGGCATAGAGCGACTCATGCATGTAGGCGATGCCCTGGCCGGAGGAGAAGTTGGTGGCGCGGAGGCCGGTCATGGAGAGGCCCGCGGTGACGCCGGCGGCGGCATGTTCGCCTTCGGGCTCAATGAAGATGAGCGGGCGACCGGAGATGTTGATGTGTCCTTTGGCGGACTCCTCGGCCCAGTATTCGCCCATCTGCGTGGACGGCGTGATGGGGTAAGCGCCGGCAGCGTCGGTGCTTTCGCGCTCGCACATGATCACCGCCGTGTTGCCGTCCATGGCTTGCCGGACGCCGGGGTACTTGTAGCTGGTCTTCGTGCTCATTTTGCTGATGTGCCTCTCTATGGGGGGTCGCCTTTCGGGGTCCTATCCGTGTACGGCCAATTTCGCCTGCTCCACCGGGAGCGGCGTTTTCCGCGTGATTTTCTTGGCTTCCAGGCCTTTGACGATGCCCTGCTTTTCGTCAAACCAGACGATGGCGCCGGTGGGGCAGCGCTCGGTGGGTTTCCTGGTTGCGAGGGAGTTGCGGCTGTAGTCGACAACCGCGAGGTTATTTACGATTTGAATGAGTCCGGGGGCGTCGGCGGCGCAGCGCCCGCAGGCGGTGCAGGCCACTTCGCATTCCGATTCGGCGAGGTCGCCGTGGAGGAGGTTTTTGCAGGCCACCCAGAGGCGGTGGCTGACCGGGTGAATGGAAAACAGATCCTTGGGGCAGGCGCGAACGCAATCGCCGCAGGCCGTGCACTTGTCTTCCATAACGACCGGAAGGCCGTGCGCATCCATGTAAATGGCGTCGAAGGTGCAGGCGCGGTCGCAATCGCCCTGGCCGAGGCAGCCCCAGGAGCAGCCCTTACCGCCTCCGCCCACGAGGGCAGCGGCGCGGCAGCTTTCCATGCCGCCGTAGTTGGCGCGGTTTTTAGCGACGTGGGTGCCGCCGGCGCAGGCGAGTTTGGCCACGCGCTTTTCTTCCTTGCCGGCGTTGACACCGAGGAAGGCGGCGATCTGGACGATGCCGGCCGGGGTACTGACGGTGCACTTACCGGGGGCAATCTCGCCCTTGACGGCTTTCTCAGCGAAGGCGCGGCAACCGGCACACCCACAGGCTCCGCAATTGGCTTTGGGCAGCATTTCCTCGACTTCGTCGATGCGGGGGTCTTCGTAGACGTAGAGTTTCTTATCGGCGATGGCGAGGAGGGCGGCGAGGAGGGTCCCCATGCCCGCCATGACGCCTCCGGCTACGAGAAATTCGAGCATGCCGCGTGCGCTCCCTGTGGCTGGTGGTTTTCACCCACCCCGGCGACGGGCCTTGCGCACCCCTTATTGGGGCTTTTCGCCCAGGGGGTGCTGCAAGTTGTTGCAGGGTGGATGATTTGAGCCATCTGATGGGGGGATGGTGCACGTGGGGGGCCACGGGGGACGGGGGGGACGGGGGGACGGGGGGTGGGAATACAGAATACAGAATGCGGGAGACGGAATGCGGGAGACCCAGCTTTGCGGGGCTGGGTCGTAGCTGGCGGGGTTACCGGCGGCGGGCGAGGAGGGACGCGGCTAGCGCGAGAGCGACGGCGGAGAACGTGGCTGGCTCTGGGACTGCTGTCTCATCGGCCACATCGAGGTTCAGGGTCCAACTTCCGAGTGTGCCGCTGTCTCCCAAGCTGAAGCTGTCGCCGATCGCAAGACGCCACGTTCCGGCAGCGGATTGTCCATTGAACAGGTTGGCGATGGAAACCGCGGTATCGTCGGGTCCTGACGCCCGATAAGTGCCGGGAGCAATGTCAGTACCCGAACAGGGCAGGACACCCACGCCCGAATCGGCGAATGTATAGGTTCCAGAGACGTTAGCAGGGCAACCGAGTGTGCGAGCCGGAACGCCGATACGATGCAAGACGGTTGCGGTTGTTCCTGTGTCGACGTGGGTGACGGTGATGAACAGGTCGCCTATCCACGTGTGTGACAAGGAATTCAAGGAGACGAAGAAGTTTCCGGTGATGGTACGGGTGTCTGCGAGGACAATGTCCACGAGGTGTGGGCCTCCATCGATCACTCCTAAGCCGCCGCTGCTGGTGGTGGAGAGAGTGGCGCCGTGCGCGGCACAGGCGAGTGCCAGCGTTGTCAAGAGTCTGAGGACTTGCAAAAGGATCTCCAATGCTTGGTGTGAAATCCGATCGATTCAAATCGATACACGAATGTAGCACGCAGTAGAGGGACGCTCAATGCAATCGGGTCATGGTACGTCGTGGGGGGAGGCCCACTACCACTTTTGAGGTATCCAGCAATCCTGACGCTTAGGTATGCCTTGACCACCCGGAGCAATTATCCTAAGGAGGTGCACGCCTGTTTCTGGGAGCGCCAGGTCGCACATGTGTTGTGGGTTGCCTGCCTGCTGAGTGCCGGCTGCGGGCAGCAGGCGCCTGCGGTTACGCCGGTCATCGAATTCCGGGTTGTGCCGGAAGCCGGTCCTGGGGGGCCGGATCGGATGGCGACGATTGCGGGGACGGTGCGAGGGGTGCGGGCGGGGCAGCGGATCGTGCTGTTCGCGAAGAGCGGGCAGTGGTGGGTGCAGCCGTTCTCGAATCGCCCCTATACGGCGATCGCGGACGACGGCGGTTTTGAAAGCGCGACGCATCTGGGGACGGAGTACGCGGCCGTGTTGGTGGACGCCTCTTATAAACCGCCGAAGGTGGTGGAGCGGCTTCCGGTTGACGGGGCTGGGGTGGTGGCTGTGGCCAGTGTCGCGGGCAAGGCGGGTGCCCCGGCGCCGCCATCGTACTTGCAGTTCAGCGGCTATGACTGGGAAGTGGTGGAACCGCGGGCGGGACGGCCGCCGACGGCCTGGACCGATGGAGAGGGGCGGCTGCATCTCAAGGTGACGAAGGAGGGGAACGAGTGGACGCGGGCGGAGGTGGCGGCGCGGCGGAGCCTGGGGTACGGCACCTATTCGTTCACCATTCGCGAGATGCCGGTGCTGGAGCCGGCGACGGCGTTTCGGATGTTCACCTGGGACCAGGACGAGGGTGGGCAGAATCATCGCGAGATCGACATTGAGCTGAGCCGGTGGGGGGATCGGGCCATCAAGAACGCGCAGTTCGTGGTGCAGCCTTATTACGTGGCGGCCAATTCCTTCCGTTTTGAGGCGCCGGGCGGCAGTATGCAGCACGCGTTCCGGTGGGAGCCGGGGCGGGTGAGTTTCCGGAGTGTTCCACTGCCGCCGTCGCGCGTGGCGGCCGAGCATGTGTTCACCTCCGGGATTCCGACGCCGGGGCTGGAGACGGTCCATTTGAACTTATACGTGTATGCCAAGTCGCGTACCCCGCAGCAGAAGCCCGTTGAGGTGGTGATTGAGAAATTCGAATTCCTTCCATAGCCGGGTGGGGGGTCTGGCGCTGCTGGTGTTGCTGGGCGGCACACCGGGGGCGTTGGCGCTGGATCCTGGGCGGACGCTGTCACAATACGTGCGGCAGCGTTGGGGCATGGAGCATGGCTTCCCGCGCGGGCCGGTCTATGCGCTGGAACAGACGCGCGACGGCTATCTGTGGATCGGTACGGAGAAGGGGTTGGTGCGCTTTGACGGGTGGCAGTTCCAGGTTGTCGAGGCAACGCTGGGCAAGCGGGGACGGCTGACGCATGTGCTGGGGTTGGTGGCGGATGGGGAGGGGGGACTGTGGGTGCGGCCGAGACGCCCGGCGCTGGCGCGTTATCACGAAGGGGCGATAGCGGATGCCCAGGCGGCGTTCGGATTGCCGCGGGGCAGTGTGGCGGCGTTGGCGCGGAGCCGTGATGGGGCGCCGCTGCTGTGGGTATTGAAGGGGGAAGCCTCGGCGTTGGAACTACGCAAGGGGCGTTACGAGACAGTGGCAGCGCCGAAGGACTTTTCCCGGTCGCCGGTGCTTTCGCTGGCGCAGACGGGCGATGGGAGCATCTGGGTGGCGACGCGGGATGCCGGGCTGTTTCGGCTGAAGGATGGCGTCACGACGGCGTTCCAGGCGGAGTTACCGGATCTGAAAGTGAACTCGCTGGTGGCGCATGGCGAGGAGTTGTGGATTGGCACCGATGGGGGTCTGGTCCGTTGGGACGGCGGTAAGCTCAGGGCGGCGGGCATTCCGCGGGAACTGGCTGGTGTCCAGATTCTATCGATGGCAGTGGACCGCCATGGCAATCTGTGGGCCGGCACGAATTCACGCGGGCTGCTGCGGTTGAATGGGCAAGGCGTGGCGTGGCTGGACCCGGGTGGTGTCCGCGATGCGGTGACGGCGGTGTTTGAGGATCGCGAAGGGAATCTATGGGCGGGCGGGGCGAGCGGGTTGGAGCGCATCCGCGATAGCGCGTTTGTCAGTTACTCAAGCGCGGAGGGATTGCCGGGCGATGCGGCGGGGCCGCTGTATGTGGATGGGCAGGGCCGGACGTGGTTTGCGCCGGTGCGCGGTGGGTTGTGGCGGTTGGAGGAGGGGAAGGCACGGGAGATCACCGCGGCCGGGCTGGGCGGGGATGTGGTGTACTCGATCAGCGGGGGCGGGGACGGGGTCTGGGTGGGACGGCAGCGCGGCGGGCTGACGCATCTGGGTCCCGGAAGCAGCAAGACTTATACGAGCGCCGATGGCCTGTCGCAGAACAGTGTTTATTCGGTGTACGAGGGGCGGGATGGGGCCGTGTGGGCAGGCACGCTGAGCGGTGGGGTCAGCCGCTGGAAGGCCGGGCAGTTCACGACCTACACAGCAGCCGAGGGGCTGGCGGCAAATACCGTGACGGCGATCGTGCAGACGGGCGACGGCACGACGTGGTTCGCTACTCCGAGTGGCCTGAGTGCGTTGCAAGAGAGCGCCTGGCGCACGTACCGGGAGAGCGAAGGGCTGCCCGCCGACCAGGTGGATTGCCTGTACGAAGACGCAGCGGGGCGGCTTTGGGTGGGCACGTCGCGGGGGCTGGCGGTTCTGCAGGGGGGCACACTGCGCGCCACTGCCCTCCGGGAGCCGGTGCTGGGTCTGGCCGGTGACGCCAACGGGGCGTTGTGGATGGCAACGGCGAACCGGGTGCTGCGAGTGAATGCTGCGAAGCTGGCGGCAGGGGAGGGCAGCTGGCGCGAGTACACGACGGCCGATGGGTTGCGGGGGCGGGAGGGCGTCAAGCGTTACCGGTCGGTGGTGGGCGACAACCGCGGCCGCATCTGGTTCTCGCTGAACCGGGGGATTTCGGTGGTGCATCCGGAGTTGCTGGCGGGTAGTTCGGCACCGGCCCTGGTGCATATCCAATCGGTGTCGGCCGACGGCGTGGCGGTGCCGCTTTCGAGTGGGGCGCGGGTTCCGGGAGGGAGCCGGCGCGTGGTGTTGGGCTTTGCCGGGTTAAGTCTGGCGATGCCGGAAGGGGTGCGCTATCGCTACAAGCTGGACGGCTTTGACCAGCAGTGGAGTGAGCCGGTAGCGGCACGGGAAGCGGTGTACACCAATCTGAGCCCGGGCACGTACCGGTTCCGGGTGATAGCGAGCAATCCGGACGGCGTATGGAACAGCGGGGAGAGCAGCCTGGGGATCCGCCTTGCGCCGCTGTGGTGGCAGACGTGGTGGTTCCGGGTAGGGTGCGTGGTGCTGGCGTTGGGGGCGGTGGCCGTATTGTATCGCGAGCGGATGCGGCGCGCGACGCGGCAGTTGAACATGCGATTCGAAGAGCGGCTGGCCGAGCGCACGCGGATCGCCCAGGAGTTGCACGATACGCTGTTGCAGGGCTTTCTGAGTGCGTCGATGCAACTGCATGTCGCGGCGGACCAGGTGCCGGAGGGGTCGGCGGCGAAGCCGTCGTTGGGGCGGGTGCTGGGCCTGATGAGCCGGGTGATCGACGAAGGGCGGAACGCGGTGCGGGGTCTGCGGACGAGTGATAGCGGCGGGCAGGATCTGGCGCACGTGTTTGCCCGGATTCCGGAGGAGGTGGGGGTGCCGGAGTTTAGCGGGTTCCGCGTGATTGTGGAGGGCGAGCCGCGGGCCTTGCATCCGCTGCTGCGCGATGAAGTGTATCGCATTGGGCGGGAAGCGGTGGTGAACGCATTGCGCCACGCGCGCGCGTCGCGGATCGACGTGGAGATGGAGTATGGGCCAAAGCGGCTGCGGCTGACAGTGAGGGATAACGGCTGCGGTTTGGAGGCGAAGGTGTTACGTTCGGGCCGGGACGGGCACTGGGGGCTGATGGGCATGCGCGAACGGGCGGAGAAGATTGGCGGGCGGCTGCATTTGCGCAGCAGCGCGGGAGCGGGAACAGAAGTGGAACTGGTGGTTCCGGCCAAGATTGCGTTCCCGGCGGCGACACAAAGCGGCTGGTTTGGGCGTCTACAGCCGCGGTGGCGCGGGCAGGGCAAGGAAAGAGAAGGGGCAGATGAGCGAGTCAACACGCATTCGAGTCTTTAGCGTCGACGACCATCCGCTGCTGCGGGAGGGCATTGCGGCGATCGTCAACAGCCAGGCAGACATGGAGCTGACGGTGCAGGCGGCTACTGGGCGTGAGGCGCTGCAGTTATACCGGCAGCATCTGCCGGACGTGACACTGCTGGATCTGCGGCTGCCCGACATGACTGGCATTGACGTGCTGATCGCCATTCGAAACGAGTTTCCCGATGCGCGGGTGATCATGTTCACGACGTTTGAAGGCGATGTGGAGATCCAGCGGGCGATGGAGGCCGGCGCGCGCGGGTATGTGTTGAAGAACATGCCACCGCGGGAATTGGTGGAGTTGATTCGCCAGGCGCACAGCGGCAGGAAGCGCGTGCCGGCGGAGGTGGCGGCGAAGCTGGCCGAGCACCTGGGCGAGGAGCGGCTGACCCAACGGGAGGTGGATGTGCTGCGGCATCTGGCGGGGGGCAATCGCAACCGCGATATTGCCGAGCGTCTGTTTATTTCAGAGGAGACAGTGAAGGTGCACGTAAAGCACGTGATGGAGAAGCTGGGTGCGAGTGACCGGACGCAGGCGGTGGTGATCGCGCTGCGACGGGGCATCATCCAGCTCTAACACCATTGAGGTAGGCGCGGGTTATGCTTTCTGCGGATTCGCGCCGTGGGCCGCGGTGGGTAACGTGAAGGATGGTAGTCATCGCTTCAAGGAGACCCTGACCCTGCAGAGGCTATATCCGACATTCGCCAACGGCTGGCCCGGCGCTGGACTGCTACTGCTGCGCGCCGCCGTGGGTGTGGTGGCGATGGTGGAAGGGCGCGGGCTTCTGGCGGGGGGAGAGGTGCTGTTCGGCCTGGTTGGCATGGCGTGTGGGGCGCTACTGTTGCTGGGGTTGCTGACGCCCATGGCGGGGGTAGTGACGGTGGCGGGCGCGGCCGTTGTGCGGTCCGCAAATGGCGATAGCATGCTGTTCCAGGGCTTTGTGGCGGCAGTTGCGACGGCCGTGGTGCTGCTGGGCCCGGGTGCCTATTCGCTGGATGCGCGGCTGTTCGGCCGGCGGGAGATCATCATCCCGCGCGCGTCAACGCTACCGCGGGATTAACCCCAGCTACCACGATTTGGGGATTAGAAATCGCTACCAATTCGGGATGGCTGCCGGAGTAATTTCCTTCATGCTAGTTCAACAAAGGAAATTACTGGGAAATGAGCTATATCACCACGAAAGACGGCACTGCCATTTATTACAAAGACTGGGGCGCTGGACAGCCGGTTGTCCTCAGTCACGGATGGCCGCTGTGTTCCGACAGTTGGGAGGCGCAGATGTTCCATCTGGCGTCGAACGGGTTCCGTGCGATCGCGCATGACCGGCGCGGGCACGGCCGGTCAAGCCAACCCTGGCAAGGCAACGAGATGAACACGTATGCCGACGATTTGGCGGCGCTGCTGGATCATCTGGATCTGAAGGATGCGATTCTGTTCGGCTTTTCGACCGGCGGCGGCGAGGTGGCTCGCTATATAGGACGCCATGGTACGAAGCGTGTGGCAAAGGCCGGGCTGATCTCGGCGGTGCCGCCGCTGATGTTGCAGACCGAAGCGAATCCGGGTGGGTTGCCGGTGGAGGTATTCGACGGACTGCGGGCCGGGTCGCTGGCGGACCGGTCCAAGCTGTATCAGGATTTGGCGAGCGGGCCGTTCTTCGGGTACAACCGGCCGGGCGCAACGCCGTCACAGGGCGTGATCGACGCCTTCTGGATGCAGGGCATGATGGCGGGCCACAAGAATGCGTATGACTGCATTGCGGCCTTCTCGGCGACCGATTTCACGGAAGATCTGAAGAAATTCGATGTGCCGACATTGGTTCTGCACGGGGATGATGACCAGATTGTGCCGATTGGGGCGGCGGGATTGACTTCGGCGAAGCTGATCCGGAACGCAACGTTGCAGGTTTACCAGGGCGCTCCGCACGGTATCACGGACACCCACAAAGAACAGTTGAATGCCGATCTGCTGGCGTTCTGCCGGACAAAGCGGTAGTTGACCGCCCGTTGAGACGCGCGGAACTGTTTCCGGAAAATCTCGCGCAGAGCCGCAAAGGACGCAGAGAAAACAACGCGCCACAAGATCGGGAGTGGCTCGCGTGCGTCTTCCAGGTTGTGGCGGCTCGCAGGACTGGGTGCGGTGTTTCAGTTACGGAAAGTTCAAGGAGATGACCATGATATTCGGAATGAGTCTGGCAACCTTTACGCTGTTGCATGTGGGCATCAGTCTGGTGGGAATCGCCACCGGGGTGATTGTTCTGCTGGCGTTAATTCGCGGCACGCATCTGCCGGGATGGGCGGGGATTTTCCTGGTGAGCACGATCCTGACCAGCGTGACCGGCTATGGGTTCCCGATCCACGGGCTGACGCCGGGGCACGTGGTGGGAGCTGTCTCGCTGGTGGCACTGACGCTGGCGGTAGTAGCGCTGTACCGGTTCGAGTTGGTTGGGTCCTGGCGGCGTACTTACGTGATCACGTCGGTGCTGTCGGTGTATCTCAACGTCTTTGTGGGCATTGTGCAGACCTTCCGGAATGTGCCGGTGCTGCATGCCACGGCGCCGACGCAGTCTGAGCCGCCCTTCGCTATTGCCCAACTTACGGCGCTGGTGCTGTTCCTTTGCCTGGGATACCTGGCCCTGCGCGGATTCACCGGGGCCGCATTCCCCCAAAGAAAGGAAGTCTATGTCCAGAAGTAATGGCCGCCGCCAGTTGAGTGAGAAGGGTCTGCTGACGCCGGACAACTGCGTGGTTGCGTTGATTGACCTGCAACCGCAGATGCTGTTCGGGGTGGCAAACTTCGACCGGCAAGCGGTGATCAACAACAATCTGGTGCTGGCGAAGGCGGCACGCGTGTTCGATGTGCCGGCGATCCTGAGCACGGTGGAGACCAGGGCGTTCAGCGGCAACTTCTGGCCGCAGATCCTGTCGGTGTTCCCGGGCCAGGGCACGATTGAGCGCACAACGATGAACTGCTGGGACGACGCGAACTTCCTGGCCGCCATTGAGAAGATCGGACGCAAGAAGATCGTGCTGGCCGGGCTGTGGACGGAGACGTGCGTGGCGTTGCCAACCGTGCAGGCGATTCACGATGGCTACGAAGTGTACGTAGTGGAGGACTGCTGCGGCGACGTGAGCCAGTTGGCACACGACAATGCCATGACGCGTGTGGTGCAGGCCGGAGCGAAGCCCGTAACGGCACTATCGGTGATGCTGGAGTGGCAACGGGACTGGGGCCATCGCGAAACCTACGACGCGGTGATGGACATTGTGAAAACACACTGCGGCGCCTATGGTGCCGGCGTGGAGTATGCCTACACGATGGTGCACGGCGCAGCGGCGACGCGCGTAGCTGAGTACAATCCGCCGGTGGCAGCCGCCGCGCATAAGTAGGCGCCATGGATACAAGCGCCGATCAAACGCTGACGGCGATCGTGAGGCGCCGCATCAAGCCCGGGGCGGAAGCGGACTTCGAAGCGATGATGCAGGAGTTCGTGGCGGTAATGATCCGCCATCCGGGGCACCTGGGGATCAACATGATCCGGCCGGAGCCGGGCTCGCGGGACTACACGGTGCTGAACCGGTTTGCCACCCAAGGCGATCGCCGCCGCTTCACCGAATTGCCGGAATACCGTTATTGGATGGACCGTCTTCGCGAGGTATCAGAAGCCGATCCAGAGATCGAGGAGCGCATTGGGCTGGCTTTCTGGTTTACCTTGCCAGGCCGGCCTGCGCGGCACCCGCCACCGCGGCCGAAGATGGCGCTGTTGACGTTGCTGGGAGTGTATCCGCTCACCATGCTGCTACCGCGGCTGGTGCTGCCGGTGACGCCGGGGTGGCCGCACTGGCTGCGGGCGTTGTTGGTGGCATCGCTGATAGTGGCGTCGTTGACATGGCTGATTATGCCGAACCTGACGCGATTGTTCGAGCCCTGGTTGTTCCCGGAAAAGAAAGGTTGAAGCTATGACGGCCGATGTTATCTACTTCAACGGACAGTTGACCACGCTGGACCCGGCGCGCCCGCATGCCACCGCCGTCGCGATTCGCGATGGCCGGTTTATGGCCGTTGGCTTCGATGAAGTGATCCTGCTGCTGGCGGGCGAGGACACGCGACTGGTGGACCTCCGCCGGCGGACCGTGATTCCGGGCTTGAACGACAGTCATCTGCACCTGATCCGGGGTGGGCTGAACTTCAACATGGAGTTGCGGTGGGACGGGGTGCCGTCACTGGATGATGCGTTGCGCATGCTTGAGGAACAGGCGCGGCGCACGCCGCCTCCGCAATGGGTGCGTGTAGTTGGGGGTTGGACCGGGCAGCAGTTCGCCGAACGGCGGCTGCCGACGTTGGAGGAGATCAACCAGGCTACGGGGGACACGCCGTGCTTTATTTTGCACTTGTATGACCGGGCGTGGCTCAACGGCGCGGCCTTGCGGCTGTGCGGCTATACGAGGGACTCGGCCAATCCTCCCGGCGGCGAAATCCAACGAGACGCGCGCGGCAATCCGACGGGGCTGCTGGTCGCGCGGCCGAATGCAAGCATTCTCTATTCGACGTTGGCGAAGGCGCCGAAGCTGAATCCCGACGATGCGGCCAACTCGACGCGGCACTTCATGCGGGAGATGAACAGACTGGGGTTGACGTCGGCCATTGATGCGGGCGGGGGCTTTCAGAACTACCCGGAAGACTACCAGGTGGTGGACAAGCTGGCGGCCAACGAGGAGTTGACGGTGCGCCTGGCGTATAACCTGTTCCCACAGCGGCCGAAGCAGGAGCGCGAGGATTTCGCCCGCTGGGTGCGGATGACCAAGCCCGGCGCGGGCAGTGATTCGTATCGGGTAAACGGCGCCGGCGAGATGCTGGTGTTCTCGGCGGCCGATTTCGAAGATTTCGTGGAGCCGCGGCCGGAGTTGGCTCGCGGCATGGAAGGAGAACTGGAACAGGTGGTGCGCGTGCTGGCGGCGAACCGGTGGCCGTTTCGCCTGCATGCGACTTATAACGAGTCGATCACGCGCATGCTGGGTGTGTTTGAGAAGGTGAACCGCGACATTCCGTTCGATGGGCTGCACTGGTTTTTTGACCATGCCGAGACCATTGATGACCGCAACATGGAGCGCGTGCGGCGGTTGGGCGGAGGCATCGCGATCCAGCACCGGATGGCTTACCAGGGAGAGGCGTTCGTGGAGCGGTACGGGCGGGAGGCGGCCCGTCAGACACCGCCGTTCCGGCGGATGATGGGCCTGGGCCTGCCGGTGGGGGCGGGAACGGACGCCACACGCGTGGCCAGCTACAACCCGTGGGTGGCGTTGTACTGGCTGACCACGGGGCGCACGGTGGGCGGTACGCCGCTGTATGGGGAGTCGAATTTACTTTCGCGCGAAGAGGCTCTGCGGCTGTACACGCAGGGTTCGAGCTGGTTCAGTACGGAGCAGGATCGCAAGGGAACGATTACGTGTGGGCAATTTGCGGACTTCACGGCGCTGTCCGCCAACTACTTCGCGGTGCCGGACGAGGAGATCAAGACGATCGAATCGGTGTTGACGGTGGTGGGCGGCGCTGTGGTGTATGGGGCCGAGGAGTTCGCCGTGCTGGATCCGCCGCTGCCGCCGGTGAGCCCCGACTGGTCTCCGGTGCGCTACTACGGGGGGTATTACCGGGCGCCGGCGGTGGCGGCATCGGTGGCTCGCACGTGCAGTCACACGTACGCGGGCAATGCGCTGTGGCCGGGTTGGACGGGTTGCGACTGCTTTGCGTTCTGACGCGGTCATGCGGAGCGTGTGGTGGCTGGCGTGTATGGTTACGGTGGCAGCCGGGCAGGAGACAGTACCAACGCCGAGAGTCACCTTCAGCTATGGCGGTCAGATTCGCCAACGCTTTGAGTACTTCGATCACGCGGTGTGGGGCCGGGAGGCTGAGCAGGACCGCTATCTGCTGCAGCGCTACATGCTGCATGGGGAGATGCGGGTGGGCTCACGGCTGCGCGTGTTCGGCGAGTTGAAGAGCGGCATTGAGGTGGGTCGGAAACAAGGCCCGCGTCCGGCCGATGAGGACAGGCTGGACGTGCATCAGGCGTTCGTGGATGGCACTTTGTGGAAGGCGGGGAAGGAATCGCTCACGATGCGTGCGGGCCGGCAGGAGCTGAGCTTCGGCAGCGGGCGATTGGTGTCGTTCCGGGAGGGGCCGAACGTGCGGCAGAGCTTCGATGGCGCGCGGCTTTTGCTGGAGAAATCCGGCTGGACCGTGGATGCGTTCGCAACGCGGCCGGCGGAAACCGGACGCGGCATCTTCGATGATTCGCCAGACCATACGAGGTTTTTCTGGGGGCTGTATGCGACGCATGCGCCGCGCTGGCTACCGAAGGGCAACATCGATCTCTACTATCTGGGCCTGGACCGCAAGCGCGCCCGCTTCGACGCGGGCACGGGCCGGGAGCGGCGCCACTCGGCGGGTATGCGGTTATGGGGGCGTACCGAGGCTTGGGACTACAACTATGAGGCGGTGTACCAAGGTGGGCGCTTTGCCGGCGGCGCTATCCGCGCGTGGACCCTGGCTTCCGAGACCGGGTATCGCGTGAAGGACGCGCCGCTGCGGCCGCGCTTTGGGCTTCGGGCGGATATCGCCAGTGGCGACCGGAACCTTGCCGATGGGACGCTGGGGACTTTCAACGCTCTGTTTCCAAAGGGCGCCTATTTTAGTGAGGCCGACCTGCTTGGGCCCTACAACCTGATGGACCTGCATCCTTCGGTGGAACTGCGGTTGACGCGCACGGTGAAAGTGACGCCCGATGCCGATTTCTTCTGGCGTCAGAGCACGCGCGACGGGATTTACAGTATTCCGGGCGGGCTGCTGCAATCCGGGCGTAACGCCAGGGCACGGTATATCGGTTGCCACACCAGTGCGCAAGTGGAGTGGCAGTGGAACCGCCGCACGAGCCTCACGGCGCTTTACCTGCACTTCTTTCCGGGCGAGTTCCTGCGGCAGGCGCCGCCGGACCGCCACGTCAACTTCTTCGCTTTGTGGATCTCCTACAAGTTTTGAATCGCCATGGATAGTCTGCTGACCTTACTTTACGAACCTCTGCCCGGCGGGCGCGACGGCCTGGCGCTGTTGCTCTTGCGCGTGCTGATCGGGATGGCGTTTGTGTTCCATGGCTATGGCAAGGTGACGGGCATAGCGGCGTTCATGGCGGAGTTCCAGATGCCGCGAGGGGTGGCCGTGTTTGCTGCCTATGCGCAGTTGGCCGCGGGAGCACTGTTGGTGGTGGGTCTGGGAACGCCGCTGGCGGCCGCGACAATTGCGGGTACGATGGCGGTGGCGACGGGGAAGCTGCATGGCCGCGGAGAGCCGTGGATCAGCCCGCACGGACACAGTTATGAGGCGTCTCTGTTTTACCTGGTGGCCAGCGTTGCGGTGGCGCTGCTGGGTCCGGGCGCGTACTCGCTGGATGCGTTGTGGCGGGTGTGAGGCGAGGCTGGAATTGCCGTCTGGTGGGACGGGCGCAGCTGAGATACATCCGGGGGCTGGCATGGCATACACTACATAGAATCTGTGATACTCCCTTCCCAACTGAGTCACTACCGGCTATTGGACAAATTAGGGGAAGGCGGCATGGGCGTGGTGTTCAAGGCGCAGGACCTGCGATTGGACCGCACCGTAGCGTTGAAGATTTTGCCGCCGGACCGAGTGGCGGACCAGGAGAAGAAGCTGCGGTTCGTGCAGGAGGCGAAGGCGGCTTCGGCGCTGAATCACCCCAATATTGTGACGATCCATGAGATCGGGCAGGACCAGGGGATGGACTTCCTGGTGATGGAGTGGGTGGACGGGCAGACGCTGGAGCAGGTGGTGCCGGGAACGGGTCTGCGGGTACCGGAGTTGCTGCGTCTGGGGGTGCAGATCGCGGATGGGATCGCGGCGGCACACGCGGCGGGGGTGGCGCATCGCGACATCAAGCCATCAAACATCATGGTGAGCGGCGCCGGGCATGTGAAGATCCTGGACTTCGGGCTGGCGAAGCTGACCGAACGGAGCGAGAGCAGCGCCGAGGAGAAGACGCGGCCGGCGAGCCCGCGGACGGCGGAGGGGGCGATTCTGGGGACGGTGGCGTATATGTCGCCGGAGCAGGCTGAAGGGCGGAAGGTGGACCTGCGGACGGATATCTTCTCGTTTGGGGCGCTGCTGTATGAGATGGCGTGCGGACGGAGGGCGTTCGCAGGGGAGTCGCCGGCAGCAACGTTGGGTGCGGTGATCCATAAGGAGCCGCGGCCGCTGGGGGAGTTGGCGCCGGAGCTTCCGATGGAGTTGCGGCGGCTGATTGAGCGCTGTCTGCGGAAGGATCGGACGCGGCGGCTGCAGAGCATGGCGGATGTGAAGGTGGCGCTGCTTGATTTGAAGGAGGAGTCCGATACGGGCCGGCTTACCGCCGCGAGTGCTGCCGCTGCCCAGCCTCGGCGGGGATGGCTGCTGCCGGCTGCCTGCGGGGTAGCGTTGCTGGCGGGCGTTGGCGGCACGCTGGCGTGGACCAGCCGCGGCTCGAAGGCAGATGCTTCTTTTAATCCTGTTCTCACGCAGCTTACCCGCGATTCCGGGCTTACCTATCAGCCTGCGTTGTCGCCAGATGGCAAACTGCTCGCCTACGCCTCCAATCGCGCCGACCCGGCCAACCTCGACATCTGGGTGCAGCAACTGGCCGGGGGGCAACCGGTGCGCCTGACCCGCCACACGGCGGCGGACACGCGGCCTTTGTTTTCGCCCGACGGCACGGTCATCTACTTTCTATCGGAACGTCCGGAGGGCAGCATCTGGGCGATTCCGGCGCTAGGCGGGGAAGAGCGGCTGGTGTACAACCGCCGGATGGTGATGCACATGATCCTGTCACCGGATGGAAAGGATCTGATTTTTAACCCTCGCCTTCAGATGGGGGAGCCGGCACGGGCCTCGCGTTTATCCACGGTGACGGGCGCCGTTCACGCCCTGGATGCGCCGCTTCACTGGTTCGTCCCGATTGCCTGGATGGCCGAAGGCGAGACGCTCATCGGCATCGGGCGGCGGGAGCGTGCGCTTACGTCGTCTATCACCGACGGGACAATGTACGCGGCTTCTTTGCGGGGCGACACGGCGACAGAGCTACGCCTGCCGTCCGGCGAGCCGCTCCTGTGGAACGGACGCGGGGTGCGGCTTCGCGGTGGTCATTTGTTCCTGGGCGAAGGGGATGCCCTGACCGAGTATTCGCTCTCCCGTTCCTGGAAGTTGGAGGGCCCTGTGCGGCGCTGGGCGCGGTTTCCCGGCGCTACGCTGCAGTTTGATGTTGCTGGGGAGTCGATCGTGGCGGCAACGCTCTCTGGCGTGACCGATCTGTGGAGCCTGCCGGTCCGGGCGAACGAGGGTAAGGTGACCGGGCCGCCCGAGCGGCTTACCAACGATGAGGCGGTCGACTGGTGGCCCTCGCTATCGGCTTCCGGCCGTTTGATGCTGTATACCTCTGACCGGCGCGGGAGCCGCGATGTCTGGGCGCGTGATCTGGTAACAGGCAAGGAGTCGCAAGTCACCGCGACTCCGGTCTTCGAGCGGCGCGCGACCGTCTCGCCCGATGGCCGAAGAATGGCGTATGAGGTATCCGGTACAGTGTCATCGATCTATGTGCGCGAGGTGGCCGGTGGGGAACCCAAGCTGGTTTGCAAGGCCTGCGGCCTTCCCACGTGGACGCCGGATTCGGCCCGCGTTGTCTATTGGGATAGCGAGCCGATCCGCTTCCATACTTTCGATCTGACAACCGGAGCGCGGAAGCCGCTGGTGTCCCATCCCAAGCTCTCGGTTCAGAATGCCCGCGTCTCTCCCGATGGCCGATGGGTTTCGTTCCATCTTCCCGACCGCGAGCAGACCACTCGCCTCTACATTGCGCCGCTCCACGACGGTTCCGCCGGCCCTGCAACGGAATGGATGGACATAAGCGGCGGACGCCCGAGCTATACCGGCTGGTGGGCACCGGATGGCAACTTGCTTTACTTCCTGGCCAGCCAGTCCTTGAACGAGATCCATGCGCAGCGGCTTGATCCGGCGACCAAACAGCGCAAGGGCGAGCCGTTCGTGGTCTTCGCGGCGCCGCCGGGCTTTGTCTTCAGCAATGTCGGTGTGGCGGGCTACTCTTTGAGCCAGGACCGGATGGTGCTGTCCATGCAGCAATCGAAAGCCAACCTCTGGTTGATTGAGCCGCCCCCCGCCGCCAGGCGCTGACAAAAGGTTCGGTTGCCGAGTCAGAATTTTTGCCGGGTAGTGTCGGCCCAGTAGCGCGAGTTTTTCGGGATGTCCTGCCAGAGGGGGACGGAGAGGCCGTAGGGGTGGTCGTAGAGGACCTTGCCGTTGACCATGGAGAGCACCGCCTGGATGCGTTGGGTGCCCTTGATTTTGCCGCCGAAGGAGCCGAGGTAGGCGAAGTTGCCCTTTTGGATTTCGAGGACGGCGATGTCGGCGGGGGAGCCGGGTTTCAGGGTGCCGAGGTCGGGGCGTTGGATCATCTGGGCGGGGTAAACGGTGGTGCGGCGGAGGATCTCTTCGAGGGGAACGCCGAGGGCGAGGAACTTCGACATGACGTTGGTGAGGTTGATGCCGGTGGTGTGGGGGGTATCGGAGAACAGGTCAGCGGTGATGGAGTCGGGGAGGAAGCCTTGCTGGATGGCGGGGATGACGCGGCGGAAGGAGAAGCTGCCGCCGGCGTGGGCAAGGTCGAATTTCACGCCGCGGGCGCGGGCCTTGTTGACGTCGGGGTTGAGCTTGTTTTGGGCGTCGAGGAAGGGGTAGCGGTCGGCGTAGCAGTGGGTGACGATGTCGCCGGGGCGCATTTTTTCGAGTAGGAACTCGCGGTAGCTGGTGGGGCCGTAGGAGCCTTGCGGGGGCATGGGGGTGAAGTCGGCCAGGACGGGGAGTTTGGTGGCGCGGCCTGCGGCGAGGACGGCATCGACGGAGGCCCAGGGGAGGCGGGTTTCGCTGAAGGTTCCGCCATAGTGGCCGGTTTTGAAGCCGATGATGTGTTGGGGGTACTGTTTGGCGGTGGCGACGGCGCGGTCGACTTGGAATTGGGCGGGGTCCTGTTCGGCGCCGGAGGCCTGGGCGCCGGTGGCGGCGATGTTGAGGAAGGACAGGATACGCATCTTGGACTTGTCGATGATCTTTTTGAAGTCTTCGAAGCTGGCGGCTCCGGCGGTGCCGCCGTCGCAGCAGGTGGTGACGCCGGAGGGCAGGCAGTGATGGTCGGCGATGACGGAAGGGGTGAGGTCGAGCCGGGTGTAGTAGCAGCAGATGTGGAGATCGATGAGGCCTGGGGTGACGTAGTAGCCGGAGACGTCGATGGTTTGGCGGGCGGCGGAGGCGGGGATGTTGCGGTCGAGTTGGGCGATTTGGCCGTTGAGAAGGGCGACGTCCATGGGGACGTTGGTTTGGGTGGCGGGATCGAGGACGTGGCCGCCTTTGAGGAGGGTGTCGTAGCGGGGGGTAGTGGGGGATTGGGATTGCGCGAGGGCTGGAGCCAGGGCGGGGGTGGCGAGGAAGGCGCGGCGTTTCATGGCAGGTACTATCGTATGCCAGGCAATGCGGGCAGGGCAGCGTTACTTAGGCGCCGGCCACGGTTCGCAGTCGAACTCTGCTTCCGCATGAGACTCTACGGGGACGCCATTGCGACGGGAAGGCTGAAAGCGCCATGCCCTTACAGATTCGATCAGTCTCTGATTGATCGAATCGGGGGTTGTCAGAACGGTCCGCACATCGGACACCCTTCCATCGGGGCCGATCTGCAGTGCGAGAGTCGCTGGGTCACAGCTTTTCCCGTTAGCCGGAAGAAAGCGCAGGGTGGGGACGGGCGCCGATGCGTCGGGCGCTGTTTGATAGGTAAGGCGCAGAGTCCGCCAGTAGCGCAAGCGGAAATGGACTTCAACCAAGGCAGTAACGGGAACGGGCTGACCGTCCTTCGTCCCAGGGGTGAATCGCCAACGCCGCACGGCCTGGACCGCATTCTCTTCCAAGCCCAAGCCAGCGCCGTGCACGACTTTGACGTCTTCGGTTGTTCCGTCTGAGCCGATGGATATCGAGAGTTTGACGATTGCCTGGAATTTGGCTTTCAATGCATCCTCCGGGTAGCGGGGGCTTGTCTGCGAAAGCACAACTGGCGGACGAACACCCTCATCCGGCTGATACGTCACCGTGGTGTCCGCATCGGGCAGGCCCTGACCGTGACCGGCCACTGTCAGGGCAAGTACGAGAAGGGTTGATTGCTTCATGCAGTTCATGCCAGTCGGGATCCGGTGGTATCCGCCCTCAGACGGTAGCATGTTAGCGGCCGGTGTGGGCGGTGGACATGGGAATCCCCACGATTTGTAAAAACTGGCGAGTTGAGAGAACCTTCGCGCCGGAACGCCGTAGTAACCCCTACGATGCACGGATCCAAACTGCTCACCGATGTTTTGCAGGATGTGCGCTACGCGTTGACAAAATCGCGCCGGGAGGCGGGGTTTACTACCTTCGCGCTGCTGATTGTGGGCCTGGGAATCGGGGCCAGCGCGACCATCTATAGCGTGGTCAGCGCGGTGCTGTTGCGGCCCTTGCCGTTTGCGCAGCCGGAGCGGCTCGCGTGGGTGGCGAACAACGGGGGCGAGGGCCTGTCCTCGCAGACCGTGCAGGTGGGCCACTTCCTGGACCTCAAGGAACGCGCACGGTCATTTGAAGACATGGCGGCGTACTTTGCGTTCTACGGCGTGGGCGACAGCAAGCTGACCGGCGTCGGGGAGCCGGAGCGGCTGAGCGGCGTGCCGGTGTCACAGAATTTCTTTCCGTTATTGGGAGTGCGGCCGCAGATCGGGCGGTTGTTTGAAGCCGAGGAATGCAAGTGGAACGGGCCGCGGGTGGTGGTGTTGAGCCATGCGTTCTGGCAGCGGCGGTTCGCAGGGGATCGGGGTGTTTTGGGGCGAAAGCTGATCTTGGATGATCAGCCGGTGGAGGTGGTGGGGGTGCTGCCGGAATCCTTTGATTTTGGGAGGGTGTTCGCGCCGGGGACGCGGATTGACCTGTTCTTTCCGTTTCCGTTGACGCCGGAGACGAACCGCTGGGGCAACACGCTGTCGATTGTCGGGCGATTGAAGCCGGGCATTTCGGCGGCGACGGCGGAGGCGGAAGTACGCGACATCGCGCAGCGGCTGGAGCAGGAGCATCCGGAGCGGAATAGGCTGCGGGTGCGGGTGACGCCTTTGGATGAGCAGGTGAGTGGGCGGCTGCGGCCGGCTTTGCAGGTGCTGGCGTTCGCGGTAGGCATGGTGATGCTGATCGTCTGCGCGAACCTTTCGAATCTGCAGTTGGCGCGCACGGCGGCACGGCAGAAGGAGATGGCGATCCGGACGGCGTTGGGGGCGGGCCGCGCGCGGCTGATCCGGCAGACACTGACCGAGAGCGTGATGCTGTCGGTAAGTGGGGCGCTG
>JAEUQF010000283.1 GCA_016789745.1 Bryobacterales bacterium
GGACATCCTGAATCGTCGATAGTACACCGTTTATCGGTAACCTTACGCAACCAAGAACCCTCTTAACTAAAAGGGAGTCCGCCACTCGGGGGAGAATTTGACATGGAACTGCAACAGTATCCATTGAGAGGTTGAGAAGGAGTCTGAACGCTGGTATGGATGTAACGAAAATGGAAGGCGCTGAGGCTGGGGCGAACTTTGCCCGTCTGGTCAGGGAACACCTGCTGACTATGGAAGGTGTCACTCGCATTATGCAGTGCCGGCGCTTTACGGTGCTGTATTCGACGGGTAACCCGGCCGACAGCATCTTCTTCCTCGAGTCGGGTCTGGCTAAGATCATCAAGCGCGGCCCGGATAACAAGGAAGTCTTGCTCACCCTGATTCGCCCGGGGGAAATTTTCGGTGAAGATGCCTTGCTGCTGGGCGGCAACCGCCACGCCACGGCGGAAGTCCTTCAGGAAGCCAGTATCGCAATCATACCGAAAGACCTGTTCGCACGGTTTTGCAACCAGCGGCCCGAGATCTGGCGCATGCTGGCCGAACTGCTTGCCCGCCGCGAACAGAACCTGGAACAGAAGATCGAATTGCTGTTAATGCGGGATGTCGAACAGCGCATCCTGCTCTATTTGGCGGAATTGGCGGAAGCCGTGGGAGTTGCCACTGAAGATGGCACCGGACACGCCGTGCAGTTCTCGCAGGGCGAAATCGCAAGTCTGGTGGGCGCAACCCGCGAAACCACCTCCAGCACACTCAACTCGCTGGCCCGCCGGGGTCTGGTGGCGTTGGGCCGGCGCCGCATGATCGTGGCAAGTCCGGACGTTCTCCGTCAGGTGGCCGAGTCTCCAAAGAGCAAAGGCAACTTGGCTGAGATTGTGAACACTGGTAACAGCGGCAACGGCAATAGCAACTGATTATCTCTTTCCCAGGCTGGCATTCGGACACCACCTCCGTCCGGATCGCCAGCCTGTTCTGCGTCTACAGGTGTGCCGTGCTTTCACACCCGGCACACCGCTAATCTGTTGAATCGAAGGCCTTTTCGATTTGGCGCCCGGCGTGCTTCTTACAGGGCATGCGTGTCGTTCCCAGCATCCTGCTTCTGCTAGCGGTCCTAACCGCGGAAGTTGCCCGTTGCAACCCGGAGTCCGACCCGAACGTCAATTCCCGTTACACCGTGGAAAGCGTCGAAGTGTCGCCCCGCGCCGAAAAGCGCATCAGTGCTTCCCTCCGTGGCGATATCCGCAATCTCGTTGGCGGACACTACGACGAGCAGGCGGTGGATCGGCTGGCCAAACAGATGAAGAAGGAGCTGCGCGGCTACCGCGTCAACCAGCGCATTGCCAAAGGCAGCAAGCCCGACACCGTGAAGGTGGTCTTTGAAGTCGTTCGCAGCCACCGCGAGCAGGATGTCACGGTTCCCCAACTCGCCTATCACTCCAAACAGAACTTCAGTTTCGGCGCCGATGCCGACCTCGATTTCGGCGACCACCAACTCCGCCTCGGTCTCATCACCGATAACGATGAGTTGCTGGAACGCTTCTCCGGCATTCGCGGCAGCTATCGCCGCCTGGCCGCCGGGGGGCATCTCCGCGTCGGCGTCAACCTGGCCAGCTACCGCTCGCAGTGGAACGGCGCCACCTTAACCGCGCTCGACGGCGCCAATCCCGCGGATGTGCCCGGTATTTACCGCACCCGCCAGATTGTAGAACCGCAGATTCACGTGGAAGTGCTGCCCGGCGTCTGGCTCGGCGCCGGCGTCAGCATCCAGCGTTTTCAAACTCAGTTTCCGGCCGCGCGTCATGAAAGCTCCCATTCGCTGATTTCTTCTCTGCGCCTGGAACGGCGATGGGATGGTTCGGTCTTCAAACATAGGGTGGAGGCAGGTTACGGCCTGCGCGCGGCCACCAGTTTCCTCGACAGCGACTTCCTTTACACGCGGCATCTGTTCGATGCGCGTTACACCTTCCGCACCGGAGATGATCAAATCCAGGCGTCGTTCCTGGGCGGCACTCTGGGTGGGCGTGCTCCGCTGTTTGAACGCTTCGTCCTCGGCAACGGCAACACGCTCCGCGGCTATAACAAATACGACGTGGCGCCGCTGGGCGGCAGCCGCATGGCCCATGGCTCGATTGACTACCGTCACAAGCCCTTCCGCGTCGTTTACGACACCGGCACCGTCTACCAGCGCGGTGGGCGTGCCCGCGTGCTGCATTCGCTCGCCCTCGGCGTGACCACGGGCTTCAAAGGAGAGAGCTTCTCATTTCTTGTGGCGTTCCCCCTGCGGGAAGGACGGGCAGAGCCCATTTTCCTGCTGGGGATGAACTTCTAATGCCCACCCGCGATAGCAGACGCTGGGCGTTGCTGGGCCTGGGAGCGGCTTCCCTGCTGCTCTGCCCCCTCGCCCTCCCCCAACAGGACGTGAAACCCACCTGGGACGGCTCCGCGCTCCGCCTCCGCGCCGGCAATGTCCACTTCCTTTCCGGCCGCGCTCTGGATATCATCCGAAACGGCCGCGCCGTCGCCTACGACTTCCAACTTAGCCTCCTGGCCAACGGCGCTACGGTCCGCCGTTCCCTCCAGCGCTTCGTCATCAGCTACGATCTCTGGGAGGAGCGTTTTCGCGTGACTCGCCTTGCCTCCGGCAATCTCCCTCGCCTCGCAGCATCGAATCTCACGCTGTCCGCCGCCGAAGCGTGGGCTGTCGAGAACCTCAGCCTGGCCACCGAAGGCTTGGCCTCCACCACGCCATACACGGTGCAGTTGGAAGTCCGGGCGGAGCCCGAAGCCGACACCTCCGCCGCCGCTCAGGCCGAGCGCGGTATCAGTCTGGCCGCACTGGTGGAGATCTTCTCCCGCCCGGCCCGCTCCCAACAGCAGAAGTGGAGTGTGCAGGCCGCGCCCGCCACCCTGGACCAGATGCGTACCCAAGGGGGCCGTTGAATCCATGCATCGCAGCGGGCTGCGGAACCGGCTGGTCCTGGCCTTCCTGGTAGCTGTGCTGGCACCGCTGGGCCTCACACTGTGGGTGACCATGTCCCTGCTGGAGCGCAGCTTGTCGTTAAGTTCCACCGGCGAAGTGGAACGCCTGGCGCAGTCACTGGAGACCACCGGCCGCGAACTCTATCGGCAGGCTCGCGAGAATCTCCACCGTGACGCCGCCGCCGGCCGTGCCCCGGAACGCCGCTTCTCGCTCGACACCCGCCGCGAGTGGCCCGAGGAGATCATCTTCTTCTGGGAAAGCCCCGAGAAGGAGCAGTATCGCCTGGCCGGTACCCGTGGCGACCGTCTGCAACTGCTGCTTCGTCGCGACAACGCCGTGCTGCGTTACGAAGCCCCCCTCGGCCCGGTGCGTCTACAAGACATCGAACAGCAGATCGGCGCCGCGCGCGTGCAGGCCGAGCGCGCCCGTAACCGTGATCTCCGCCGCGGCTACCAGTTCACGCTCATCGTTCTGGCGGCCGCAGTCGGCGTTGTGACGCTAGCCGTCTTTGTCTTCTTCGCCCACCGCGTCTCCCGCCCCATCCAGACCCTCACCAACGGCCTCCGCCGCGCCGCCTCGGGCGACCTCCGCACCCGCCTCGCCGTCGATCGCAGAGACGAAATCGGCCGTGCCTTTCATGCCTTCAATGAAATGGCTGCGGAACTCGAACACAGCCGCGACCGCCTGGTTTTCCTCACGCGCCTGGCCAGTTGGCAGGCCCTCGGCCGCAAGATGGCCCATGAGGTGAAGAACTCACTTACTCCCATTCGACTGGCCGTCGAGGAGATCGCCGCCCGCCAGCGGACGTCGGTGGACCGCGCCTTCTTCGAACAGGCATCGGCCATCATCGTGGAAGAGGTAACGCGGCTCGAAAAACGCGTCCGCGCCTTCAGTGACCTCGCCGCCGAACCGCCGGTAACGCTGGAAGCGGTCGAACTGAACGCCGTTGTCGAAGAGCGCATCGGCCTGCTGCGCGGGGCGCATCCCGAGGTGCTGTACCAATGCCGTCTGACTGCGGGAGCCGCCTGGGGCAAAGCCGATCAGGACCTTGTTCGCGGCATCCTCACGAACCTCCTCGAAAATGGAGCCGAAGCCGCAGGGCCCGGTGGCGTGGTGCTTGCTGTCACCCGTATCGACGGCACGCGCCTGCTGCTGGAAGTGCATGACTCCGGCCCGGGCCTTAGCCTCCACGCCCGCGAAACGCTCTTCGAGCCAACCATCTCGTTCAAGAAAACCGGCATGGGCCTGGGCCTCTCCATCGCCCGCAAGAGCGCGCTGCTGTGCGGCGGCGACCTCGAACTGATCCCCAGCGAACTGGGCGGTGCCGGCTTCCGTCTCACGGTGCCGGTGTGCCCCGCGCCGGCGGCCGCCACCAGCGAAGGGAAGAAAGAAACAGCATGGGCGCCAAGCGCATCCTGATTGTCGACGACGAAGAGAACATTGGCCGTTCGCTCACCTGGATTCTCGAAGGCGAGGGCTATAAGGTAACGGTGTGCCGCTCCGCCGCGGAGTTCACCAGCACCGGCACGGCCTTCGACTGCTACTTGCTAGACGTGCGCCTGCCCGATGGCAACGGTATCGACCTGCTTCGCCAACTCCGCCAGCAGGCCATCGCCGCGCCCGTGGTGATGATCAGCGGTCATGCCACCATCGCCGATGCCGTCGAAGCGGTCCGCATCGGCGCCTACGATTTTCTGGAAAAGCCCCTCGCCCGGGACCGCGTCATTCTGGCCGTACGCCACGCCCTGGAGCAATCCGCCCTCCAGCGCGAGAATGAAGTGCTGCGGGAGATGGCCACCGGCTCGTCCCGCATGATCGGTGACTCGCCCGCCTTCCGGCTGGCGGTGGAACAGGCTTCCCTGGCCGCCCGCAGCGATGCCCGCGTGTTGCTCATCGGCGAATCGGGCACCGGCAAGGAACTGCTGGCCGCTCATATCCACGAGCACAGCCCCTTCGCCTCCGGGCCCTTCGTGAAAGTGAACTGCGCCGCCATCCCCACCGAACTGATCGAGAGCGAACTGTTCGGCCATGAGAAAGGCGCCTTCACCGGAGCCACCGCCGCCCGCCGCGGCAAGTTTGAACTCGCCGACGGCGGTACGCTGTTTCTGGACGAAGTGGGCGACCTCCACGGCGCCAGCCAGGCCAAACTGCTGCGCGTGTTGCAGGAGGGCGAGTTCCACCGGGTCGGCGGGGAACGGCCCGTCCGCGTCCAGGTACGCGTCGTCGCGGCCACCAACCGTAACCTGGAAGAGATGGTGCGCCAGGAGAAGTTCCGCGAGGATCTCTATTACCGGCTGAGCGTGGTGCCCATCCGACTGCCGGCCCTCCGTGAACGCCCGGGCGACGTCAAGCCGCTGGCGATGTACTTCCTGGCCGAGTTCTGCAAGCGAAACAATTTCCGGTCAAAGTGTTTGGAAGAGGAGACGATCGAGGTACTGCAGGACTACCACTGGCCCGGTAACGCGCGGGAGCTGCGCAACGTGGTGGAGCGCATGGCGATCCTCACGCCTGCCGATCGCATTCCGGCGGCGTCCGCACCCCTGGAACTCCGTATGGCCAGGCAGGGCGGCCCTCGGAACTCTGTCCAGGAAGCCCGCGAAGGCGCCGAACGCGAGCATATCTCGCGAGCGCTGGAGTCGGCGAACTGGAATGTGTCCAGCGCCGCGCGCGCGCTGGGGATGGAGCGCACGAATCTGCATAAGCGGATGCGCGCGCTGGGGATTAAGCGGGATTGATTCGGGCGATGCTGGGTTTGCCACCATCCGGTAAATGGTGAAGTTGTTCACTCTTTGTCATGTAGCTTGTGTTACGATCATGTGCCAAGGAGAATCCCCGTGACCCGAATCCTGTTCCTTGCCGTTCTTACGGCCAGCCTCTCGCTTGCCGCCGTTCGCGGTGATGAGGTTATGTATGTAGGCGGTACCGCCCAGGTACCGGAAAAGACCGAAGGCCTGCTGGATCTTTCCAAAGACGGGCTGGCCATCTTCAACTCCAAAAAAGGCTCCATCGAAATTCCTTGCGCCAGAATCGAGAGTATCGAGTACGGCCAGAAAGTCGGCCGCCGAGTAGGCGCCGCCGTGGCCGTCAGTCCCGTGCTGCTGCTATCCAAGAAGCGCAAGCATTTCCTCACTCTCACGTACGTCGACGGGGCGGGCGCCAAGCAGAGCGCGGTGTTCGAACTCGCCAAGGGCTCGGTCCGGTCCGTGATCGGCACGCTGGAAACGCGCTCCGGCAAGAAGGTGGAGTTCGAATCCGAAGAGGCAAAGAAGAACTACGAGAACTAAGCAAGGAGGCCTGGCATGACAAGACGGCAGTTCAGCAGTCGTTTTATTTGGACCATCTCCGGCGCGGCGATCGGCATATTGCAAGCCGCCGGCGATGAAGTTCAATATGTCGGCGGCACGATGTCCGGCATGGACGGAGCCGAGGGGCTCTTCGATACCTCCGACGCCAAGATTATCAAGTTCTCCTCGAAAAAGGGCGCCTTCGAAATCCCCTACCAGGGCATCACTTCGGTGGAGTACGGTCAGAAGGCGGGCCGCAGAATTGGCGTTGCCATCGTGATCTCGCCGGTGTTTCTGCTGTCCAAGAAGCGAAAGCACTTCCTCACCGTGGGATTCAAAGACGCCAAGGATCAGCCGCAGGCGGTCGTTCTCGAACTACCGAAGGGAACGCCGCGCAAGATCATAGCTATCATCGAAGCGAGGAGCGGGGTCAAGTGCGAGTACGAGTCGGAGGAAGCCAAGAAGAACGTGCACGGCTAACCGGACTGCTCATCCTTCTGTGCGCACGGCTGGCCGTCGCGGCGAACTCGCCGGAACTGATAGTGGATAGCAGCCACACCAGCCGCCTCACCCGTGTCCAGTTCAGCCCCGATGGCGCCAGCGTTCTCAGCGGCGGACGCGATGGCTTTGTCCGTGTGTTTGGTACGGCAACGCAGCGCGTGGAACGCGAATGGAAGGCTCACAACACCGCGGTGCTGTCCATGGCGATCTTCGGCGACAACGTCGTCACCGGCGGTGAAGACTTTACGTTACGCGTTGCGAACTACCGCACCGGTGTGGGCCGCATCCTGTCCGGGCACACCGGTGCCATCCACGCCGTTACCTTCTCGTCCGATGGCTCGCAGGTTGCCTCCGCCGCGGCCGATGGCACCATCCGCCTTTGGGACGTAGCCACCGGTAAGGAAACCAAGCTCATGCGGATTGGCCTTGCGGACACCATCGTCAACCTCGCCAATGAACGCAGCCAGTCCTTTCGAGCGCTGCTCTTTCTTCCGAATGGCAAATTGATGGCAGGCGGCACCGATCGCCGCGTCACCGTTTGGGATCCGGCAGCGGGCAAGATCGAGCGCAGTTATACGATCGGCTTTGCCGATACGGTTACGGCGCTTCGTCTCAGCCCGGATGGCAAGTGGTTCGTCGCCGGTTGTGCGGATGGCTCGGTACGCCTGCACAAGCTCGAAGGCGCCTCCACTCAGTTCGACATTGTCAATCCCCGCCTGCCCGTGCATGCGCTGAGCTTCAGCCCCGATGGACGCTGGCTCGCCATTGGTCTCCAGTCTTCCAACGTGGAGCGCCGCTCGGCCAGCGATGGCCGCGCGCTTCGCCAGTTCAAGGGCGTTGGTGGCGACGTGCACGATGTCGCCTTCTCTCCCGACGGCTCCCTGTTCGCTACCGGAGGGGAGGGCAACACCGCGGCCCTTTACCAGCGCATCCCGGTGCAATCGCGCCTGGCATTGCTCAACCGCCGCGCCAGAAGCTTCCGCCTCGTTGAACCGGAAGACGAGTGGCTTCTGCCGACGTCGCGCCTGAGCGATGCGGTTGTCTTCCTCGAACTCGCCTGGGACCGTCTGGCCGACTACCGCCGCATCACCGACCGCCGTGGCTCGCCCACTGTCCGCGCCTGGCACGCGGTTCACAGCAGCGGCGCCGAGGCCCTCGCCGCCAGTCCCTCCTTGATCACGCTCTCCACGCGCGATGGCAAGCGCGATCTCTCCTCCCGCGTTCCCACTACCGCCGGCGCCTTCGCTCCCGATGCGAAAGTTCTGGCGGTCGGGGACAGCAATGGAGAGGTACGCCTGTTCGACACCGCCAATGGCACGGAACTTGCCGCTTGGGCCGCTGTCTCCGGCCCGCTCACCCAGTTGGCCTATGACCCGGACGGCCAGCGGTTGGCCGCCAGTTCCGCCAATGCTGTCTCGGTCTGGCAGGTGAAGGACAGGAAATTGCTGTTTCGCCTGGACGCCGCCTCTCCCGATTCGTTGCAGTTTAGCCCCGACGGCTCCCGCCTGCTCGCCGAAGGCCGTGATGGCAAGCGGGTGATCGACGCCGCTACCGGCAACGTCCTCATCTCCCTTTCCTTTCTTAATGAAGGACGCGACTGGGTCACGGCTACGCCCAACGGCAAGTTTGATGCCTCGGTGGGGGGAATGCGCAACTCCGGATGGCGATTCGCGAATGAGCCGCTCAACCGCTATCCCATCGAGCTCTTCTTCAATGAATACTTCTATCCCGGGCTGCTGAAGTCGGTGCTTGCCGGACAAACCCCGCCCGTCACCACGTCGCTCGACACCATTGACCGCCGCCAGCCTAAGGTCACCCTCACGATTGAGCCGGATCCGGAGGCCCGCGACCGTGCCAGCGTGAAGCTCACCGCCGTGGAGTCGGAACCGGACGCTGACCGGCGCACCGGTAGCGGTGTCCGCGATGTGCGCATCTTTCGGAACGGCGTGCTGGTGAAGTTGTGGCCGGGCGAGGTAGTCGCGCCCGGCGGTAGGTCGCGGGCACTCACTGCCACCGTCTCCCTGCTGTCCGGCGACAACGTCTTCAGCGCTTACGCCTTCAATAGCTCCAACATCAAGAGCCCCGATACACAGGTCACCGTTTCGGCTCCCGCCAAACTCCGCCGTGATCCCGTTCTCCATCTGCTCACCATCGGCATCAGCCGTTATGCCAACTCCGATTTCGACCTCTCGTTCGCCGTGAAGGATGCCGACGCGATTGGAGAGCGCCTCAGCCGTTTGTCCCCTCTCACGCGCCAGTTCTCCGCCGTGCGGCAGATCCGGCTGGAAGATCGCCACGCCACCCGCCAGAACATCATTACCGCGCTCCAACTACTGGCCGGCGAGAAGGTGCCCAATCCCCCGCCTATCTTCCAGGGCGTCACCCCCGCCGAGCCGCAGGACTCCATTCTCATCTACTACGCGGGCCACGGCACCGCCTGGCAGAATCATTTCTACTTGATTCCGCATGACCTCGGCTTTACCGGTAGGCGCACTAGCCTGAGTCCGCAGGCGCTGCGCCCGGTGCTGGAACGAAGCGTCTCGGACCGGGATCTGGAAGCGTCGCTGCTGTCGCTCGATGTCAGCCGTCTTGCCCTTGTCATCGACGCCTGTCATTCCGGCCAGGTGCTCGAAGCCGAAGAACGCCGGCGCGGCCCTCTGAACACGCGCGGACTCGCCCAACTGGCTTGGGAAAAGGGCATGTACGTCCTTGCGGCGTCGCAGTCCTATCAGGTGGCGCTGGAAGCCGCCGCCCTTGGCCACGGCTTCCTTTCCTACTCCCTGATCCAGGCGCTCGAAACCCTTGAGGCAGACAACCATCCGCCCGATAACCTCATCTCCATGGAGGAATGGCTCGATTTCGGTGTTGCCCGCGTGCCGGATCTCCAGCGCAGCCTTACCGACGGAAAGCGGAACCTCGTCGCCGCGCCCGGCGCGGACTCCGCCCCCGCCGAGAGCGACATGCAGACCCCACGCGCCTACTACCGTTCCGACGGCGGCGAGGTGTGGATTGTCCGTACCATCACGGCAAACCCAAACCCATGACCACCACGCTCCTTTGCCTGCTGCTGTCCGGCGTGTTCGCCCAGGCCCAGACCAACGCTCGCGACCTCTACTTCGAAAGTGACGAATCGGAGGCCTTCGCCATCCGCATCGCCGTCGGTAAGAAGACCGCCGGCCGCGCGCGATCGGTCAATCCCACCATACTGTTCCAGTCCGGCGATGTGATCCAGTTCGAAGTGAGTAGTCGCGGTGCCGGTTACCTCTATGTGGCCGTCCAGGGTAGCGATGGCTCCTGGTCGGTGTTGTTCCCCGGTCCGGAGAAGTTCTCCACCTCGGCGCAAGTCTCCGCTCGCCGGCCGGTGCGGACGTCCGCCGCGTTCGACGATAAGCCAGGCGAGGAACTGGTCTACTTTGTCTACACGCGTGAGCCGTACAGCAGTGGCACCTCCTTGTTAGCCGCGCTGAAGCAGGCACCCGCCGCCGCGCTCGCCAAAGTGGAATACGGCAACGACGCCGACAGTAATGCCATCTTCGCCACCAGCAACCGCAGTCCGCTCATTGTGCGGGTTTCGCTGCGCCATCAGTAGTTCTTAACCCCGCAACACCGTCATCACCTGCTCGCAGTTCAGTACCTTTTCCAACAAATCCAGCGGTGTGTAGTAGTAGTGATTCGAAGCCTCATACCCAATCAACGGCTCCTCTTTCGTCACCGCATATTGCCGCAGCGCTAACTCCCGCTCCCGGACTGCCATCGCCAGCATCCGCTTCCGAATCGCCTTCCTCCGTTCTTCGGAAGCTCCTGCCCGCTCATCGCGCAGCAGACAAAACTCCACCTGGTTCGCCGTGCTTTCGAAATGCGTAAAGCAAGTCCGCGCAATCGCCACTTCCAGCCGCGCCTCCTTGCCGTTCGCCCCAATCGCCTCCAGCACCCGCAACCCCTCCGCCCAACCTCGAGCCAACTTCGCCATCTGGCTTCGCACCACCTCGGCCGGATACGCCCCGCGCCATCGTTGATAGCCATCATATGGAAACAGAATCATCCCCGGCGCGCGCCCGGTCGGCTCGAGCCGCAACGGATTCGAAGGCCCGTGCTGCAACGGCAGCACGTAGATCGACACCCCATACGGAAACTCCAGAAACGCCTCGCTGAACAGCTTCCAGGCCCGCACCACCGCGTCTACGTTCGCCACTCCATAGATAAACGCCGCCTCGCGCCGCAGTATCTCTTCCTTTGACGCGCGCGGCTCACTGGCATACGCGGCCGCCGCGCGCAGGTTCGGGGAAGGATACCCGCCGCACGTCCACGATGCCATCACCCCCTGAATCCCCGCCTTCGCCAGATTCTCGCAATGCTCCAAAACCAGCGGCAACACTGGGATATACGGCACGGCCGAAATTTCCCACGTATTGTTGAACTGCGTTTTGGCGATCGACGCCAGCCCGTTCTCCTTCGCCAGCCGCCAACTCAAGCCCGCTCGCGGTCCCGGACCCACCACCGACATCGAGTACTCGCCCACCGCCGTCTTCACCCCGCCGCGCTCTACAGGCACGGACCACTCACTGATGCTGATCACGCCAGTGTCCTTCGGCAGCTTCGGAATCAGTTCCGTCGCCAGCGGCGTGCCCCAACCCCAGTCGTACGACAGGACCTCCGCCGTCTGGCTATGCGCCCGGATCCCATCCCGAAGCGCCTGCACGAACTCCGCGATCACGTCTGCCCCGCTGCGTTTCGAACAGCGGGGGCAATCCTTCGCCACCGGGTTCCGATCGCCCCAGGCACCGCCATGCGAAAAGCAATTCGTGTGATTCTCCGACATCGTGATCGTGAACACACCACCCAACTCGGGCACCTCGCGGAACACATTCCCGATGCTCTCCCGCAGCCAGTCGCGCACCGGTTCGGCCGATGTACACATCGCGTACACATCTTGAAACGCCGTCCCGCGAATCTGGGGATACTTCGCAAAGAACGCCGTCGGCATCGCACGCGGCTCATTCAGATACAGGTATACCCGCACCCCAAACCCCGCCGCCCGCTTCACCAACTCCCGCAAGTTCCGGATGCGCGTCTCCCAGCCCTTGCCAAACTCCGGAAACGCCCGCGACGGCGCCAGCGTGTTCAATACACCCTGGATCCACACCCCATTCATCCCATTCGCCGCCGCTCGGTCCAGATACCCATCCGGTAGCCCGGCCGCATCGCCTTCTAACAGCGGATCCCCATACAGCGCGAAGTAGGAATAGAGGAATCGTGTCGGCCACACCTCGCGGCATTCCACTTCTGCCGAAGGCCACACGCGCCGCAGCGCATACAACGCCCGAATCGCCGCTGCCTCATCGCCGGCCAGCACCCGCATTCCTTCCTTTGTCGGAATCAGCCGGTACCGCCCCTCGCCCGCCCGCCGATCAACGCCAATCTCCACGGCACGCCCGCTACCTCCCCCAAATCGCCGCGCCGCCGCAGCCAGAGCCTCACCCGCGCCGGACGCCTCCACCCGCCAACCCGGACCCGCCTCCACCTTCGTAAGATCCGCCACAAAGCCGAACCGCGCCGCGCCCAGATCCCTCACGCCGCCTGGCACCGCACGTTGCAACCGTGCCCGCAGCGCACCCGCCGCCCGCCGTTCCGCCTCACTTGGCGCTGCATACCGCAGCGGTTCACAGGCAGGCTTCACGCGCCCCAGCTTCACATCCAGAAAATCGTCTTCCTTCAACGTGAAGGCGAACTGTTCCGGCGTCCAACCCAGCAGCGACCTGATCTGCTGTTCCGGCAGCACGTGCCAGTTCTGGCGAATCACCGTGATGTACACCCGCCGCAGGTAGTCTTCGCTCAGCCTGCGTTTGGCCGGCAGCCCCATCGCGCGACCCAGTTCCTCCAATTGCTCCGGCTTGGCTCCCACCACCTGCGCCATCCGATCCAGGTTCGCCACCTCCCAGTTCCGCCACACATACTGATACAGCCGGGAAGGGAAGTGCGGCTCCTCAATCGCCGGAACAGTCGGGAAACTCTCGGCCGAAGCCAGCGATGCTGCAAAAGGCAGCGCCAGTAGCTCGCGGCGGCGAAACGGTGGACCAGTCAGCATAAAGTAACAGCGTACAGCTACAATCCAGAAACATGTTGCCGCTGCTGCTTCTGTTCCAGGCCGCCACGATCGAGTCCACTTGGCAACCGCGCCCCGCCATCTCCCTCAACGCCGACCTGCATCACGTCCAGGGCATCGATGTCGAAGGCAACTCGCTCTGGGTCTCCTCCGTGCATGCGAAGGCCAAACAGGGATACCTCTCGCTCTTCGAACTCCCCTCCGGCCGCCTCCTCAAACAGGTGGAACTCCAGCAGGGCGCGCGCATCCATCCCGGCGGCATCATGCTCGATGGCGACAGCGTCTGGGTGCCCGTCGCCGAATACCACCCCGGCGGGCCCACCAGCGTCCAACGCCGCGACAAACGTACGCTTGCGCTCCTCAGCCAGTTCGATGTCCCCGATCACATCGGCTGCATCGCCGTCGCTCCCGACGGTACGCTTGTCGGCGGCAGTTGGTCCAGCCGCACGCTCTACCAGTGGACCCGCGACGGCCGCCAACTCTCCAAGCGCCCCAATCCCATCTCCACCGCCTGGCAGGATCTCAAGTTCGACGGCGATCTCCTCATCGGCTCCGGCATCCTCACCAAGGGTTCCGAAGGCGCCATCGACTGGGTGCGCCTCACCGACCTCAGCCTCGTCCGCCGCATCACCACCGGTAAGACCGATCGCGGCGTCCTCTACACGAATGAAGGCATCGCCTGGCGTAACGGCAGCCTCTACCTGCTGCCCGAAGATGCTCCCAGCCGACTCTTTGAATGGCGGCGCAAACCATGATCAACAGTCTGCTGCTGTTCCTCCTTCTGCGGCTGAATGCCCAGCAACTGGACCTCTCCGGCCCTTGGGAACAAAGCGACTCTCCCGATTCCAGTGCTTCCCCCATTACGCTGCCTCTGGCTGCCAAGCGCTTGCCGGCGGGGCTATGGCTGCGGCGTACCGTCACCGTCCCGGAAGGCGCCACCACGCTCGTCCTTGGCCGCATCCCGCTCCAGCGTTTGCTGCTGAACGGCGTCGAACAGCAGGTCCGCCCGGCGCCAGGTCCCACCACCTACCCCTGCCGCCAACGCCGCCACCCTCACCATCGCCATCCGTCTGGCAGAGCCACCAACCCCCGGTCCTAACCAGCCCGTTTTCGACACCGGCCCTTACTTGCTCACAACCAACACTCTCGCCCAGGCCGCTCTCCGCGAGGCCGCCAGCGACTTCCAGCGCCAGACCCAGCCCTACATCCTGCTCGCCGGTTGCCAGATTACCCTTGCCATCGCACTGGCGCTAATCTGGCTGCGCACGGAGCGCCAGTACAGCGCGTTGGCCTGGCTCGCGTTGTACCTGCTCTACGCCTGCCATAACCTGCTGCGATTCTCTTTGCTGCCGGACTTTCCCCCGTCTCCCCGATTCCTGCCTGCCGTCCTCTCCGTGCAACTCGCACTGTCCATCATTGGCCGTGACTCGCGCCGCATCACGATCGCGTTATGGACCACCTATGCAACCTTCCTGGCCGTAACGGCGAATCACATTACCCTTGAGTCATCCCGTGCCGCGGTGGGCTACACCAATGCCTCCATTCACGTCATCGCCATCCTCATCATGCTGGGCGGCGCCGGGTACGCCGAGGGACGTACCCGCTTGGTCGCCATCGTCGGCTGCTGCTACTGGATTCTGGCCCCGGTGGGCGTCCTCCTGCGCCAGCCCTTACTCATCGAATCCCCGGTCGGCTTATGGCCCGTTCTCGGCTTGCTCAACGTTCCCCTGACCCTCACCGTGGTCCTGCTGCTCACCGCCCAGTTTGCCGGCGATCGCCGCGAGCGCATCCGCCTTTCCCCCGAACTCGAAGCCGCCCGCGTTGTCCAGCAACTCCTGCTTCCCGATGCCAATCTCAACAGCGGCACGCTTTCGGTCGAAGCCGTGTACCAGCCGGCCCTGGAGGTCGGTGGCGACTTCTACTACATCGCCGAACTCGACTCCGGCGCCGTCCTGGTCGTCATCGGCGACGTTACCGGCAAGGGACTGCGCGCCGCCATGGTGGTTTCGCTGCTTATCGGCATTCTTCGCGAAACCCGCGAAACCTCACCCGCCGCCATCCTGCATCGCATCAATACCGGCCTGTTGCGCAAGGCCGATGCCGGCTTCGTCACCGCCTGCTGTGCCGTCTTTCATCCCGGCGGCATCGCTGCCATCGCTACCGCTGGACATCCCAACCCCATTCTCGATGGCTCCGAGATCGTATTGCCCCCTGCCTTGCCTCTTGGCTGTGACCCCGACGCCGACTACAGCGACTTGCAGACGGCTCTGCCCCTCGGATCGGCCGTCACATTCCTGTCCGATGGTGTAATCGAAGCATCGTCACCTTCTGGGGAACTGTTCGGCTTCGAGCGAACGCTCCGGGTCAGCCGCAACCCACCGGCCGAAATCGCCGCATCCGCCGGTTCTGGGGCCAGAACGACGACATCACCGTGGTGACGGTCCGCCGCACCGCTCCCGTTTCCCGCCCTTGCTGAGCCAGCCACGCATTCGTCTGGCAAATCGCCCATCTGATCAAGACGGAGCATCGCTTGCCACATCGCCAACGAAGGCCGCCCGCGCTCGTGAAAGCTTGTAATTGTTCTCCCGCGCGATCGGCACCCTGCGTACCCTTTGTCGAATCGTTTTGATATTATTCCGTGCAGTATCTCGCTGGGAGGAAATTCGTGAAGCTCAACCTGCTTGTCTTCCTACTCTTGACCCTGCCTTTTGCCGCGTTCGGACAAAGCACCTTCGCCACCATCACCGGCACCGCCACCGATGCCACCGGCGCTGCCGTTCCGAACGTGGCCATTGAAGCCCGTGACGTGGCCACTAACTACGTCCACCGCGCCACTACTAATGATCAGGGGCAGTACACCATCGGCAACCTGCGCGACGGCACCTACGTTCTCCGCGCCAAGGCTCCGGGCTTTCAGGACTATCAGGTCGAGAACATCCAACTCACCGGTCTCGATAACCGGCGCATTGATGTCGCTATGAAAGTCGGCTCGGTCGACACAGTGGTGGAAGTCTCCGCCGGCGCCACTCTAATCGAAACGGAATCCGCGCGCGTTTCCGACGTCAAGGACCGCTACGTGCTCACCGCACTCCCGCTCACGCTCCGCCGCGCCTGGGATTACTTCACCCTGTCCCCGCAAATCAACAAAACCGCCGTCGGCTTCCAGGTCTCCTTCGCCGGCAGCCGCCAGAACCAGGGCGCCGCCAATATTGACGGCACCAGCATCGCCCGCTCCGGCGGGGGCTTTGCCAGCGGCCCGCTGCTCGATCGCACCGAAGGCTTCGACGAACTGCGCATGGACATCTCCGGCACCAGCGCCGAGTTCGGCACCGTCGGCCAGGTCACCCTCATCAGCCGCTCCGGCAGCAACCAGGTGCACGGCCTGTTCTCCGATTACTACTCCACCACCGCCTTCCGTGTCCGCTCGCCCTTCGGCTCCGAACGCGTCAGCGGCGTGGCCCATCGTATCGCCATGGGGCTGGGCGGCCCCATCTACATTCCCAAAATCTACAACGGCAAGGACAAGACGTTCTTCTACACTACGCTCGAGTTCGGCACCGGCAGTCCCGGCCGTACCCAGATCAACCAGACCGTGCCGCTGGAAGCCTGGCGTAATGGCGACTTCTCCGGTCTGCCCCAGATCCGCGACCCGTTCAACAACGGCGCGCCATTCCCCAACAACCGCATCCCCGCCGATCGCATCAACCCGGCGGCGAAAGCCTACCAGGACCGCTTCATCGCCCGGCCAAACTTCGGCAATACCGCTGTCTTCAGCGCCCAGAACTACCGCGAACTGCGCGTCAATCAAGTCACCCACCAACCCAACCTCACCCTCCGCATCGACCATCGCTTCAACGACAAAGCCTTCATCTACGGCCGCCTCACCAAGGTCGATTGGAACCTCGATAACTTCGAGAACGTGCCCACCATCACCGAACGCTACCGCCGCTGGCGCACCCTCCGCGCCGGCACCATCGCCTATACCCACAGCATCAAGCCCACCCTGCTCAACGAATTCCGCTGGGGCACATCCTTCGACGACCTGCCCAACCGCAGCAACATCAGCGGCGCCGCCATCGCCCGCGACCTTGGCGTCACCGGCCTTGCCCCCGGCGTGCAGGATGCCGCCCTCATTCCCCGCGTCGCCTTCGATCAGCTTGGCCTCTCGCCCATCGAAGTCATCGGAGATTGTGTCCCCTGCGGCCGCGACCTGGTCCATCAGTTCCTGGACCACGTCAGCTGGTTTCGCGGCAATCACAACCTGAAGATGGGCTTCCAACTGTTCTGGGGCTTGAACAATGAGATCCGGCAGGGCAACGGCCTGTTCGGCAACTGGACCTTCTCCAATCGCTTCACCGGCCACACCTACGCCGACTTCCTCCTCGGCGTGCCCTCCACCTTCAATCGCAACTTCCCCGCCATCGAACCGCGCCGCTACAACTACACCTACGCCGGCTTCGTCACCGACGAATGGAAACTCACCCGCAAGCTTACCCTCAACCTCGGCCTCCGCTACCAGTACTTCCCCGGCTGGAAGGAGGCCAACGGCCGCCAAGCGCTGTTCGATGTCAAATCCGGTGCCATCGTCGTGCCAGACGGCTCGCTCGAAAAGGTCAGCCCGCTCATGCCCCGCGGCTATGTCGACGTCGTCGAAGCTTCGAAAGCCGGCTACTCCAGTTCCACGCTCCTCCGTGGCGATCGCAATAACTTCGCCCCACGCTTCGGCTTCGCCTATCGCCCCTGGGACAACAACACCGTTGTCCGCGGCGGTTACGGCATCTTCTTCGATGCCGCCCCGGTCGGCCCCAGCGCCGGCGCCACCGTG
>JAEUQF010000288.1 GCA_016789745.1 Bryobacterales bacterium
AAGCACCGGTTACTAGTGACGGCGCATTTGGCCGATGGGCGTACCGAAGACTTCACGCGAGCCGCGGTGTTCAGCAGTAACGATGCCGACGTGGTGAAGGTGAGTGAAGCCGGGATTGTGACGCCGGTGCGGTTGGGCGAGACGTCGATTGTGGTGCGGGCCGCCGGTGGCGTGGCCAGTGCGACGGTGGGCGTGATCGGGCCGGCGGTGGCGTCGTTCCCGGCTGCCCCCAAAGGGAACTTCATTGATGAGCTGGTGTGGGATAAACTACGGCGTTTTCGCATTCCGCCGTCGGCCAAGTCCAGCGATGCCGAGTTTGTCCGGCGCGTGGCGTTGGACTTGACGGGGACGCTGCCGCCGCCGGCGCGGGCGCAGGAGTTTATCGCCAGCCGTGATCCGGGCAAGCGCGCGAAGCTCATTGGGACGCTGATGGGCACGCCGGAATTCGTGGAGTATTGGACGTACCGCTTCGATGATGTCTTCCGGGTGGCGGTGTTTTCAAACGGGATCCAGCCGAAGTGGAGCCAAATGTACGGCGAATGGGTGCGGGCGAGCATCGCTTCCAATAAGCCGTATGACCAGATGGCGCGTGAGAGGTTGACGGCGCAGGGGTATGACGGGCCTTCGCGGCATTATCTGCCATACGACGTGATTGGGCCACCGGGCGAGACGATGGCCGAAGAGGTGCGGGTGTTCTTCGGCCGGCGGCTGGATTGCGCGCAGTGCCACAACCATCCCTATGAGGCGTGGAGCCAGGATCAGTTCTGGGGCATGGCGGCGTTCTTCGGGCGCCTGTTCAAGATGGGCGATCAGGGCAATGAGTACGTGATCTTCGATCATCCTTCGAAAGAGGCGATGGGGAATGGCGACGTGGCCGGCAGCATTGCAATGTATCATCCGCGGACGAAGAAGGAGCTGCAGCCGACGCTGCTGGATGGCAAGGTGCTGGTGGCGTCCGACCGGGAGAATCCAAGAAAAGCGCTGGCGGAGTGGATGGTGACGCATCCCTACTTCGCCGAAGCGGCGGTGAATCGCATGTGGAGTTACTTCTTCGGGCGGGGTTTGGTGGATCCGGTGGATGATTTCCGGTCGACGAATCCGCCGACGCATCCGGAGTTGTTGGAGCGGCTGGCGGCGGAGTTCCGTGCGCACAAACATGATCTGCGGTTTTTGATTCGGACGATTGTGAGTTCCGAGACCTACCAGTTGTCGGGGATTCCGACGGCGGCCAATCGCGAGGATCGTACGAACTACTCGCATGCGCCGGTGCGGCCGTTGGATGCAGAGGTGCTGCTGGATGCTGTTTCGTCGGTGACGGGCGTGGAGGAGACTTTCAGCACCGGGGTGTCCGAAGCGGTGAAGAACGCGGGTCAGGCGCCGAAGGGCACGCGGGCGATTACGCTGCGCGAGCCGGACCTGTTCTATTCGCGATTCCTGGAACTGTATGGGCGTCCGAACCGGTTGACGCTGCCCGAACGCAGCCAGGCGGCGAACCTGGGGCAGGCGATGCACATGCTGGCGGGCAACGTTTATAACGACAAGCTGAGTTCACCAGAGGGCCGGTTGATGAAGCTGGTGAACGCGGGCAAGTCCAACCGCGAGATCATTGAGGAGTTCTACTGGGCGGCGTTCACGCGGGCTCCGGAGGCGGAGGAGGCGGCGGGTATTGAGAAGGCGATCGCGGCAGGCGATGACCGTGTGGCGGCGCTGAAGGATTTCGTCTGGGCCGTGCTTTGTTCGCGCGAATTCGCGGAGAATCATTAGAGAGGGAAACGGATGCACACCGGCTGTCTGCGATTAACAAGACAACAGGCTTCGCGCCGCGCGTTCCTGCAGGCGGGGTCCTTGGGATTCCTGGGCCTGAACGTACGCGACCTGCTGCAGGCGTCTGAATCGAAGCTGAACGGGAAGGCGCAATCGTGCATTCTGTTGTGGCTGGAGGGCGGGCCCAGCCAGATGGACACGTGGGATCCGAAGCCGCTGTCGGCGTTCAAGGCGATTTCCACGAACGTAGCCGGGATACAGGTGTCGGAACTGCTGCCGCAGTTGGCGCGGCGGATGGACAAGCTGGGCGTGGTGCGCAGCATGCACACGATGGGCAACGATCATCCGCAGGGCACGCATTATGCCATCACGGGGCATGAGCCGAATCCGGCGATGCACTTTCCGAGCATCGGCTCGATCATCTCCAAAGAGGCAGGACCGCGAGGGGCCATGCCGCCGCATGTGCTGGTGCCGCAGTGGGAACGCAGCCGGCAGTATGAGGAGTATTTCCGGTCTGGCTTTCTGGGCGCGCATTATGATCCGATGGCGATTCCGGATCCCAGCCAGAAGGGCTTTCAGGTGGCGGATCTGACGCTGCCGAAGGCGGTGTCGGACCAGGCGGTGCACAGCCGGCAGGAGTTGTTGAAGCTGGTGGATGCGCGGTACCGGCAATTGCACGATGGCGCCGAGCATGCGCGGATGGACGGGTTCACCGAACAAGCGTGGAAGATGCTGCTGAATCCGAAGGTGCGCGATGCCTTCGATCTGGGCAAGGAGCCGGAGAAGCTGCGCGATAAGTACGGGCGCGACGCGGTGGGACAGAGCGCGCTGTTGGCACGCCGGCTGGTGGAGGCTGGGACGCGGTTTGTGACGGCCGCCGGGTATC
>JAEUQF010000295.1 GCA_016789745.1 Bryobacterales bacterium
AATCTGTACCTGGCGCGTACTGCCATCGGCGGCATTGGTTACCAAGTTGATGACGGGAGCGGGTTTAGAGGCCACCGAGAATGCGGCCGGCAGGACATACAGATCGTTGCCGGTGGTGAACAGCATGTGCATGGGGCCTTCGGCCAGAGTCGGCGACAGGTTCAGGTCCAGTTGCAGGTAGGGCACCGCGAAGTACGGTCGCAGGCTCCCGGCAACCACCATGGCGGGGTTGGCCAGGACGGCGGCACTCAGCCCGGCTACCGGCGCGCCAGCGGCGGTGGCGAGCCCGGAACCGGCGGCAACCAGCGTACCGCGGCCGGCGTTGCGGTTCATCATCGGAGGCTTAACCGTAACCTGATTTACAAAGTTGTAGGTTTGAACGGTATTTATACCTGCGGAGGCTCGGCGCTGCACGTTGATAATGACGTTTTCGGTAGAACCGCCGGCGGTGACGTTGAACAGGAACGACGGTTCCCGTCCGCCAGGGAAGAAGACGGTATCGAAGGTGGGGCCGGGGGCGATGGATCGGCCGTCGGAACCGAGTGGCGGCTCGATGTTGGCGGGCCGCGATTCGCCGCGCTGGGCGGGCGGAAGCGGATGGGCGTAGAGGTAGTAGGATCCGGGCGGGATACCCTCGATGCGGAAGGTGCCGTCAGGATGGGTGAGGCTGCTGACGGCGGGACCTGATGCCGGAATGGCGACAACGGAAGCGAGCGCCACGCCGTCGCCGCCAAGAGTAACGCGCCCGCTGATAGCGCCCGTCGCGGCTGCGAAAGTGCGGGTGGGGTAGAGCAGGCTAAGTCCAGCGATATCATCCGCGCCGAGCGGCTTGGCCTTGCTGGTGCTGCGGGTGGGCTCGGTGGCCATCACGCTCGAAACCAATGAGTGCTGTAGGCCGATGGCATGACCGAGTTCGTGAACCGCAGTGAGGAAGAACCCTTCGGAGAAGCTGGGCCGCTCCGTCATATTCCGGTTCATCATCACCGTGGAGCGGACGATGGGCACGAAGGTACCGCCAGCAGGATCGCCCAGCTGCGAAAAGCCGGTTTGGGCAATTAGGCCCGGGGGGATATCGTCGGTGAAGATAACGTCAATGCCAGGGCCCGACGAGGGGACCGCAGACGTGGTGAGCCCGCCGAAGCTGAGGCGGAGTTCGGAAGACTCGACGTCGTTCCAGACCTTCGCGGCGGCTCGGATCTGGCTGATGACGCCCGTAAGCGAATCATTCGGGGCCAGTTGCGTCGGGCCTTGATCCGAGATGTAGTAAGAGAGCGTACGATTCGGAAGGACGTTAAGGTCGTACTTCTGGGGAATGGCTGTGAAGGGCGACCGACCCGTCAGGTAGCGCAGGAAGTGCGTATAAGCAGAGGCGCTGGGGCCAAATAGCACCCCAGCGCACAGTAAAATTAAGACTGGCTTTACTAACTGTGCCGTCTTTCCACTTCCCGACAATGCACTGTGAAGGCTCATCTTGCCTTTTGGCTACCGCCGGCGAGCGTGCGTTGAATGCGATCGACCATTTCGCGCAACCGCAAGCTCACCGGCGTGTCCTCCACTAGTTTTCCAGACGAATCCAAAACGGTAGCTTCGGCGGCCCGGCGCACCACCATGACCTCTCCGGAAATCTCCCGTTTGATGTCGAACAAGCCCTGGCTCAACCCGATGACCTGGCTCATGCCGCTTCTGCCGGCCCACAGGAAGAGGAGATATTCCTGCCCTTTGGCCAGCACTGGCGACCCCGGAAACGTCTGGGTGAGCGTTCCGTAGCGGCCGCCCGGCACGAACACGTCCATCTGGCTGCCGGCGGCACCCTTATACCGCTCCGAGACGCGGATGCGATAGCGGGTGTAGACAACCGGGCCGCGCAACTCCGTGTACACATCGGTCACGGTGCCGTCGACGATCCCGGTGGACTTCTGGATGATGGTGTCGAGGCTCAACTGCTCCAGCGTTGCGGCGCTGAGCAGGGCAGTCCCGACAATCCATAACACCAAAAGCCGCATGGCTACTCTCTACTAAAGCAATCGGCGGACCAAATCCGTTTCTTTCGTGTTTGTTGCACTTTAGCTCGCGTCCGGGGTCCGCCCTTGTGGCCATTGGACACAATCTGGGACACAGAGTGGGACAAGCCGCCCGGCCGGACGAGTCTAGCTTAGCGCACAATCAGGACGGGAACACTGATTTCGTGGCGTACCGCATTGATCGTAGTACCGAAAATCAGGTCCTGTATGCCGCGGTGGCCGTGGGCGCCCATGACCACCAGATCCGGTTGTACTTCCTTCACCACGCGGACGATTTCCCGCTGCGGCTCCACCGAATGGCGGATAAGCAGCGAGGCCTCCACCTGCGCCCGCTCGACCGCCTCCAGAATCCCGCGGAAATAGCGCATGCCCATCTCTACTTCGGCGGTAGATGCCTCCTCGCCGTAGACCCGGCTGGTGACGCCCTCTTCCACGTGCAGCAGCACCAACTTCGCCCCGTGCAGTTTGGCGATGGCCAAGGCATGGGAGACGGCCGTGCGGTCGCGCTCGGTGTGATCGAGGGTGACCAGCACCTTGGTATAGCTGGTGACGGGCAGCACGTCGGCGGCGTTGGCCGGGAGTTCGACCACGGCGGCGCCGGCCCGGTCGCGACGCAGCAGCGGCTGCAAGGCAATCCAAACCAACAGGGCCAGCAGACCCAGGGCCAGCGGTAGAGCCCCCAGCAGCAGCGCCGGACGCCACGCCCCGGCATTATCCAGCCAGTCGCCGAAGGTGGTGTAGGCCAGCCTGAGGTTAAGGCTCACGATGATCACCGCGGTCACCCACGCCAGAACCTGAACCCAGATTGGGTTGGCGAAGCTCCCCATTCTACGCTTGTCGGAGGTGAACTGGACCAGCGGAATCACCGCGAAGGGCAACTGCAGGCTGAGTACAACCTGACTTAGAATCAGCAGTTTGTAGGTGGCCTGCTCACCAGCCAGGAGAATGGTGAGGCCTGCCGGAACTACCGCCACCGACCGCGTAATGAGCCGTCGCAGCCAGGGACGCATGCGGAAGTTCAGAAACCCTTCCATGACGATCTGCCCGGCCAGCGTACCGGTGAGGGTGGAGGACTGGCCGGCACAGAACAGCGCCAGGGCGAACAGAACGCTGGCGGCGCTGGTGCCGAGAAGCGGTGCCAGCAACTGGTGAGCCTGCTGCAACTCCTTCACTTCCACACCTTTTTGGAAGAAGGTGGCGGCGGCGAGGATGAGGATGCCGGCGTTTACGAACAGCGCCCCGTTCAGCGCGACCACCGAATCGATGAAGTTGAATTTGCAGGCCAGCCGCTTTTCAGTCTCGCTGGCACCGATGCGCCGCGTCTGCACCAGCGCCGAATGCAGGTACAGGTTGTGCGGCATGACGGTGGCGCCCAGGATGCCGATGGCAACGTAGAGACTCTGGTCGTTGATTCGCGGCACCAGGCCGGTGGCCATGGCCGCCAGCGACGGCTGCGCCAGCCAGATTTCGACGGCGAAGCAGAGCCCGATGATGGTTACCAGGCTGAGCACAAAAGCCTCCATGACCCGGATGCCGAACCTCGTAAACCAGAGAATGAGTAGCGTATCGAGGGTGGTCAGCAGCACGCCGGCAAGCAGCGGCAGCCCGAACAGCAGGTTCAGACCGATGGCGGCGCCGAGCACTTCGGCCAAGTCACAGGCGGCGATGGCCACCTCGCACAGGAGCCAGAGAATCCGCGAGACAACCCGCGGGTAGGATTCGCGGCAGGCCTGCGCAAGGTCGAGATTACTGACGATGCCGAGTCGTGCCGACAGCGTCTGGAGCAGTACCGCCATGGCGTTGGAGAGCACCAGCACCCACAGGAGCTGATAGCCGAAGCTGGCGCCGCCTTCGAGGTCGGTGGCCCAGTTGCCGGGGTCCATGTAGCCGACCGAGACCAGGTAGGCCGGACCGGCGAAGGCGAACATCCGTTTCCAGAAGGAAGGTTGGGAAGTAGTGACGGAGGCGTGGACCTCCGGGAGGGAGGGGTTAGAGGGCGGAGCGGCGCCACTAACTGATGGTTTCATCCGAAAGTTAACTATAGTTTAATAGGCGGCGCGACGTCAAGCGAGTTTCAGAACAGCAGCGGTGTGACGGCGAGCACCGTCACCCGTTCGACGGTTTGCCCGGTATGGAGTGGTTTGAGGCAGAGATCGGTCTCCAACCGGGGGCCGCAGACGGCGATCTGGAACAGCGGCTCATCGCGGGCTTTCACGACGTAGCGGCCGGCGTTCAGGTCGAGACGGTCCTGGAGTTCGTGGAGGACCACAACATTCGGCTGCGTGGCGCGAAGGCGAAACTGGGTCGATGAGGGTTCGTAGTTTCCATAGCTGAAGCAACGGCCGGTACAGACGCGGTCAATGGTATGACCCAGAACAAAGACCCGGCTGCCAGGGTCGTAGAACGGGGCGACGACGCGGCTGCCCGGCGGCAGACTCCGGACCAGCATCTCCATCCGGCTCTCGATGCGGGTGAGAACGCCAGTGTCGACGTAAAGAAACACGAAGTAGACGGCGGCAAGCGCTGCGGTAAGCGCCCGCTGCCATGGGAGGGGCTGAGCCTTCGCGAGCAGGACACAGACCAGGACCCCCAACAGCAGCGTCATTCGTTCGGCGACAAAGCTGAGCGGCAGCCGGTAGCCGATGCCTTCGATGGCGGTGGGTACCAGCACAATGGTCAGCGATGTCAGAACCGCCAATTGCAGCGGGATCTGCGCCAGCAACTCCCGCCACGGGTAAAGGTAACTCAAACGGAGGACCAGGAATCCCCAGAGCGCCCCGACACACAGCGCCACGACGTAATACTTGATGCCGAAGACCCAGAACTGGTCGATCGCGGTCATGCTGAACAACTGCAGCGACACCCACGTCGTCTTCGCCTTCCACTCGAGCAGCAGCCGCACCGCGACCACCGCCACAATCGCCGCCGGGAACAGCACCCAGCGCACCCGGTCCGGCAAGCGCGCCGAAATCATCTCGTAAAGGACGACGCCGCCCCCCCACAGCACCGGCAACGGATGCGCCACCCACGCCACGGCCATCAGCAGCAATCCAGCTCTCCGCCCGTCCCAGGCTATCGCCAGCGCCAACAACACCAGCCCGCACGAGAGATAGAAGTTGAACAGGCCCATGTGGTAGGTCCAGCCGTAGGTCAGCATGGCCAGACACGGCAACAGAAACCACGGACGTTCTCCGGAAGCCCGGCACACGAACGCCCCAGCGCCCCAGAAGAACAGCAGGACGGCAGCGCTGAGCAGCAGCCGTTCCGCCCAATCCGGCCCCACCCGGGGGAAGAGCCAGGCCAGCGCCAGATCGAAAAGCACGTTCGTCCGCTGCGGGACAATCTCCAACCCCGGCGCCTTTCCCTGCTCCACCAACTGCGCCAGCCAGGCGTTATAAGTATGGCTGCCCAGATCGCCGGCCTGGATGCGCGGATGCCAATACACCGGCAGCAGCAGCAGCAGGCTGATCGCGATGCGGGAGAACACCGTCACATCCCACCATCGGCGGGGAGCCGCCTAAGCTTTACGCCTTATTACCCCTTCAGGATCTCGCGCGCGGCGTTGTGCCCCGGCGCGCCCATCACGCCGCCGCCCGGATGCGCCCCGGAGCCGCAGAGGTACAGTCCCCTCACCGGCGTCTTATGCCGTGCACAGCCCGGCACCGGACGCATGACGAACATCTGGTCCAGGCTCATCTCGCCATGGAAGATGTTTCCACCAGTGATGCCGAAGCGGCGTTCCAGATCGAGCGGCGTCAGCACCTGGCGCTCGAGGATCAAATTGCCGAAGCCGGGGCAGTACTCTTCAATCAGCCCGACAACACGGTCGGCGAACGGCTCGCGTTCGACGTCCCACGTGGTGCCGTTCAGCCTATACGGCGCGTACTGCAGGAAGATGCCCATGATGTGCCGCCCGTCTGGAGCCAGGCTGCGGTCATACATCGTAGGCACCGTCATTTCGAGCAGCGGCTTCTGGCTGGGGCGGCCGTATTTCGCGTCGTCCCAGGCGCGCTCCACATATTCGATGCTGGGGCAGATGTGCATGGTGGCGCCATGCTGCGGACCGGGCACGCCAGGCAGCATCTTGAACTCCGGCAATCCGCTGAGGGCGAGGTTGATCTTGCAGGACGTGCCTTCGCTGCGGAAACGGCGGATCTGCGCGACAAAATCGCCGGGCAGGTCGCGCTCGTCCAGCAGTTTCAGAAAGGTGACCTTCGGATCCAGGTTGCTGGCCACCACCGGCGCAAGGATCTCTTCGCCGCTTTCCAGCGCCACGCCGGTGACACGGCCGTCACGCACCAGCATCTTCGCCACCGATGCATTCAGCCGGATCTCGACGCCTTTGGCCTTCGCACTGGCGGCAATCGCTTCACTCACCGCGCCCATACCGCCGCGCACAAAGCCCCACAGCCCGCGCTTGCCGGCCACGCCGCCCATGCAGTGATGCAGCAGGATGTACGCGGTGCCCTGCGAGCGCGGCCCGCCGTTGGCGCCGATGACGCCGTCGGTGGCCAGCGTCACCTTCACCTGCTCGCTTTCAAACCAATCGTCCAGCAGGTCCGACGCGCTCTGGGTGAAGATGCGGACCAAGCCGGCAATCTCCGCGCGGCTGAGGCCTTTCATGCGCCCGGCCAGTTTCAGCCACTCCAGGTAGTCGCCCAAACTCTGTGGGGGAAACTCGGGCGGCGTGGTCAGCAGCAGGCTTTCCACCACCACGGCCAGCCGCTCCAGGTGCTTCTCATACGCCGGGTAGCGCTCCGCATCGCGCTTCGAAAACTTGGCGATCTCCTCCAGCGTACGCCGCTCGTCCTGCCACATGAAAAAGTAGCGCCCATCGGGGAATGGAGAAAAGAAGGCCGGATCCTTGGCGTCCACACGATAGCCGAACTTCTCCAGTTCCAGGTCGCGGATCACCTTCTCTTGCAGCAGGCTGGTCAGGTACGCGGCGGTGGAGACGCGATAGCCGGGCCAAACCTCTTCGGTGACGGAACATCCCCCCACCAGTTCGCGCTTTTCCAACACCAGCACCTTGCGCCCCGCACGGGCGAGGTAACCCGCCGTCACCAGCCCGTTATGCCCACCGCCGGCGACGATCACATCGTAACGTTGTGCCACGCTATCTCCTGACTCCGACTATGCCAGACCAAAAGCAGAGAATGTTCAGTCCGGCCGCGAACGCCAGCGTAGCGCAGTTTTCACGAACTGGCTTTACAGAAACCTCAAGCCGTCGCAGACCGGATCGGGCCGCCCCGTACGCCGCCGGCGGGGATGATGATTTCCGTTATCCGTAAGCATCGGTTCCGCCAGCACGCCTGGCGGCGGGCTGTCGCCGTTGGGTGCCGAAGCCCGGGGCGCATGTTTATGCTCTGGCTGGAAACACGGAGTGGCCATACACTCGGAAACGTGCGAATCGTACACGGTTTCGCCAACGCTGAAGCGAACTGCGGAAGCGCAATGCATACAACGCTAATCCGCTGTATCGGCCTGACACCTGCTTTGCGTTCGCCGCAGGCACCGTTGGGCCGCAAGGAGCCTTTCCTTGGTGCTGGGTGACGCCGTCTATTTGTAGCGACAGCGTACTCGGACTGGCCGGAGAGCGGCGCAGCCGAAATCGTGCTGGGATTCGCGTTCGCCGAAAACGACGGACGTACATCGAGAACTTTGATCGTTCGAAGTAGCGGCTGAGCAAATGAAAAGGGGGTGAAACATGGCGAACTTCTGGGATGATGTCAACAAAGTGGCCGGCGCCGCCGCGGGAGTAGCTGTTGGCGTCGCAACAGGCGGAGCCTTGGGCGTGCCTGGTGCGGTCGCAGCCGTCGGCGGTGCGCTGGCCGGCACAAGCGACCCAGCCCAGGACGCAATCCGGGCGGCTGAAAAAGCGCTGGTGACCGCTTCCAAGGTTGGCGCCGACATCGCCGTGGGCATTGGCGAAGTGATCATTACCGTCACCGAAACAGCCATCGAAATCGTGAAGAGTCTGATACCGGGAGCGATCGGCATCCGTCCCTTGCGGCCAAGTGAAGCTGCTCTGGCGGATCGCGTATTTAAGGGCTCCGTGCAACTGCATCGTATTCGGATTGTGTCCATCTATGGCGCCGGTGGGCGGCCGTTCACGATTCCGGGCAGCATGATTGGGACGCTCGGCTGGAGAGTACCCGTCATCGGCCCGCTGCTCGCGTGGAGTTCGATCCTGTCCGGTTTGAGCAACCAGTATCTCGTCTTTATGGGCGATGATGGCTATCGAGACACGATCAACTACAAGTTAGGAGGGGCCGACTTTCCTGGCCAGACACTGGTCCACGAACTTGTGCATGTTTGGCAAGGCCACCGCCGCCTCTTTGCCTGGGAATACGTCTTAGACTCTCTTTGGAACCAGTGCAAGTGTGGCATTTCGGGCAAGGGCCCGGACGCGGCATATGCGTTTACGCCGGGAAAACAGTGGTCCGAGTATACCGCGGAGCAACAGGCGGCCATTGTCGAAGCCTGGTACGTAGGTACAGAGGGGGCGATGAATCTTACTTTGCGTACCGACCTGCTGCCCTACATCGAAACCAACATACGGCCCGGTTCCCTGGATGCGCAATCCAGCAAATTGAGTGTCGTTACCAGCGGCCTGACGAAGCTCCTCCCCAACCGGCCAACGGCGCCGACCATGAGTCAACTGTTGGATGTTCTCGATGCACTGCGGATAAAGCGTCTGGCCCTCTCTGCTTATGGCCGCAACCTCGCGGTCATGGCGGAACTCTCAGTGCTGGACGCGCAAATTGTGCAATACAGGGCAATTGTGAGCGCGATGGTCGCCCAGGGTCACCTGATCGAAGACAGAGCCAAGTTCGCGATCAACATGGGGCAAGGCCCCCGTCTGTCGTCCAATGCCCCGGTCAATCGTATCAAGCTATGAACGATCCGGGTGCCTGTTGGGGATCCGCAATTCCTCTCTCGCGCGCAACTGGTCCTGACGGAGAAGCGAAATCGGCCCTAGTCGAGCAGGCCGGCACGAAGCGCCTTACTGACAGCTTCCGACTTCGTATGCACGTGCAGCTTCTCGTAGATGCTGCGAATGTGATTGCGAACCGTATTCAGCGCGATCCCCATCTGGCCCGCGGCGTTGAGGTAGCTATATCCCTGGGAGAGAAGGCCGAGCAGCTTCGTCTCCTGCGCCGTCAGTTGCGTTTCCGCTTCGATACGCACGGCCGTCTTGCGGAAAAGGGTGATAATCTGGCTCGCGATCTCCGGCGACATGGGGGATCCGCCCTGGTGAGCCTGTCGGATGGACTCCAGCAGACGGTCCGAAGAGATATTCTTTAGCAGGTACCCGCAGGCGCCGTTGCAGATGGAGAGAAATACCGGGCGGCGGTCTGCGACAACTGTCAGCATCACGATCTGGAGACCGGGAAAACGTTCGGAGAAGCGGCCGGCACACTCATCGCCGGACATACCCGGCAGGCCGACATCGAGCAGGAGGACGTCCGGACGGGCGCGGAGGCGGCGCAAGCCTTCTTCGGCGGACGAGAACGCACCGGCGCAGTGGAAGCCGTCGGCGCCATCAATCAGCATGCGAAGGCCCTCGCGCGTAGCCGCATCGTCTTCAATCAACGCAACCCGAATCGTCTCCATTCCCGTGACCTCCGGCATCAGGCGGCCCCAGTCAGGGGAAACCGCAACGACACTTCGGTTCCGCCCCCCGGAGTGGAGGTGACTTCGAGCCGGCCACCCAGTTGCACGGCCCGGTTGTGCATACTGCTGAGACCTCGCCCCCGGACTCCGACGGGAATCCCGCTGCCGTCGTCCTTGATACGGGCGTGCAAGGCGGCGGCGTCAAGCTCGATGCGGAGTTCGGCTGTCTGACACTGGGAATGGCGCACGATGTTATGAATTGCTTCCTTGAAAATTAAAAGCAGATGCCGTCTTTGGGCTAGTGACAGGGTGAGTTCCGTGGAGACAGGCGGCGCCTGAAAGCTCCATTGAATCGACTTGGCATCAAAGACATCGGAGGCGAAACGCCGGATCCGCGCCACCACGTCGGGCAGCGTGTCCTGCCGCGGGTCGATGGCCCATACGATGTCGTTCATCCTTTCCATGACGTCCCGGGCCGACGTTGCGATCTGGTCGATCACCGGCGAATGCTCCGGGGCGCCAAGCTGCGCGCGCAGCACGTCGCTGAGCACCGAAATGCGCGCGAGGCTGGAACCGATATCGTCGTGGAGGTCGGTTGCGATCACCGAGCGCGTGCGCTCAATCGCCAGTTTACGTTGGAGGACAAGAATGTGGATCCAATATCCGGCCCCAAGCAAGGCCGCCGCCGCAAGCGCTAGGAACCACCAGCGCTGCCAGACCGGCGGGGCCACCGAGAACCGCACGCGAGCGGGCCTGGAACCGGCAGTCCCGTCCGGGGAAACGCCGCGAATCAGCAGTTCGTAAACACCGGGAGTGACCGAGAGGAAGACATTGCGCACAGTGGAAGGAGCGGACCATTCGGCATCCACTCCGGAAAGCAGAGTCTGATAACGAAGATCGTGGCGGAAGCCGCCGAATTCCACCAGGATCTGGCGCTGGGAAGTCTCCAACGAGAGACGCGCTGGTTCGAGCTCACCGAGATCGGAGATGGGTTGCCGCTCGCCGTTGACGTGTATGGAATGGATCAGGATCGAAGTTTCCGGCGCCGGATCTTCGCGCGGAATGATACGGCAGAGTCCCTGATCGCCGCCAAACCAAAGCGCGCCGTGGCGGTCGCGAAATGCTACTCGGAGTTTTCCCGAGATCATACCGTCCGCCGTTGTTAAGCGCCGTAATTGAAGCCGCGGCGGCTGCCCGGGGTCCAGGCTGTCGACCGATCCTGCGCCGGCAGCGTAGATTCGGCCGTGCAGGTCCTCTGCCAAGGCGGATACGAAATCACCAGACAAGCCCGAAGACCGGTCATAGGCCGTGAAGACCGGTGCATCGGCCTGAAGGTCGTCCACCCGAAGCACGCCTTGGCTGGCGGTTCCTATCCACAGGCGGCCGCGACGGTCTAGGAGCAACGCGCGTACACCGTGTTCGGGAGCCCCCGCCGCTTTTCCTGAGAACTGATCGAAGCGTCCGTTGCGATAGCGAAGCAGACCGCCGTTCAGCAGCCCGATCCAGATCTGGCCGTGCTGGTCCTCCACGAAGCACGAAGCGGCCGTCGTGGCGTCCTTTAGGGATGGAAGCCCGTCGGCTTCCGTGAAACTGCGGAAGCGACCGGTGGCCGGATCACGGCGAAAGAGCCCGTTATTGGAAACTTCGTAGATGCTGGCCCAAATGGCTCCGCCTCTTTCCTCAAAAACTCTCGACACGCTTCCCGCGCGGAGGTTTGCGGCGAGTGTGGGCCGGGACAGCAAGCCGGCTTCGTAGTGAAGCAATCCGCGGCCAGTCGCCAGCCACCATTCTCCCGCGCGGGAATTGACGGCAATCTGCGACCAACTCCATCCCCACAGGTGACCGTCAGGACTAGCGGGCCGGACGGGATGAAATCGCAACCCGTCGAAGCGGTTCACGGCGTACTCGTCCGCGTCTTTGGTGATCACGATCATCTCGCCCTTTTTGTCTTCCATGATCGCCCACACCTTGCGAACGAGGAGGCCATCGGCCTCCGTGAATTGGGAGAAACCCGTACCCGGCAGGCGTGCGGCCCCCCCTCCATCGGTGCCCAACCAGAGGCTGCCTTGGGAATCGGTTGCCAGGGACTCCAGAGGCAAACTGCGGATCGCGTGGTCCAACTCCAGGGCTTGCCATTTTCCGGAGGGCAGCAGACGCGCGAGTCCCCGGAATGTGGCCGCCCAAACCGAGCCCTGCCAGAACCGGACATCGGTCACGTACTCACTCGGAAGACCGTCTGCTCGGCCGTAGCGCACCGCCACTCGAGCGTCGCCGAGTTCATCGTCGACCGCAAATTGCAAGAGTTCGGTTTGCGTGGCCGCCCATATCGCGGACGGAGTTTCATTCACCGTGACGAAATAGTCGTCTTGAAAGCCCTCGGCCCTGCTCCATCGATTAAATTTGTCGTCATGGAATCGATAGAGGCCGGAAAATGTCGCTGCCCAAACGGCGCCGTGGCGATCCTTCAACAACCGGCGTACCGCCATGGAGCGTCCGGAGGGGTCGGGCTTGACACCAGGAACGGGCTCCCAAGCACTTCCCTCTTTGCGCCGCCATAAGCCGCGCTCGGTTCCGCACCACAGCACTCCGTCTTGCTGCAATAGAGCGTGAATCTCGCCCAACCCCGGCGATTCACAGCGGAATCGCCGCTTCCCGCCTTGTGGATCAAACAAACACAAGTGTTCCTTGGCAGCAATCCAGTAGGCGCCATCCGACCGCTCGATGATGTCGTAAATGCGATCGGATGGCAGTCCGTCCGCTTTTGTAAAGGAATGGAAGCTGTTGCCATCGAATCGGGTAAGACCCTCCGAGTGAGGAAACCAGACGTACCCTTTGGAATCCGCCAGGATTCGCGGCACCGTCCCCGCGGGAAGTCCGTCGCGAACGGACAGCACAACCATGGGTAATTGCTCTCCCCATCCGAAGGAGACCAGCAGGGAGACCAACAATTGGACCATGTGGAACACAGTTTATTCCAATCATCTGGTATACACTCTGCCGCCACGCGGGGCAATAAGGACTGTCAGGCCCACAACCCGACTTGGCAGCCGGCTGCTGATTAAGCTCGAAGAAACGAGCCTTGGATGGGCGTGCCACCCGCGACGGGAAAGGTAGGCCGCCGTCACCATCCCGTTATGCCCACCGGCACGATCACATCGTAACGTTGTGCCACTGATTCGGCTATGGCAGGCCGAAGCAGAGAATGTTCGGCCCGGCGGCGAAGGCAAGGTACTGCCTGCCACCGGCCATAAACGTCATGGGAGAAGAACGCCAGCTATGGCCGTCGCCCAGCGCCGCGGAGGCGTTGGTCTGGATATGCCACAGGTCCTTGCCGGTCTTGGCATCCACGGCACCCAGCACGCCACTGTCTTCACCAAAGAAGATGACGCCGCCGGTGGAGAGCACGCCGCCCCAGCTATCGGCCGACCCGATCTGCGGCACCTCCCACTCGCGCTTGCCGGTCTCGATATTCAGCGCGCGCAGCACCATGTAGCCGGGCTCTTTCTGGAACTCCTTCTGTTGATAGGCGGGCGGCTTCACGTAGACGCCGCAGTCTTCGCGGGCCATCAGGTAGAAGAGGTTTGTCGAAGGGTTGAAGGCCATCGACGGCCAGTTGGTCGCCCCTAAAACATTCGGGCATACCAATGTTCCGGCGTTAGTGGGCTCCTTGCCGGGGATGAGGATCGGCCGCCCATCGTTACCGATGCCTTTCGCCCACGTCATGCGGTCGACAAACGGCACGCCCAGCAGCAGTTCGCCGTTCGTGCGGTCCAGCACGTAGAGGAAGCCATTGCGATTGGCCTGGATCAGCAGTTTGCGGTCACGGCCCTTGTACTTCGTGTTCACCAGCAGAGGCGTCTGGCCGGCATCCCAATCATAGAGGTCATGGGGCACGAACTGGTAGTGCCACTTCAGCTTGCCCGTGGTGGCATCGAGGGCAATCACCGATCCGCTGTAGAGGTTGTCGCCTTTCCGCTGGTCACCGTTGTAGGCCGGGTAGGGATTACCGGTGCCCCAGAACACGAGATTTGTTTCCGGATCGAAGGTGCCAGTCATCCAGGTGGCTCCGCCGCCGCCGAACTGTTCGAGCGCGGTGCCCTGCCACGTTTCCGATAGCGGCTCGCCGGGCTTGGGAACCGTGTAGAAGCGCCACACCCGTTCGCCGGTGGAGGCCTTGTAGGCATCCAAAAAACCGCGCATGCCCATATCGCCGCCGGAGATGCCGGCCACCACCAGGTCATTCACCACCAGGGGCGCCGCCGTGTTGCCCATGTTACGATTCACGGGCATGTCTTCGGTCATGGTGCGCTCCCACAACAGCGCGCCCGTGACGCGATGCAGCGCCAGCAGGTGCGCATTGTCGGTGACCAGAAAGACGCGGTCGCCCAACACGGCCACACCGCGATTCGTGCCTTTGGCTGGGTCGCCGCGCGATTCGCCGGACATCGGCCGCTGGTAGTGCCACAGTGTGCGGCCATGGCGGGCATCGAGCGCGAAGACCTGGTTCGGCCCGGTGACGTACATCACGCCATCCACCACCACGGGCGTCACTTCCAGCGTGTTGTGGTTGATGGGGAACACCCACTTGAGAACGAGGTTCTTTACGGTGTCCGCGTTGATCTGGGTGAGGTCCGCGTGGCGGTTACCGGTGAGCGGGCCGTGATAGGTGGGCCACTCGCCGGGCTTGGGATTGGCGATGTCAGCGAACTTCGGGCCGCCTTCCTTTTCGAAGGTAGCGCCGTTCGCGCCGACGGCAGGCCCGGTGAGTCCGCTCAGGTAGGCCAGCAGATCGCGGCACTCGCCCTCACTGCACTTCGCGGCCGGCATGGCGGAACCGGGGATGGCTTCCTTGCTGGCGACCTCGGCGGCGGAGAAGGAGTGAAAGCGGCCGGCGAAATCCTGCACCTGCACGTTGTAGCGGCTCTCATTGCGGACAAAGCCGCGCACGGTCTGCCCATTGGCTAAACGCAGACTGGCGCGCGCATAGCCCGGCTTGATCTTGGCCCCGGGCTTCATTACCGCTTCCTGCAACTCCGGCACGGTCATCTCGCGGCCGAGCATGGACAGGTCGGGTCCCACGGCATTGCCCTTGCCCAGCGCCATATGGCACTTCGCGCAGCCGCCTTGTCCGAAAAAATAGCGCTCGCCCGCGGCACGGTCGCCCGCCACCTGCGCTTCGGCGGCCGGGGCACTGAAGCCGCGCACCACACGCGTAACGGCCTCCAACTCCGCAGGCGGCAGTTTGCCGAACGCCGGCATGCCGCGCGCCGGAACACCGTCGCGGATGACGGCACGCAGTTGTTCATAGGACTGCGCACGGACGCGCCGGCTCTTGACCAGATCCGGCCCGCGCTCGGTGCCGCGCCCATCGGTGGCATGGCACACCGCGCACTGCGATTGGAACAACTGCGGGCCATCCTGGGCCCAGGCCGCGAAGGCCATCAGAAGAAGAAGGGAATGCCGCATGGCTAAAGGTTGATTGTAGCCGGGCGGCTACTTCGACTTCCGCTCGACGGGCGCCAGTGGCCCGGCCAGTTCCATCACGCCCCAAGTGGAATCATCGTCGCCGGTGCCATAGATCAGGAAATGGCCGCCGTAATCGCCGCCATCGGGATCGCAATGCACGATCTCCATGCCGTAGCGGTCGCCGATCTTCGGTGCGGTCCAGGCGGGGGTGCTGGCGCCGAGCGTGGGTTTCATCGCGACGCGGGCCTCCAGGACAAAGTCTCCAGAGCCGGGCTTTCGTTTCAGAGCCCAGGTGACGGCGTTCTTCGGTAATGGCTCTTCGATGTATTTCTTTCCCGGCGCCCCGTGCCGCCACCATGCCGCGTAGTCGGGCTTCTTGTCATCAATGACGAAGCAGAAGGCATTGTCGCCCTCGCCGAAGTTCTGCCCGCGAGCCTGACGCGGAGCTTCGATGAACCAGCAGATGGAGTCTTTGTAGTACCAGCGCTTGGGCTCATGTGCGGGATCGGAGACGTCGTTGACGTTGTCCTTCACCTCGGCACCCAGGTAGAGGTACGTGTCATCCCAAGCCGTGTAGTAGCGGGCGGCCAGGTCCTCTTCGGGACGCGGTTCGTTGCCGTGATCGGTTAACCGATTGCGCGCCGGGTCATACCAGGGCGATCGGCGCAGCCTATGGATATCCCACACACCATCGGTGAACGCGGCGTCGCGCCATTCAGCGAGATTGCCGTCAATCACGGCGGGCTTCTCTAAACGAGGCACCATCATCTGGGCTGGCGCCGTCATGGCTGCCCATAGCCCAATTAGCAATAGGTTCCGCACCGCTATGAAGGTATCACGGCGCCCGGGTTTCGAACACCACGCCACCCACCTGCTCCTGTCTTCCCAAGCGGAAGACACGAGCCTTGGCGATGTCGCGTGTTCCCGGCACGAGCCACTGAGGCGGCTCTGGAATCCCAGTCCCATAGCCCATCACCAGGTCTGCTACCGGAACGGGGAAGAAACGATAGTAGCCGGGCTGTGACGATACCTCCCGATAGGGTACGGCGAGCCACTGGAGGGAGCCGTCCGGACGCTTCCACCAGAGCGCCACCGGCTTGGCCGCTGGCATGCCGTCGGGCCCGCGCACTTGAAAGGTGATCGAAGCCGTGGTGGATGCCGACCCGTAAACGCGCGCACAGCGGCCGGCGGCCAGCGGGCGTGTATCGGGCCGGAGCACTTCCATCGGATCCCATCCCTCCTTCTCGAACGCGACGCGAAATTCGCCGGGCGGCAGGTCTCTCACGCGGTAGCTGCCATCGGCGGCGGTGTGCGTCCGCCAACTGCGATCGCCCATGGTCACCGTTACCCGTACATCTGGCAACGGCGCATAGAAGGTACTCGAAAGGCTTTTGTCGAAGTTCTGGACCACGCGGCCCTCAATCCACCCTGTCGTTGGCAACTCGCCCTTTGCATACTGGCGCAGGTAGACCAACTCCGGATCGTCGTCGCTCGTAAGCGTTCGGCCACTTAAAAACATATGCGAGTAGAAGAAGGTGCCCGGCAGCCGCGAGTCGAACCCGGTGCCGATCAGAAGGTCGGCATTGCCTCGTTCCTCGGCATCGGTTACGAGCGTAACTTCGCGGGTATCGGCCGGCAAGCCCTTGAAGATTTCCAGAACCTGCGCCCGATACCGAAAAGATCGCCCGTTCGGGGCCGAAGCGCCATCCAACAACTTCGCCCGAAAGACGACATCCGGACCATCTACCCATTCGCACACCTGCGGCCGGTCACCCCACACCCACGACACCGCCCAACCCGGCGACACCAGCGTCAACAACGTGAGGAACAACACCATGCTCCGATCCTACTCCAATCTCGCGTCCGCCTCTTGACAGGAATACTCAGCCAGCTACATACTTAGCTGTCTGAGCAAATGCCCAAACCCGACTCGCTGCAAGGCTCCCTCGACCTCCTCGTTCTCAAGATTCTCTCGCGCCGCCCGCGCCTGCATGGCTACGCCATCATGGCCGCCATCGGCGAGATGTCCGAAGAGGTGCTGAAAGTGGAGGAGGGCTCGCTCTACCCCGCCCTGCATCGCATGGAGGAAGCCGGCTGGATCCGCGCCAAGTGGATCACGAAAGAAAACGGCCGCCGCGCGCGCATCTATGAAGTGACCGCGGCCGGCACGAAGCAACTGGAAGCGGAAGAGTCCCGCTGGCAAGCCGTCACCGGCGCCGTGAACCGTGTTCTGAAGATGGCCTAACGTATGTCACTGCTATCCCGCCTCGCCAACGCCCTCCGCCCCTCGCGGCTTAACCGCGACATTGACGAAGAACTGGAAGCGCATATCCAGGACGCCATCGAAGCCGGCCGCGATCCTGAGGAAGCGCGCCGCGCCTTCGGCTCGGTTCTGCGCCATCGGGAGTCCAGCCGCGATCTGCGTCTGGCCACGTGGCTCGAAGCCCTCCTCGCCGACCTCACCTTCGGCTGGCGTCAACTCAACAAACACCGCGCCGCATCTCTGGCCGCCGTGCTATCGCTGGGCCTCGCCATAGGTGCCTGCCTGGCCGCCTTCCGCCTTATCGACGCCCTCCTGCTGCGGCCCCTGCCCGTCACCAACCCGCAAAGCCTCGTTTATCTCACCTACCCCTATATCGACAACCTCGCCACGGTGCAGTACGACGGCGAAATCTTCGATTACCCTCAATTCCGTATCCTGAAAACCGCGGCACAGCCCTACGCCGAACTACTGGCTATCACCGGCACCTCGTTGAACGCGCTTAGTTTCGGCGGCGAAGAGGACCGGGAGCGCATTCATCGCCAAATGCTCTCCGGCACCACCCTGGGCAGTTTCGGAATCCAACCAGCTCTTGGCCGCCTGCTCACCGCAGCCGACGACCAGCCCAATGCCTCGCCGGTTGCCATACTGTCGTATGAATACTGGACCCGCCGCTTCCAACGCGACCCATCCATCCTCGGCCGCAAGTTCCGCTACGGCACGACACTGGTAGAGATTGTCGGGGTGACGCAGCCGGGCTTCACTGGTACCGAGCCCGGCGCCATGACCGATATCTTCGCTCCCACGGCCAGCAACGCCAAGGCGCTGGACAACCCTCACTGGGGCTGGTTCCGCGTCTGGGCCCGGCTGCGCGATGGCGTGACGCCGGAGCAACTGCGCGATGCGCTGCAGCCCGCCTTTCGCGCCAATCGCGAACAGCGTATCAAGAATAATCCTAACGATGATGCCCATCGCCGCGAGCAATACCTGAATGCAAAGCTGGCCGTCCACACCGCAGCCAGCGGCGTCTCCGATATGCAGCGTGAGTACCGCATCGCCATGCTGGTAGTGGGTGCCGTTGCCGCGCTCGTGCTCCTCATCGCCTGTGCCAACGCCGCCAGCCTCATGACCGCACGCTCCGTCGCCCGCGCCCGTGAGATGGCGTTGCGGGTCTCCATCGGTGCAGGCCGCGCGCGCCTGGTGCAGCTTGTTCTTTGCGAAGCCTTCCTGGTGGCCGTTGCCGCGTCTCTGGTTGGTGCCTTGGTAGCGTGGCAGGCCGCGCCGATGGTGGTTGCCCGCCTGCAGCCATCTGGCGCGCCCGCGCGCTTCCTTTTGCCGCTGGACGCCCGCGTCGCCATCTTCGCGCTCGCGCTGCTCGTGCTGGTCGTGCTGCTGTTCGGCTGCATCCCCGCCGTCCGTGCCTCGCGCACCGCACCCGCGGCTGCCCTGCGCACCGGCGCCCAACCCGCCAGGCTGGGCGTGCTCCATGCACTGGTGGCTTTCCAGGTGGCACTCTGCTTCGTCATCCATCTCACCACGGGTCTGTTCACCACCACGGCGCAACGCCTGACAACACAGCCTCTCGGATTCCAACCGCAGCAGGTACTCGCCGTGGAGGCCGTATCGCGCCTCGGCAATAAGGACAGAGGCTGGCAACCCGTCATCCGGCAACTGGCCCAGTTGCCAGGGGTCGAATCGGTGGGGCTCTCCGGCTGGCCGCTGATGAGCAACAATGCCTGGACCAGCCCAGTGTGGGTCAACGGCAACGCGCTGGGATCGGAAGAGTGTTACGTGCTGTTTGCATCGCCGGGCTTCTTCGAAACCATGCGCATCGCGCTACTGCAAGGCCGTGACTTCCGCATCAGTGACGATAAAGCCTCTGTCATCGTGAACCAAGCCTTCGCCCGCCGCTACTTCGACGGCGCCAACCCTGTTGGCCAGTTCGTCGAACTACCGGGTGACGGCAAACGCGAACGCATGGCGGTCACCGGCCTGGTCGCCGATGCGCGCTACACCGGCCTTCGGGAACCCATCCGCCCCACAGTCTACCTGCCCATCGACAGCGAAGGTGCCGGCCTCGACTGGGGCACCTATAACATCCGAACCACCGCGCCAGATCCCATGGCAGTCTCCAGCGCAGTCCGCAACGAGATCCGCCGCGCCAATCCCAAGCTCCGCGCCGCCAACGTGCACCGGCAGACGGAACTCGTAGAACAACACAGCGTCCGCGAACGCCTCCTCGCTCTTCTGTCCGTCTTCTTCGCCGCAACCGCGCTGCTGATGGCCGCCCTGGGACTGTTCGGCGTGCTCACTTACGCTGTGACGCAGCGCCGCAAGGAGATCGGTATCCGCCTGGCACTGGGCTCCACGGCGTTCGCTATCACGCGCAGCGTTACGGCCAGCACGGGACGCATGCTGCTCCTCGGCGCGATAGCCGGCCTTGGCGCAGGGCTCCTGGCCCAACGATATCTGGAGTCCCTGCTGTTTGAAACCGCAGCCACGGACCCTGCCGTCTTGGCGATGCCGCTGCTTGCCTTGCTGAGCGGCACGTTGCTCGCGTGCCTGCCGCCCGTGGTTCGGGCGCTGCGAATTGACCCTGCGACCACTCTGCGCGAAGAATGACATGGTGTTGTTGCCTACAATGGAACATGCGCATCCTGGCCATCCTGCTGCTGGTTGCGGTTGCCGCGGGCGCGGAATCCAAACTAACCATGCAACATGCCACCGGCACTCTTGAAGTGAAGATCACGCCCGCCTCCACCACAAATCCGGACGCCAACGTCACGCTCGCCCGCAACACGCTGGATAAGACCTTCCTGGGCGCCCTTTCCGGCACCAGCAAAGGTGAGATGCTGGCCGCATTGACGCAGACCAAAGGGTCGGCGGGTTATGTCGCCATCGAACACGTTACGGCAACGCTCGCTGGGCGCAGCGGCAGCTTTGCGCTCCAGCACAGCGGCACCATGAGCCATGGCGCGCAAAGCCTCTCGATCGCCGTCGTGCCCGGGATCGGGCGAACTGACGGGTATTGCGGGAAGCATGCAGATCCGGATCGAGGGCGGCAAGCATTACTACGACCTCACCTACAGGCTCCCGCCTCGATAAGCCTACTCCGACCGTAACGCCGATGCCGGATCCACGCGGGATGCCCGACGCGCCGGCACCCACGCCGCGCCCACCGTGCCGACGAGGATCACCACCAGCACCGCCAGAAACGACACCGCATCGGACGGCTTCACGCCGAACAGCAGCGACTCTAACCCGCGTGCGGCAAAGACAGCTGCCACCAGGCCAACGGCCAGTCCTGCGGAAGCCACACGCATCCCGTCCCGCAACAAGCCGCGCGATACCTCGCCTGGCGACGCACCCAGCGCCAGCCTGATCCCAATCTCCCGCCGCCGCTGCGCGACATCCGCCGCCAGCAGGCCGAAGAGCCCAATCAGGCTCAGCACCAGAGCCGCGAAAGCGAAGCCGCTCATCAGCGACACCACCGTGCGGGGCTCATCCAGACTGCGGCCGAGCGCGTCTTCGAGTGTGGCGATGCGCCGTACCGGCAGCGCCGGATCCAGACGCACCAGCGACGCCCGAACGCCATCGGCCATCGCGGACGGGTTCTCCGTGGTACGCAACACGAAGCGCAGCAGCGGCCAGTACGTGAATCGCGTCGATACAAATACCTGCGGTCGGGCCAGCGTTTCCCCGTAAGTCTCCCGCAGGTGCCCGACCACGCCGACGATTTGATACCACACTGGCGGATCGCCCTTGCCCTCAATGTTCACCGCTTCGCCGATCGGATTCCCACCGTCGAAGTAGACGTCGGCGAAGCGCTGGTTCACCACCACCTCGCGACGGTCGGGATGAAACAGCCGGCCCGCCAGCAGCGGCACGCCAAGCGCCTCGAACACCGTGGGCGTGGCGGCCCCCAGTGAGGCACGCGGCTCGTTTGGCTCCGCCGGACGCCCGCGGCGTGCCACCGGACGCGCCTGCGTGCCGCCCTCCAGCGGCAGTCGGTCAATCACCCCCGCCACGCGTACACCCGGCTGCTGCGTCAGATGTTCCAACAGCCTGGCTTGCGTGTCGCGCAGCCGCGCGGCCGGAGTATCCCACGGAAGGTCAACGGTCACGGTCAAAGCGTGCTCCGCATTCACGCCCGCCGGCGTCGACGCACTGGCCGCGAAGCTCCGCAGCAACAGCACGGCCGCTACCAATAGCGGTACCGTGATGGCAACCTCCACCGCCGTCAGCCAGCGCCGCGCGCGCCGCGGCGACGTTACCCTCGTGCTCGCCTGCAACCGCGCCGAACGCCACGCAAACCACGCCGGGGACAGCGAACAGAGCAGGCCTGCCACCAGGCTCGCCAGCGCGGCGAAGCGCACCACGCGCCAGTCCAATGCAATGCGCGATTGCATCGGCAGATCCGCCGGAACCACCGCTTTCAGCCAGTCGACGCCGTACCAGGCCAGACCCAACCCCAACAGACCACCGGCGCTCGCCAGCACGACCGCTTCCACGACATACAGCCGCAACAACGCCCCTCGGCTGGCACCCAGACTCAGCCGGATCGACGCCTCCTGCGTGCGTTCGGCGGCACGCGACAGCAGCAGGCTCGACACACTCACACAGGCAATCAGCAGAATCAGCAAGCCCGCGCCGAACACCGCGTACACCGGTCCCCGCACCTGTCGCGTTTCGTCCTCTAGCAGCGGCCGCACACTCATACGGAGGTCGCTATCGGTGGCCGGATAGCTGCCCTTGAGTTGCGCCATCACCGCCTCCAACTGCGCCTGTACCTGCGACAGCGCCACTCCCGGCCTTACGCGCCCGATATCCCGGGAATAGGCCGCAACACGGTAGTCCGTTTGCAGACTCGCCGGCCCGGGCATGATCAAATCAATGAGCTCCGGATACCCGGCAGAATCCGGCAGGACGCCAATGATCTGATAGGACTTCCCATTGATTCGCGCCATGTGCGGCAACGAGACGCCGCCCAGATACTGACGACGGAACGCCGCCGTCGCGATAGCCACGGTATCAGCGCCTTTGGCTTCTTCGACCGTAAATGCACGGCCCTCCACGGGGCTGGCGCTGATTACGCCAAACCAGTCGCCGAAGTAGCGCAGCACGCGCACCTGCACGGGCGAGTCGCCGCGCTCCCACACCAGGCCTTCGCTGTAGTAACCCGCCACGGCCGATAAGCCCGGCACACCCTTGCCCACATCCTGCAAGCGAGCTGGGTTGCCGCCTTGCCCCCTGCCATTGCGGCTGGTGTTCACCGCAACCACTTGCTCCGGCGCCGGCAGCGGTAAGGCCTTCAGGAAGAAGGCGTCCACCACGCTATACAGCGACGCCGTCGCGCCAATCCCCAGCCCGATCGCCAGCACCGCGGCCGCTGCAAATCCAGGCCTGCGCCGCAAAGCCCGCAGGCTCCAGCGCACCTCCCGCAGCATCGTCTCCAGCGCCGGCACCGTGTGCGTCTCCCGCACCTCTTCCCGGATCCGCGCCACCGGCCCAAACTGGATCCGAGCCTGCCGCCGCGCCTCTGCCGGGGTCATGCCCTCCTCGATAAACCGCGCCTCCAGGGCCTCGATATGTGCCGCCAGTTCCTCTTCAATCTCCGCCGACCGCTTCTTGTTCCAGAACATGGCTACGCATACCTCAGCACACGGCCCACCGCTGCGGTCAGGTCCGCCCAGCGACGCTCTTCTTCCGCCAGTTGCTTCAATCCGGCTTTCGTAATGGAATAGACGCGAACCCGCCGCCCGGCGTCATTTTTCTGCCAGTCGGCTTTCACCCAGCCATCCTCTTCCATGCGATGCAGGGCGGGATACAAGGAACCCTCCTCGACCCGCAGAGCGGAATCAGAGATGGCCTGGATACGGTTGGCAATGGCGTAGCCATGGAGGTCCTCACGGGAGAGGACTTTAAGGACGAGCAGATCGAGGGTGCCTTGAAGGACGTCGCGTTGGGACTTGGGCATGCTTACCTAGACGTCTATTATAGACATCTAGGTTCACTCTTTCTTAGCCCTTCGCCAGCCGGTACGAGTTCCCAATCACCGAAAGGCTCGACAGCACCATCGCCGCCGCCGCCACAATCGGATTCAACAGCCCCGCCGCCGCGAACCCAATCCCCAGGCTGTTATAGAAAAACGCCCAGAACAGGTTCTGCATCACCACGGCATGCGTTCGCTTCGACAGATCGATGGCATCCAGCACGCGTGTCAGATTCGTATGCAGCAGCGTCAGCGAAGCCGCGCGCATCGCCAGGTCCGCCCCGCACCCCATCGCAATCCCCAGGTCCGCGTGCGCCAGCGCAGGAGCATCGTTCACCCCATCGCCGATCACCGCCACGCGATGCCCCTTGGCCTTCAGATCGCGGGCGATGAGCGCCTTCTCTTCCGGCGTGGTGGCCGGGTAGTACTCGACAATGCCCAGGGACTCCGCCACGGTCCGCGTGGTCCGCGCCGAATCGCCGGAAACCAGCAGCACGCGCACGCCGCGCGATTGCAATCCCTGCACCAGCAGTTTCGCTTCCGGCCGCAAGTGGCTGCCGAACACCATCACACCCATCACGATCCCGTCGCAGGAATAGAAGGCCGTCGTATGCCCGCGCCCTTCGGCCGTCTGCGCGTACTCCAGCAGCTCGCCGGGAATGCCCGTAATGAGGCGCGGGTTCCCGATGGCCCACGCCTGCTCGTTGACTTTCCCCGTTATGCCCGCCGCCTTATGAACAACCACCTCGTCGCAGGCCGGCAACGCCAGGCCGACGCGCCGTGCCTCGTCCACCACCGCCTGACCCAACGGATGCTCCGACTTCGCCTCCACAGCCGCCAGCGCCGCCAGATGATCTAGGTTGTAGTCCAGCAGCGCGAAGTTCGCTTCCGTCACCGTACCGGTCTTATCCAGAATGACAGCATCAATAGTGCGCACCGATTCCAGAACGCGCGCGTCGCGCACCAGCACCCCCAGCCGGCTCGCTGCCGAAACAGCCGCGGTCAAGGCCAGCGGCGTCGCCAGCCCCAGCGCGCAGGGGCAGGCGATCACCAGAATCGTGATGCCGCGCAGCAGGTCGCCAGTGGCCAGCGCCACCGCCATCGCAATCCCAATCACCACCGGCACAAACCATCGCGCCGCACGATCGACATTGCGCGCCAAGTCCGAGCGGCTGGCGAGCGCCTGTTCCACCGCGCCGACAATCTGCGCAATCGTCGACTCCCGGCCCGTAGCCGTTACGGCCACCGTCAGCACGCCGCCCAGGTTCAGGCTACCGGCGACGACGGCATCGCCGGGGCGTTTCGTCACCGGAACCGACTCGCCGGTCAGGAGCGATTCGTCGGCCTGGGATTCCCCCTTATGGACGATGCCGTCGGCCGGAATGCGTTCGCCGGCTTTCACCAGGAACAACTTGCCCGGCTCGAGTTGATCGACGGTCGCGAAGCGGCCATTCTCCAACCGGGCTTTCTGCGGCAGCATGCGGTGCAGCGCCGTGATGGTAGCCGCGGCGCGCTGCTTGGCGCCCTGTTCAATCGACTTGCCCACCAGCACCAGCGCCGTAATCGCGCAGGCGATATCAAAGTAGATGTGGCTGCCGCCGCGCAGCCCTTCAAACGTGCTGTATCCGAACGCCGTCGTGATACCTAACGCCAGCAGCGTTTCCATGCGCAGGGTGCGGCTACGAACGCCGGCCCACGCCAAGCGGTAGATCGGGCGTGCCGAATAGAACAGCACGGGCAGCGACAACACCAGCGCCAACACCGGCAGCATCTGCCGTGCCGACGCCTGCATGGAATCGAAGGCCCCCAGATAGGCCGCCAGGTTGAAGCCCATCACGTTCAGCCAGAAGAACACCGCCACGCCGGTGCGCAGCAGCAGATCCTTCCGCTCGTCATCGGATTGCGCGCCGCCCTCCTCGAACTCCGCCACCGTGTAGCCCAACGGGCTCAGCAACTCCGGAATGCGGTGGATATTGAATTCCTGCGGCAGGTAGCGCACCTTCAGCAGGTCGGAGGTGAAGAAGACTTCGGCCGAGACAATGCCGCGATGCTCGCGCAGCGTATGTTCAATGAGCCACGAACAGGCCGTACACCAGAGGCCGCCGATGTGGAACAGCCGCTCTTCGGCGGGTACGGCGAGGGCCGCCTCCCGCTCGCGCACGGCGGTGGGTTTCGGCTCCGGCACCGGGCCGGCGTAGCGCAGAATCGCGGCCACATGCAGGCAGCCCTGACAGCAGAACGTTTGGCCGTTGTCCCGATAGGGGTCCGCCGGACATTCCAGCCCGCAATGGTCACACAGGACGGCCGTCTCAGTGGGCATGGCTGTCCGCCTGAACGGGCAAGCCTTTTTCGTTGAGGATCACCGGATTGGCCTTATTCGAGCCCCACCATACAAACACCAACAGTCCAATGAAGAAAACGAAAACCCCAGAGAGAAAATATTTCATGGCTTCCTTTGTGGTGCGATGAAAGTCATCTTGTAAGCCTGCGGCTCGCCTTTCGGCAGCGCCTGGCTGCGCAGTTGGAAATGGTTGACACCGGGCGCCGGCGCATCGGGCGGCACGGCCACATCGAAGGTCCCCTGGTACTCGCTACCTGCCGCGATGCGCAGCGGATTCTGCGACAGGATCACGTGCGCCTGTGGCAGGCCTTCCAGATCGATCCTCACCTCGGCCGGTTCCGAGCCGCGATTCTCAATCTGCAGCCGGAAGGTATTGGTAACCTCGCCGGCGGCGTTGGTCCTATAGAGCACCGTGCGGTCCGCGTTGATCCGCACCTGCACCTGCTGCCGCATCGACAGCGCCACCGTCAGGCCGCCCGCGTAGCACAGCATCACGGCCATCACGGCGAACCGCTTGGCATCGCGCAGCCCCAGACGCTTCAGCCAGCCCTGGCCGGAGGCGCTCAGTTCTTCGCCCTTCTCGCCCCAGGTGTAGTGGATGAGCCCGGGCTTCTTCAACCGCGCGAGCACGGCGTCACAGGCCTCCACGCATTCGCCGCAGTGGATGCACTCAATCTGGAATGGCGACTTGCGGATGTCGATACCCATGTGGCAGATGCGTACGCACTTGCCGCACTCGATGCAGGCCTTGTCCTTGGCCACGCCATCGCGATAGGCCACCAGCAGCGTCTGCTTGTCCGACAGCATCCCCTGCAGATAGCCATACGGGCATACGGTGGTACAGAACCGGGTCCGCACAAATGCGAAATCGACGAACGTGAAAATGGTGGTCACCGCGCCCGCAAAGCCGCCCGCCGTAACGATATCGAACGAAAGCAGGCGCCGCAGCAAGTCCCGCGGTTCCACGAAATAGGAAATGAAGACGAAGGCCAGGAATGTCGACCCCACCAATAGCGCCGCATAAAACAGCGCGCGCGACAGCCACGTCCGCTTCCCCGGCGAAAGCTGAATGAAGCGTTTCGTCACGAACCGCTTGATGCGATCCTCCAGCCGCAGCGAGGCTTCCGAAAAGATCATCTGCGGGCATAGATAGCTGCAATACACCCGTCCATACAGCATCGACGCGGCAGCGATCGAGAACATCAGGAACATGATCGCGAAGAAGATGATGGCGAACTCGTTGATCCACAGTTCCTGGCCGGCGAAGAAGAAGCGCTGCTTCGGAATATCGAAGCGGATGATGTCGAAAAACGGCAGCGCGATGAAGACCAGCAGGCAGAACAGATGAATCCGCATGCGCTTGCTATGGTAGGTACGCGGAGGAGGTATGACGGCGGCGGTATGCATGAAGCCCTCCTCAGTGATGATGCGGGCAGGCTCCAAAGGTGACAGGAGCCAAACCGCGTGCCACCAGGAACAGACCGAGAAGGGTTACGGAGGCAGCGGAGATCGGCACACTCCAGCGGCCCAGCGAACGGCCAAAGCAGGCAGACCCCAACCCCAGCACCAGCAACGGCGCCATGGTGCCGAGTCCGAATCCAAGCATCGTCAGCGCCCCATCCAGCGCGTTGCCGGGCGCCATCGACTTGATCAAAGCCGCGTACACCAGGCCGCAGGGCAGCAGGCCCATCAACGCACCCAACTGGATGCGCGGCGCCGAGCGGATCCAACGCCCTGCGGTCCGGGTGAGCCAGGAAGCCCCGGAAATCTGCACCAACTGCGGGCGGCGTAGCGCGCCCAGCATCAACAGCCCGGCGATGAGCATAAGCCCACCAGCCACCAGCGAAGCAGCCGCCTCCCATTTCGCGATAGAAGCGATAGCCCGCCCAAAGGTGCCCGCAAGGGCGCCAAGCAAGGAATAAGTAGCGATTCGGCCGGCGTGATAGGCGACGTGACTGGCAGCCGTGCGGTCCGATGAAGGAAGGGACCATGCCAGGATAACCGGACCGCACATTTGCACGCAGTGCAGGCTGCCAGCTAAGCCTAACCCGATATTGAGGCCGAAATCAAGGGTTGTCATACGGGAACTGCGGCCGCTTGCAACAACCGCGGATTCGGAGCCGGAATGCTGACGCACTCACGCGTGAAATCGAAGCGCTGCATGGTAATCGCGTGCGTCGGACAGCGCGAGGCGCACATCGCGCAGCGAATGCAGGTGGCTTCATCCTTCATCATCAACGCACCCATGTCGTTCAGTTGATCGACGCTGAACTGATCGATGGTGGCGCTATCGACGCCGAACTTCGACATCACCAACTCCCGCCCATCGCGGTCCTGCACCAGCGCGCCCAGACCAACCAGCCGGATCAACTTCTGCGGGCAGACGTCGACACAGCCATTGCAGGCTATGCAGATGGAAGTATCGAAGACCGTGTTGACGTTGCAGCGCAGGCAGCGCGAGGCCTGGAACCACGCCTCGTCTTCCGTATAGTTGATCTCGGTGTTCTCAATGGAACTGGCGCGGCGTTCCACAGCGAGTGCCGGCGGCTCTCTTCGGGGTATCCTGGTCCAGTTATCGACCATCGTATATCCCGCCGGCACCCACTGCTTGCGCACCTGCACATCGGTGCGTGTACCTGTAAGAAAATCGTGCATCGAACGCGCGGCGATCTGCGCCGATGCAATGGCGTGAATGAACAGCTTCGGCCCATGCGCGATGTCGCCGCAGGCGAACACATCCGGAGCCGTAGTCTGGTAGGTTTCCGGGTTGACCTTGATCAGCCCGCGCGTACTCTCCACCCCATCTTCCGGCGACAGAAACGACAGGTCCGACGTCTGCCCGATGGCGAACAGGATGGTATCCGCCTCGATGTCCACAACGTCGCCTTCATCGAAAGTAGGGTTGAACTTGCCGGAGTCATCAAACACCGAACTGCATTTCACCGTACGCAGTTTCGCGGCCTTGCCCTTCTCCAGCAGGATCTCCCTGGGGCCGCGGCTGTTATAGAGCGTGATGCCCTCTTCTTCGCCTTCCTCGATCTCGCGAAGATCGGCGGGCATCTGTTGGCGTTGCTCTAAGCAGACCACCGCTACGTGCTTATCGCCGCTCATACGCAAAGCGGAGCGTGCGATGTCGTAGGCGGTCTGTTCGCCGCGGCCCATCTCGGCCTCGGTCTCCTCCCGGGTTTCCAGAGCATCGAAGGGGCGGACAGCGGAACGGGCTACGTCATACGCCACGTTGCCTCCGCCGATCACGACGATACGCCGCCCAAGCGGTAACGGTTTGCCCTCATTGAAGCTGCGCAGGAAGTCCAAGCCGTCGTAGACGCCTTCGGCTTCGGCGCCCGGTATGGCCAACTTTCGCCCCTTCGGCAACCCGATACCTAGGAAGATAGCCTTGTAACCTTCCGCGCGCAGGCTCGCGATCGTAAAATCGCGGCCCAGGCGCATATTGCACTTCAACTCGACGCCCAGCGACAGAACCGCCCGGATCTCATGCCGCACCAGATCGCGCGGCAGGCGGAACACCGGCACGCCCACCATCAACATGCCGCCCGGCTCGGAATACGACTCAAACACCGTAACCTTGTAGCCGATCTGCGCCAGATCATGCGCCACGGTCAGGCCCGACACCCCGGCCCCAACCACCGCAATGCGCTGGCCATTGCCTGATCCCGGCGGCAGCATCTTCTTGTTGCAGGCCTCCCGGTAGAAGGCATAGTCGCCCGTCTCCGGACCGTGCAACTCATTCACGAAGCGCTTCAGACCGCGGATGGTGACCGGCGAGTCCAGCGATCCGCGGCGGCAGTTCAGTTCGCAGGGCGCTCCGCAGACGCGCCCGCAGATCGACGCAAACGGATTGGTGGCGCGGATCTTGCGGTAGGCGTCTTCATAGCGCCCTTCGGCGATGGCATTGACATAGCCGCAGGCATCGGTGTGCACCGGACACGCGTCCTGGCACTTGATCATGCGGAGCCAGTAGTCGATGGCATCCGGCGGCTGAATCTGATAAAGGGCTTCGGACATGAGTTCCTCTCAGGGCGGGGCTATTCCTCGGCACGGAAAGCGAACAGGATCACCGCCAGAAAGAATGCAGCGGCCATAGCGGCGATGGCATACATCAGGCCGGGAGACGTCATGGTGGCGCGGTTGAACTGCTCGACCAGCGAACCGCGGTCCGGGTGGCTGACATCACCGTACATTTGCACGATCAGGTAACTGACGGCGCAGATCCCCACCACGATGTAGGTCGCTCTCAGGAACGGCGGTACGTTGGTATGCTTGCGCTCGCTGATCCAGCCGCCGGCGTAGTTTTCCAGGTCCTGATTCTCGTGAGTATCGGGCTTACTTGCCATGGAGAGCCTCCTCGTCGTTCAACATGCGGTACTTGGGGTCTTCGCTATCGGGGCCGAAGTACCCCTGGCTGAGGGAGCGGAAAAAGAAGTAGATCGCTCCCCCCAGGAAGAAAAAGAAAAGCAGATAGGCTACGTATACGCTGGGCCAGGTGTAGTCCATTGCATTACCTCTCAAAGTCGTTATCGGGACGCCAGTTCTTGGCGCGGCCGAGCGTCTGCAGATACGCGACAATCGCCTGGAACTCCTGCTCGTTATTGGCGATCCAGGGATACGGCGGCATGATGGAACCCTGCACCAGGTCGCGCGGATTCTTGAAGTGCGTGCGATGCCACTGCATGTCGTACTTGCCACCAACGCGCGACAGATCCGGGCCCGTGCGCTTGGTGCCGAACATGTGGGGATTGTCGTAGACGAACTCATCCGGCGTGGAGATGGGCGAATCGACGCCGCGCCAGCCGGAGCGCTTCGTATCGGCCAGCAGCGTGCGCGTCTGCTGCGTATGGCAGTACCAGCAGCCCTCGCGCACGTAGATGGCCCGTCCCTGTAACTGCTGTTCGTTCAACGGCTGCAGTTTGCCCGTCGGGCCCTTGGCCGGATCGCTGTTTTCAAACGGCCTGCCCCAGGTGGTGTCCACCATCGGAGGAACCACCGTCGTCAGCAGGCCGCCGATCATGAAAAACACAACAGAAGCCGCGGCGAAGATCGGAGTGCTTTTATCAGAATTCGGAATCATGAGTATGCCTCCCTTGCCTTAGACAGATGCCACCTGGGTCTCGGGCTTGGCGCCCTGGCTATCCACCACCGTGGCCATGATGTTGTAGAGGAACAGGACAATGCCGGCGAACATGAAGATGCCGGAGAAGAACCGGACCATCCAGATGGGCTTCAGCGCGATCACCGTGTCGATGAACGGAATGCTGGGGTTATTCCACTGCCACCCCTGCCAGAAGCCGCCCAGCCACAGCGTGACGAAGAACCCGATCCCGCCGATCATGAAGAACCAGTAACTCCAGTTGGCCAGCGCATCGGAGTGCAGCTTCACGTTCCACATGCGGGGCACCACATAGTAGGTTCCGGCGATAGCGAAGAAGCTGAAAGCCCCGAGCACCGCCATGTGTGCGTGGCCCGGAATCCAGTCCGTCTTCGACACAATCGCGTTCACCGTACGCAGCGAGTGCATCGGTCCCTGGAAGCAGGTGAGCAGGTAGAACACCACGCCGCTCATCAGGAACTTCAGCGATACGTTCTCCCGCAGCAGCGGCCAATTGCCTTTCATCGTGGCGAAGAAGTTACCCACCACCGTCCAAACCGGCACCAGCAGCATCACCGAGAAGGCAATCGAGATGGTCTGCAGCCACTGGCTGATGGGCCCGTGCAGCATGTGGTGCGCGCCGGTCCACACATAGAAAAACGCCAGCGACCAGAAGCCGATCATCGACAACTTGTGGCTATAGAGCGGAATGTTGCCCGACTTCGGAATGAAGTAGTAAGCCAGCGCCAAACCCACCGGGGTAAAGATGAGGCCCACGGCGTTGTGCACATACATCCAGTTCAGGTTGGCCTGGTTGACGCCGGTGGTGAGCAGGGTGCCGAAGTTCCCGGTCAGATAAACGAAGGCCGTCCACAGAATGCAGCCCATGGTGTACCAAAGCGAGACATACATCTGCTGGTACTTGCGCGTGGCCACCGTGGCGAACACGTTAAAGCCGAACATGATCCACGCCACCACCACCAGCACGTCCAACGGCAGCGGCAGTTCACCGTATTCGAAGCCCTGGTTCCAACCGGCCAACAGGCTGACCACCGCGCCCAGAACGATGACGTTCCACAGCGCCGCGGTTGCCACGCCCAGCTTCTCGCTCCACAACTTCACCCCGCACAGGCGCGGCACCAGGTAGTAGACCAGGCCCATGTCCGCCGCCAGCAGCCAGCCGAACAGCATGCCGTTGACATGCAGCGGACGCAGCCGGCCGTAGCTGAGCGCCGCGATGTTGCCCAGCATCTCCGGCCACACAAACTTCGCCGCGATCATGATGGCGACAATGCCGACGATAAAGAAGTAGCCGACCGCGCTTAACAGAAACCACTTCGCGGTGGTATCGGTATGGACGGCGGCGCCCGCCGTCGTCGAGGAATAGGCTGATGCTTGCTTCTCAGCTGCCATGGACGTTATCTCCCTGCTCTCAATTGCGGTCTGGCCGAAGCCTGGGTGAGACTGCGGATGTAATTCACAAGGTCGCCGGCTTCGCGCTGGCTGAGGCCGTAATCCACCCAAGGCGGCATCGCGGTGCCCTGCACGCCGTAGAGGATGGACTCCAGCAGGCGCTGGTCGGACAGCGACGCCACAAACGGGTGGTTGCGCAGGTTGCGCGGATGCGGAAGCATGTCGAGCGAGTTGGGACCCTTGCCGTCGGCCTTGCGTCCATGACAACCCGTGCAGCGGGCCAGGAACGTCTGCTCGCCGCGGGCGATGGAATCCTTGGCCGATGCCACCGGGTTCTTCTCCGGCACCTTGCGGGCCTTCAGTTCGCGTCGCTTTTCTTTCACAAAGGTGGACTCCACGTGATCGAGCAACGCCTGGATCTGCTGCTCATTGAGCACCTTCTCCCAGGCCGGCATCGACGTGCCGTGAACACCCTTCTGGATGGAAGCAACGAAGCGGTCACGCGGCTTGCTGTTCATGAAGGCGACCTTCGTCAAGTCGCGCGGCGACGGATCGATGTAAAGAGCCACCGGTCCGGCCCCATCGCCCTTGTCGCCATGGCAGCGGGCGCAAAGCGCCTTGTAGGTGTCGGCCGGCGCGCCCAGTGCCGGCGGCGTCTTCAACGTCGCCAGATAGGCCGTCATCGCTTCGAAGTCCGCCACGGCGAACTTGAACGCCGGCATAATGGAATCCGGCATGCGGCCGCGCGGATTCTTGAAGTGATCCACCAGCCACTCGTTGTCCTTCATCAGCGCTTCGAAGCTGAGGTCCGGAGCGATGCCGCCGTCCTTATCGCCGATCTTGTGACAGGCCGCGCAGGCGCGGTCTTCCACCAGTTGCTTGCCGCGCGCCACGACATCGGCGGCCCCCGGCGCAACCGGCTTCGTATCGGAGACGGACGCGGCATCATGCAGCCGCGACCGGAAGACCGACAGCGACGTCTCGGTCAGGTTGACGCCGCGCCGGCTCTTCAGGAAAATCACCAGCGCCTTCACATCGGCCGGGCTCAGGTTGAACTTCGGCATGAAGGAACTGGCCATGCCGGCCCGCGGGTCGACGATGGATTCGGTCAGGTAATCGATCTTGAACTTCTTGCCGGCTTCGCTGAGTTCGGGTCCCAGCACGCCGTCCGACATGCCTTCAATACGGTGGCAGCCGTAGCAGTTAGACTCGAAGAACAATTGCCTGCCGCGGTTCAGCACCGGCGTCTGCGCGAAATTCTCTTCGCTATGGCACTGGGCACAGGCGGCCTGCATGTATTCCTTGCCCTTCAAACCGGGCAGCAGATCCTTGCGCCACGGCTCCTGGGTGACATAGCCGAGCAGCGGCTCCGGCCAGTAATGGTCTTCGCCGTGCGCGTAGTGTTCACTCAGGCCGCGGCCCTGGCCCTCGTGACAAACCGTGCAGCCGAAATCGTTGAACTTGTGGCGGCGTTCCCACACGCCGTTGCGCTGCACGTCGCCCAACTCCTTCAGGTAGGGATGCGTCTTCAAAGGCTGGGCATGGCCGGCAAAGCGCGGGTCGTCCGACGCGATATGGCAGGTGGTGCAACGGTCCACGCGCGAGTCGCCGAAGCTGGTCACAATGATCTGTTCAATGCGCGGGCTGCGCCCGTTCATCTCATTGCGTTCGGCGTCGCTCTTGGTCTGCGTGCGCACCTGGTCGAAATAGGCGGTCTGGTAGCGCTCCCACTTATGGAAGAACTGGTCGTAGAAGACCACACCGTGAACCGCGAAAACCACGAGGCTGGCTATGGCAAGTGGCAGTTTCATGGGTGTCTCCTTACCAGGGCAAAACGAATTCCCAGTTGGGTCCGCGGAACAGCGTGCCAATGATGATGAGGATGATGTTCACCACGGCAAAGGTGACAAAGAGCGTATTCGGAAGCAGCCGCTCTTTCGCGAACCAACGGCCGGTGCCGCCCGGCTTGCGCTCCAGATAAGGCGCAAGAATCAGCAGCAGCACTTCGATACCAGGGATGCCGACACCACCCCAGAACGCCGAGTAACTCACCAGCTCCTGCAGACCCAGGAAGTACCAGGGCGCCTTGGCGGGATTCGGCGGATGCATCACGTTCACTGGTTCTTCGAGCGGCGCGTGGAACAGCAGCGACACCACAAGAAGCACCGCGATCGTCAACACAAACACCAGCAACTCGGCCATCAGCAGATGCGGCCAGGCCGATACGGTGTTCTCCGGAACGTTGCCCACCTTGGTGAACGGGCCGCGCACAATGCCCATCAGGCCGAACGACTGTTTCGGCGCCGGCGACGCAATCACCTGCACGCTCATCGCTTCCGTTCCCGGGGCGATGTCGGCTTCCGGCGGGCGTGACAACCCGCCATCCTTGCGGATGCGCCAGAAGTGCAGAGCGATCATCAGCGTCATCACCATGGGCAACACCACCACGTGCAGCACATAGAAGCGCAGCAACGCTTCCTGGCCCACCTGTGTGTCGCCCAACATCAGAAACTTGATCTTGTCGCCGACAAAGGGCGCATACCCCGCGATGGCCGTACCCACCGTGATGGCCCAGAAGGCCAACTGATCCCACGGCAGCAGGTAGCCGGTGAAGCTGGAGAACATCGTCAATAGAAACAGCACGACGCCCAGCACCCAGTTAAACTCCCGCGGCTTCTTATAGGAACCCGTCAGAAACACGCGGCACATATGAAGGAACACCGCCGCCACCATCGCATGCGCGCCCCAGCGATGCATGTTGCGCAGGAACGTGCCGAAGGCAACCGACCCGCGCAGATCCAACATCCGGTCATAAGCCTGCGTGGTGCTGGGCACGTAGTAAAACATGAGCAGCACACCGCTGACCGTCAAGGCTATGAAGAGGAATAAGGAAATGAGGCCGAGTCCGAACGTATAGGTGGCTTTCAGCGTATGCCGATTGACCTTCACCGGATGAATATGAAGAAAGAAATTGGTGAAGGAGGTCTGCGCCTGGCCCAGTTCGGAGCTCGGCAAGGGGTGGCGGAAGATCGACGACCAGAGATTGCGAGGCAAGTCCCGCCAGACGTTCTCGCGCGGTGTGACCTTCGTATTGGCGCTCATATATTCAGGTAGGTTCCGGGCTTGATCTGAATGTTCGTATCGACTTCAAGATCGCCGTTCGGGGCGAGTTTCACCTGGTACCAGGGCAGCGGCGACGGCGCCGGCCCGGCCGTCACATTGCCGTCCTGGTCATACCGCGACCCATGGCAGGGACAGGCAAAGCCGGTGTCGGCGACGCCGATAATACAGCCCAGGTGCGTACAGGTGGTGGAAATGACCGCGACCTGGTTGCCCTCGCGCGCCACGCAGATGCGGCGCTGCTCGATGGCGATGCGCGCGCCGGAGGGGAACGCGTCAGGCCGTCCGATGGAGAAGCGGCTGGGCGCCCCGTAAGTGGCCCGCGGCTTCAGGAAGACAAAGTTGGCAAGCGCGCTGATGATGGCACTACCGGCCAGTGCGAAGCTGCTGACCCAGGCTAGGAAGTGACGGCGTTCGCCGGTCTCAGCGGGTGCGGTCGGGGTGGGATGACTCATCCTTATTCTCCATGGAGGATCGAACCAGTTCGTCCAGGTCAGACCAGAACACCTGGTACTTGGTCTCTTCGATGTTGCGAAAGAGATCCTTCTTGACGGCGTAGATAAACAGGCACACTCCGGCCAGACCCATCGATATGCTGGCAGCTAGCGCAACCCAGGTAAGTTCCACGCCCATGATTACGGGCATAACAGGGTGCAGCCTGGATGCCAAAACGAAAGGAACTGTTTTTCAACAACTTAGGGGTGCAATACGGGTGTCTTGCGCAGCTACACCCAAATGGACGGGGTTTATTTTGGGGGTTTTCCCACAGTCGCGCAGGGTGGGTGAAAGTTCAGCAGCGCTCGCGCGTGCTCACACTTGTACCACTCACTAACTCGATCAGTTTCATAGGAATTGCCAGCGCAAAACTCAATACCAGGCCGGGCATCATCCGCATGTCTTCCCCAAAACTGCGGCTGTCCTTCCCGATCGTCATCGCCCCCGCACGCATGATGTGCAGGTTGAACAGCACCGACAGAATCGAGAACGCCACCGAGGCCAGAATGCTGTTGCGCAGGTTCGGCGTACCGCGCAGCGAATGCAGGCAGAACTCGATCAGGTGAGCAAACGCCGGCACGATCAGCACCGCCGCCAGCGTGCCTTTGCGTGGTGGCGTGATACGGCCCATCTGCTGCGAAATGGCGCCGTAGAATCCGGCGGTCAACAGGCGGTAGACAAAGTCGGCCAGCATTGCAGAACGGGCCGCGTCCCATCCCGCCGACAGGTTCGCCAGCAGAAAGATAACCGCGCGCGGCACGGCACTAAAGAAGGCGACCTTCCAGTTCCAACGGCGAAGCAGCATTTCGCCCGGGTTTCGAATCAGTTCTGCGAAGGCGGCAGCAATGGTCATCGGCGTTGGCAGGCGGGACAGTAATACGTCGACCGGCCGCCCTGCGTGATTCGACGGATGGGCCGCTCACAAATGGTACAAGGTTCCTGCTCGCGATCGTATACGGCGCAGGGAAAGGATTCGCCCTCAACAAAGCGTCCCGGCTCGGCGTAAGCAAGCGCTGCCGAGTCCACCGCCTCCCGCATCACCTGGACGATGGCTCCGTGCAGCGCCAGCAGGCGCGGCTTCGAAACCCGCTTCATTGGCACCTCCGGGTGGATCCGGGCCCGAAACAGCGCCTCAGCTGCATAGATATTGCCAAGCCCCGCTACCGGATGCTGATCCATAAGGAACAGCTTCGCCGGGCGTCCGCTGCGCTTCGCCTGCTGGACAAAGAACTGCGTCGTAAAGGCGCCATCGAGCGGCTCAACGCCGATCTGCTCGTCCATCCGTGCCGTCAACTCCGCTGTCGGATATAGATGAATCCGCCCCAACGCCCGCGAGTCTTCAAACAGCATGCCCCGCCCACCGTCGAACTCCCACCACGCCCGTGTCGCCATCGGCCGGAAACGCGGATCCGGCACCGGATACAGGTTCCCGGTCATCCGCAGGTGCACATGCAGCGATTGCCCGTTACTCAAATGCAGCAGGATGTTCTTCCCCCGCCGCTCCACCCGCAGCAGCCTGCAACCGCTCACCGCGGCCTCCACATCCCCGACCTCCTGCGGCCGTGCAATGCCCGGCCGTTCGATCCGGAATCGCACAATCGACAGGCCCTCCACGCCCGCCGCCCGCAGGTTCCGGCAGACCGCCTCTACCTCCGGCAATTCGGGCATGCTAACCGATCAACTCCAACTCCGCCGGCGCGCCCACCCCAACCCCCAATTGCTTCGCAGCATTCCCCTGATTCAAGCTCACCTCCAGATATCCCGACGAGCCCCATATCGCGAATGGCTCGCCAAACGGGGCTTCCGCATAGCTGCTGCGTAACCAGATGATCTGTTCCAACCCGGCGGTGAGAGAAAACTTCATGCTTGTCAGCGTTGGGAACTCCGTGCGGGAGAAGTTCGTAATTAGGTTGCCGAAGCGGTCGATCTTGAGGATAGTCCCGCTCCAGGCGCGGCGTCCGCTGCGATGCGGCCGGATGCCCGGCAGTTTCACCGGGTCCTCGATCAATTTGCCAAACGAAGCCACTGCGGTGCCCTTGGCCAGGTGCGCAGCCGCCGGCGCGAAGATATCCCGGCCGTGGAACGTCTGGCTGACTTCGTCCCGCATGTACTTGCCCGCCGTGATGTGCCGAACCTTGGTTTTCGGCTCCTGCTCATAGATCAGGCTGAGCACGCCGTTATCCGGAGCGATGAAGCTTTGCCCGCCTGCCTGGGCCAGAATCGGCCGACGTGTGCTGCCCACGCCAGGGTCCACCACCACCACATGAACTGTCTTCTTGGGAAAGTAACGCCAGGCTTCGGCCAGCGTGAAGGCGGCCTCATTGATGTCGAATGGCGTGATCTGGTGGGTGATGTCGATGATCTGCGCCGTGGGGGCGATCGTCAGGACCACGCCCTTCATCGCAGCCACAAAGTGGTCCTGCAGGCCAAAATCGGTGGTCAGAGTCAGGATGGGGGGCATGCCGTTGCTAAAATAGTCTCCGGGGCTCAACTTCCAACATGCAGTCGCGGGCTTATTTCGATCACAACGCCACCACTCCGCTTGCCGGAGAGGTTGCGGCTGCCTTCACGGCCGCGCTGCGCGATGTGTATGGCAACGCTTCCAGTATCCACCAGGAAGGGCAGGCCGCCAAAAGGACGCTGGAGAGAGCGCGCCGGGAGATTGCGGCCCTGGTCGGGGCCGGCCCGAAGGAGATCGTGCTGTTGAGCGGCGGCACCGAAGCCAACAACCTGGCGTTGTCGGCCTGCTCGCCCGGCACCCACGTCGTGACCACGGCCGTCGAACACCCGGCGGTGCTGGGCCCCTGCGCACGGCTGGAACAGGCCGGAGTGGCCGTCACCTATGTCGCCCCGGCCCGCAACGGCGGTGTGCCCATCGAAGCCGTTCGCGACGCCCTGCGGCCGGAAACCAGCCTGATCTCCGTGATGCATGCCAACAACGAAACGGGCGTCGTGCAGCCTGTGGCCGAGATCGGCGCGCTCGCCCGCGAACGCGGCATCCGCTTTCATATCGATGGCGTCCAGGCCGCCGGCAAGCTACCCATTGACGTGCAGGCGCTCGGCTGCGATTACTACTCGCTCAGCGCCCATAAGCTGTACGCGCCGAAAGGGGTCGGCGCGCTCTACGTCAGACCCGGCGCCCCACTCCACGCTCAACTGCTGGGCGGTCATCAGGAGCGCGACCGCCGCGCCGGAACCGAAAATGTTCCCGCCGTGGCTGCATTCGGCGCCGCAGCCCGCCTGGCCCTCGCCAACCACCACGACAACCTCCGCCTGGCCGAATTGCGCGACCGCCTGGAAACCGGCATCCTCAGCAGCATCCCCGATGCCTGGGTGAACGGCGCGGGCGCCCACCGCCTGCCCAACACCACCAACATCGGCTTTGCCGGTGTGGAAGGAGAAGCAATGGTCATTGCCCTCGACCTGCGCGGCTTTGCCGTGTCGAGCGGGTCAGCCTGTTCCAGCGGCGCCGTCGAACCATCGCACGTCCTGCTGGCTATGGGCCTTTCCCGGGAAGATGCCCGGTCTTCGTTACGCTTTTCCCTGGGCCAGTCGAATACCACCGAACAGGTCGACGCCCTCATCGAAGCGGTGGCCGCCTCCATAACCCAGCTCCGCCGCGTGTCAGCCACCTACAGCCATGCCTGAGAAACCCATCGCCGTCGCCATGTCGGGAGGGGTGGACAGCTCCACCGTCGCGGCCCTGCTGCGCCGTGAGGGCAAGCCCCTGGTCGGCATGACCATGCAGCTATGGAACCAGCGCCGCCTGCCGGAAGTGAACAAGGAAGGCGCCACCGGCCGCTGCTGCTCCATTGACGACGTCTACGATGCGCGCTACGTCGCCGAACAACTCGGTATCCCCTACTACGTCGTTAACTTCGAAAAGCGCTTCGAAGAGCAGGTAGTGGAGCCGTTCATCGACGAATACCTGGCCGGCCGCACGCCTATCCCCTGCACGCTCTGCAACAACTTCATCAAGTTCGACCAGTTTCTGGAACTGGCCGAAGGCCTGGGCGCCGACACCGTCGCCACCGGCCACTACGCCCGTATCCGCTACGACACGCCCAGCGGCCGCTACCAACTGCTGCGCGCCGCCGACAGCGCCAAGGACCAGACCTACTTCCTTTGGGGCCTCACCCAGCAGCAGATGGCCCACACGCAGTTCCCGCTCGGTCACATGACCAAGCCGCAGGTGCGCGAACTCGCCAAAGAGCTCGACGTACCCGTCGCCAAAAAGCCCGACAGCCAGGAAATCTGCTTCGTGCCCACCGGCGACTATGCCGCGTTCATCGAAGCCTATCGCAAAGAGAAGGGCATCCCCACCGAAACCACACGCGGCGACATCGTCGACACCGAAGGCAAGAAGCGCGGCGAGCATAACGGCGTCCATCACTTCACCGTGGGCCAGCGCAAGGGGCTGGGCATCGCCGCGGGCGAGCCGCTCTATGTCATCGCCACCCGCCCCGCCGAGCAACTGGTGATCATCGGCCGCAGTGAAGACCTCCTGCGCCGCGAACTTACCGCCAAGCAGGTGAACTGGATCAGCGTGGCACACCTGGACGCGCCGCTGCGCGTTCAAGTGAAGATCCGCAACAAGCACGAAGCCGCGCCCGCTACCGCCTTCCCCGTCGACGGCGAGCCCGCCCGTGTGCGCATTGTTTTTGACGAGCCGCAGCGTGCCGTCACCCCAGGCCAGGCCGCGGTGCTGTACGATGGCGAACTGGTTGTCGCCGGCGGCTGGATCGAATAACCCAATCAAGGAGAGCAAGCTAAGTTGAACGCCGAAATCGGAATTGTCGGAGGCAGTGGCCTGTACCATATGCCGGGCTTTGAAGCCCAGGAAGAGGCCGTTCTGGAAACCCCGTGGGGCAAACCCTCGGATAACTACCTGGTGGGCACGCTGGCCGGCAAGCGCGTGGCGTTTCTGGCCCGCCACGGGCGCGGCCATTGCATCAGCCCCTCGGAGCTGAACTATCGCGCCAATATCCATGGCTTCAAACAACTCGGCGTCAAGCAGCTGATTTCGCTGAGCGCGGTCGGTTCACTGAAGCAGGAGCATAAGCCGCTCGAGTTCGTGTTGCCAGATCAGTTCCTGGATCGCACCCTCGGCCGCGTGGCCACCTTCTTCGGAGACGGCTGCGTCGCCCACATCAGCTTTGCCGACCCCATCTGCGGCCGCCTGGCCGGTCACGTCATGAAAGGCTGCGCCGAGGCCGGCGTCGCGGCCAAGCTCGGCGGCACCTACCTCTGCATGGAAGGCCCCGCCTTCTCCACCAAGGCCGAATCGAACTTGTACCGCAGCTGGGGCATGGACGTCATCGGTATGACCAACCTCACCGAAGCGAAACTCGCCCGCGAAGCCGAGATCTGCTACGTCACCGTCGCCATGGTCACCGACTATGACTGCTGGCACCCGGATCACGACGCCGTCACCGTCAATGAGATCATCCACAACCTCACAAAGAATGCCGAGAACGCCTGTAAGGTGGTGCTGGAAACCGTGAAGCTCCTGGATGCCGGCGAAAGCTGCAAGTGCCACTCGGCGCTGTCGCACGCGCTCATCACCGATCGAAAAGCGATTCCGCCCGCCACGCGGGAAAAGCTGGAGCTCCTCATTGGAAAATATCTCGCCGGATGAGCTTGCCCTCGAGCTCTTAAACCAGTGCCTGCGCGGCAACGACTATTCGTCGGAACTGCTGCGGGCGCTGGTCCGTCGCGCGCTCAGCGAAGATCCCGAGGAGGCGCGGCGCTCCAGTCACTCGCTATTTCAAACGGTTGTCGAACCGTTATGCGATCAATTTGAGCCATGTCTGGCGGACGTTTATGCCTCACTTTTCAGTGAAGTAATCGCGATCGCGATGCCGGAGCTGGATCGAGAATCGCTCCAGCAGCGCTTCCATGCCCTGCGCTCCCCAAAAGAATTCCATGGTCCAGACCCGCGTCAGATCTTTATTCTTTCGCGTGTCACCCTGGGAGCGGATGCCGCCATTACAAGCGTCGTGTTGGATGGTGCTAAAAGACGTTTTCCAGACGCGGAAATTTTCTTTACTGGCCCACGGAAAAATTATCAGCTTTTTTGCGGAGACAAACGTATACAGCACTGGGAGGTGCCGTATCGCCGCGATGGCACGCTCCTTGGCCGGCTATCAATTTTACAGGCTATGCGCGGGCG
>JAEUQF010000326.1 GCA_016789745.1 Bryobacterales bacterium
CCTCCTCCCCACCCAGATACGGAAAGATCCGCTCCGCATTCCGCGGATCCTTCTCGATCAGCCGGTGCATCTCCGAGATCGGACTCGCCACACCCTTCGTATCCGTATCGTCGAACGTGAACCCCATCCCCAAGACAATGCTGCCCTGGAAGCTCTTGCCTTCATTCGCCTTCAACTTCGCCGGGTCCTCATGTCCGCCCGCATGGAACAGATACGCCGTGATCCGGTCCACCTGCCGCCGGTCCAGCCAGTACGGCCCCGCAATCTCCCCATTGCAGACATGCACCACGCTCACCACCACCGCCGCCTCGCCCGGCCATGGCAGTCGCTTCCTCGCCCGGTAGATCGTGCCCCCATGCGTGCAGATCCACCGCAATCCCGTCGACCGTGTGTCCCCCTGTCCAATCGTATTCGTCGCGATCAGGCCGAAACAGCCACCCTGGCGCAGCAGCGAGAACGCCCGCCGGTAGAAGTGCGCCACCAGATCCGCATTGCCGTGCGACTCCGGATGCACCTGCTTCAACCAATCCACGTACCCGTCGGCATTCCCCTCAATGAGAGTGTTTTTCCCGGCAAATGGCGGATTCCCCACCATGGCATCGAATCCGGCGTGCCGGCGCCCATCCTTATCCAGCGCAAACACTTCTGGAAACTCGATTTCCCAATGGAACGGCGCAATTGCCTTCTTCGCCTGCCTCGCCTGTTTGCGCTCCTGGTCCAGTTCCACATCCGTCAACGGGTCCCGCCGGCCGAACTTCCCCACCAGTTCCTCTCGCTTCAGCTTCCGCTTCTTCGCACTATCCCCTTCAAAGAACGCGAGCACCGCCAGATCTCCGGCCATCCGCGCCAATTCGATCTCGGAATCCGCCCCCGCCAGACGGTTCTCTCGCAACTCATAGGGAACATCGTCAGGGGCCGCTAGGATTTGCTGCCGCACGTAGGTCGCGTTCTCAATCCGTTTTACGATGTCTTCCCGGAACAGCAGCGGCATGCCATCTTCCCAATGCACCGCGCCCACCCCTTGTGCCGTCAGCCCAACCAACGCATCTCCGTGCCGCAGCGAATGATCCAGGAAGGTAAAAGGATGGTCCTTGGCCAGCGTCGCCAACCACAGCGACAACTTCGCCAGATCCGCCGCCATCGGGTTGCGATCCACGCCATACAGGCAGCGTTGCGCCACCTGCCGCCGCGCATGCAGCACGATGTCCTCATCGGGCGGCAGGGTTGGCGTCGCATTATGTACCTGCCACGACTCGACCAGCGCATCCCCCAACTGCCGGCATGTTTCTACCAGAAACGCTCCCGACCCCATCGCCGGATCGCATACCTTCAATCCCAGAATCTGTTCCGGCTTCGGCTTCCTGCCCAACCGTCCCAACACCGGAGCCAGCGCCGCCTGCACAATCGGCCCGGTCAGCGACCGTGGCGTATAGTGCGACCCGCTCCGCCGCCGTTCCGGTGAAGGCTGGAAGATCATCGCGCCCTTCGGCACCGGGTGCGGCGTGATGTGCCGCGCGATCCGCCTGTCCAGCGCTGCTAGCAGATCATCGACGGTCGCTGCCCGCTTCAACGCATCGGCTGCCTGCCCGGTCAGCTTCTGATCCGCCTGCTTCAACAGCCATTCGCCACGCTTGTCCGCCGCCGTCGCCAGCAGCGATTGCAGGTTGATGCTCACCGGCGCACCGTGCCGCTTCTTTGCCTTAATCGCAATCGACGGCCCAGCCGCCACCTGCAGTTCAAAGCCCATGATGGCTTCATAGACACTGCCGATCTGCTCCACATCCAGCGCCCGGTAACTCAGCCGTTCGCCGTTTAACACCAGCAGCTTCGACAGCACGCGGAACAGTACCCCATCCGGCACCTGCGGAATCTCCCCGCCCGCCCCGCTCAGGAACGGATAGCGGTCTGGATCGAACAGGTAACCTTTGCGCGCCGGAATCCGCAGCGCGCTCCGGTCGGATTGATGCTGCGCTCCCTTCCACACCAGCCGGAACAGCGCCAGCAGATGCGCCCACGCCCCAAACCGCGAGTCCATCGTATCCGGATAGCGTGCATTGTCCTCGCGCAGGCGTTCATACAGACCACCTACGGAATAGTGCTTCGTGTACACCGGATCGGCGCCCAGCAGTTCCCGGTCCTCGGCATACAGCAGGAACACCAGCCGCATCAGTACCGTCAACAGCCCGGAATACACCCGGTTCGGATCCTGCGTCAGCGTGGCCCGCAGCAACTCCCCATTCCGTGCATCATCGGCCGCCTGGAACCCGCGCAGCAACTCGTACAGCGCTTCCAGAACCTGACCCGCCAATTGCGTCGAAACCACGTTCTGGAACCGGCGGCTGTTCTCCAGTAGCTTCGGCAGCCGCTGCGATTCTCCCAGGCTGTACAGCCGTTCCGACCCCAGCAGCATCCACAACGCCGCCAGAATCGGGCGCCCCGCCACCCGCACCATGTCTTCCATGCGGAACGTGATGTGACCACTGGTTTCCCCGCGCGGTGCGTACACTAACCGGATCGCTTCCCGGCTCACCAGCAAGCCAATCGGGACGCCCGTCTCGCGTAACAGCCGTTCCAACCGCGCCTGTGGTGTCGCTTGCCACTTCCGGCCCACATCGCCCGATTCGGTATCGAAATCCCCGCTGACCTCCTGCGCCAGCAACAGGCACGAACGGGATTCATCCACATCGCGGAGCGCATACTTCGGTCGCAGCGTCTCTCCGTAATCCGGCAGTGGCGCGCACAGCGCTTCGTCAACCGGGTTTGCTGTGGATGCTCCCTCCAGCAGACTCAGATCCCAGCCCAACACCTGCTCGGCAAAGGCCGGGAAATGGGGCAACTCCGGTACCGGTTCCCCATCGCGGTCCTGCGGCAGCACCTCCAAAAACGACCGGTGCAGCGGCACATAGTTCCGGTTGATCGCTGCCCCCGCGTCCAACAACGCCGGTAGCGACACCACCAGACCCACCGGCTGCACATAACCCAGCCACTCCAGGTGATCTCTTGCAATCGGATCGTATGCCATGTTGTTGTTCAGTTCGCCGGCCACAGGTAGACCAAACCCACCGGCTCTACCCGCCTCGCCTTCACCTCATACACCGACCGGATGCGCGCCGGCTCGCTCTCCAACTCCCGCTCCAGGCTCGTTAGCCGCTTGCCCCAATACCGCCGGTTGTCCTCCAGTTGCCGTTTCTCTTCCATGTCCTCAATCAGCAGCAACTGCGCGCCGCCACGGTCATGATGCGCGACAGTCGCCTCGATGTGCTTCTTCTGGGTTTCCAGAATCTCTCGCATCGCCTTGGACTCGGCCTCCGCCCGCACCTTCAACTTCGCAATGGCATCATCGGAGTACTCGTTCGCCCGCGCCTCCAGATAGGGAAGCAACTGGTGCAGGTCTGTGGGTGCCGCCGCACGCAACTGCTCCGCTACTTTCTCCGGGACTGCCTCCTGACCACTGCGTAGCAAGGCGTCATCCAATAGTTCCAGCGTCTTCCCCTCGGCCTCCCGCTTGTACGGCTCCAATGCCGACTTCCGAATCGCGGCATCCGTCCAGCGCGCCGTCACCGGTACGAGTTCCTCATGCAAACGCGCCGCACCCGGCCCGTACAGCGCCAGCCGTCCCAGCAGAATTACGCGCGGAATCGCATCCCTGGTTTGTGCCAGGCATGCCCGCGACAGATCATGATGCACAAACCCTTGCGCCAGGAACCGCGACAAAAGCCGCTGCGCCAGCGGATGCTCCAGGTGCAGATGCACCACTTCATCCGTCACATATCCCGGATCTTCAAAAACAACAGGCCGGATCGGGGACTCCCGCCGCCAGTCCCAGAACTTCTGATCCCTCTGCCGCGGCGCCCGCAGCGTGTCCATCGTGCTCACCCACGTGGCACCCCGGTCGTCCAGCCGCGGCACTCGGTATTGTGGTGGTCCCACCGCGGCCTTGCTGACCGCTTCTACCGGCCCGCTGCCCACCAGTTGCAGCGAACACGAGAGCGCGGCCCGGAAATGCTTCTCATCGAATCCAGCCGCCTGCTGCGACCGGTCTTTCATCGTCCGCAGCCGCTCAATCTGCTCTCGCAGCGCCATCTCTCGCTCCCGCGCCGCATCCAACTCTTCCTTTACCAGTGCCTTCTTGTCTTCCGGCAGGTCCGCCTCATTCACCTTGGATTCGAGTGCGGCGATGTCCACTCGCCGGATGCCCCGTTCCAGCAGTCCGGCCAGCCGGGTGTCTACCACCTGCGACAGACTCCCCAACTCCTGGCGGATCGTCTTCGTCTTTTGAACCACCGCATGCAGTACCCGGTCTTCCGGCCGGTCGTGATAGTAGAAGTAGTAGCAATACACAACGTCGGCGGGTTGCAGCTTGCGATCGATACGCCCGTTCCGCTGCTCCATCCGGCTTGGATTCCACGGGATGTCGAAGTGGAACAGGTGTTGGCAATGCGCCTGCAGGTTCAGACCTTCCCTTGCGGCGTCCGTGGCAATCAGGATGCGCACCGGATGCTCCTCCGGAGGCGCGTTGAAGGCCTTCTTGATGGCCTCTCGCTCCTCCTTGGGTGTTGGTCCGTGGTAAATCGCGATCCGCGACTCAGCTTGCTCGGTCTCGGCGATCACCGCGCCGAGTTGCTCCTTCAAATACCGCTTCGTGTCATCCCATTCCGTGAAGAGGATGATTCGCCGCCCATTCCACACGCCCCCAGGACACATCTCTCGGCGGATCCACTGCGTCAGAAATTCGATTCGGGCATCCGGGCGGTGCCGGTTCGCTTCGGCCAGTTCCGTCATCTGGTCCAGGACCGCCCGCTCTGCTTCGGCCAGTGACCCGGTGCGTTCGCTCAGCGCGGTAACCTGTTCCTCCAGTTCCTTGCCCAGTTCCTCTTCACTCAACTCCGCCCGCTCGTCGTCGGCGCCTACCGCACCTCGCAGGAGATCAAACGACGCCGGTCCCGGCCGCACCGGTGCAACATCCGTAGCCGCTTTTGCCTGGTGACGTTCCATCGTGCGTCGATGCACCCGCAATGTCTGAGCAAACGCCTCCACGGACGACAACAGCCGCTGCTGTAAGCCGCAGAGCAGCAGCCCATTCAATGCTTGCGCCCTCCGGTCGCCGGCCACCCGTTCTTCCCGCAACTGCCGGTATTCGTCCAGCAGTTTCATCAACCGTAGTTCCGGCGTATCCGGCGGCAACCCCTTCAGGTCAATCTGCTCAACGCGCCGTTCCGGGAACCCGCCCGTGATCCTGCGCAGATCCTCTTTGAGCCGCCGCACCATCACATCATCCAGGCTCCGCCGCGCCACTTTCACCCCACGGCAGAAGCGCTGTGGATCCAGAATCTCCAGAAGCGCCGAGAAGCTGTTCGAATGTCCATTGTGTGGTGTCGCGGATAGAAACAGTCGGTGCTCGAACCGCGGCGCCAGATCCCGCACCGCGCGAGTAATCTGCGAGTCGATGGCATACCGTTGCCCGCCCGCCGGAGCCGCATGATGCGCCTCATCCAGAATCAGCAATGTTCCCGCCCGGAAGGTGCCCAGCCAGTCCCGCAACCCTCCCGCGTAGTTCTCATCCACCAAAAGCCGGTGAGATATCAGAAAACGCGAGTGTGTCGCCCACGGATTTACCCGAAATCCACGGTCTCTTCTCACCTGCGACAGATAGTCCCGGTCCAGAATCTCGAACCGAAGCCCGAACCGCGCTTCCAGTTCTTCCTGCCATTGAAGCAGCATCGAAGGCGGGCAACTCACCACGATCTCCCGCGCCTTCTTCCGCATCAAAAGCTCGCGAGCAATCAGCCCGGCTTCAATCGTCTTGCCCAACCCCACATCATCGGCAATGAACAGGTTCACCCGCGGCAACCGCAGCGCCTTCCGTAAGGGCTCCAACTGATAAGGATCAACCCGAATCCCCGCCCGAAACGGCGATTGCAAGAGGTTCGCATCTGTCGCAGTCACGCAGTTCCACCGCAGCGTGTTCAGATACCCCGCAAACCTCGCAGGCTCGTCAAACCCCCGTTCCGCCAACCGCGACCACGATTCGTCCGAGACTACCTGCGCATCGGCCTCCAGGTCCCAAAGCACCTCGAGTTCCTGCCCCTGCGCATCGTCATCGACGCACGCCATCCGCACCAGCACGCTATGACCTGCCGCACTCGAGTCGGTTACCTCTTCGACCACGTACCGCCGTTGCCGTACACGAACAATCTCACCCGCTCGCGGAGCCGCTGCTCCTCGTACCATTGACGTTGTATTTTGCACAATAAACGATTTAGTTCTACACTATACCTCGCAGCAACACCCGGGCGCTTGCACCCGATGGAACCTCCGAATGTGGGTATATCCACACCGGCTGCGTCGATCTTCTACACCTGGAGCACGCTCGAATCCGGTGGACAGGAACTATCGCGAATGCGTGTCTACGTAGCAAATTTTGGAGTGGCCAATTGGGCGTGGGGAGAATGTCTAAATCGTCCTGCGCTCGCCGTTATGGATGACGTGAGGGTGCACCCCTTCTGGCAACGGGGCGACCATCAAGGCTACATTGCCGAGGCGCAGAAATGGTTCCGCAGCCCCGGCGGGGGGCCCGTTAGTCGGCCAGTAGCATCCCGTTGGTTCAATGTGAACGGGATCCTCATGAATACCGTTGGCGACCTTTGGCTGCATCGTCACGAAGACTATCTCTGGTGGACCGAGTCAGTGGAAGCTACGCCAGAGTGCTTGGAACTCGATGACCCGGAGACAGGGACTCGCATTTTCGTCTACTACAAGCCCTGTAAGCAATGGTCGAACCGGGATAAGTCCGGGGCGTTACTTGCATGGCAATCGTTGCATCGGAAGGCACGCCCGTTTCTTACAACTAGCAGTACCTTCCGACGGGCGTCACCCGACAATGCTGCCTATGTGGAGGCCCTTATTCAGGGCGATGACCTTTCTCCTTGGCATGACCGACCGGACTGGACGGAAATGGCCGCCAACGAGTTTCAGCAAGACCCAGTGGCCGATCCTAACGATCGAGCGAAGGACTGCACGATCGCTCTCTTGGCGGCAACAGCGCTCAGTACCACGGCGCAAAGTGGCGCGCTCTCAATTTCTGTCACCAAGAACAAGGAGTTTCGGTTCACGGACAAGTCCGAGTTGGAAAACTATATAGCGGAATTGCTCAGGAAGCAGAGCGGTGTCTGCGCACTAACTGGCCTGACGCTTCAGTTCTTGGACGGTGAGGATCCGGAACTGTGCTGCTCCTTAGACCGAATCGACTCAAACGGCCACTACCAGCCTGGGAATCTCCAAATCGTTTGCAGGTTCGCCAATCGATGGAAGGGAGCATCTGACGACACCCGATTTCGAGAGCTCCTCAACAAGGTTCGGAGGCAAGATTAGCAGAATTTGGTTGCCCGTCTATCCTGGGGGCACTACCGCGGGCATACCCACCAACGCCCCACCAAACACCTCCCGAGCCCGCCGCATCTCCGTCTCCACATCGCTCTGCCCCGCATCGATCAACGATTCCAGAATCACCGGCACCTCCGCCGGAATCATCCCCGCCACCTGCCCAAACGCCGACACCGCATTCCCCGATATCGGGTCATGCCGGCTTGCGGTAGTCACCTCGCTCATGTGAATCTCCCGCATCCGGCCCCCAAACGCCCGCACCAGCATTGCCGCCTCGGTCATGCTCGGATCCACCTGCCGCGCATGCCCGATGTCAAAGCAGAACCCCGCCTCCGGCAGCCGTTCAAAGAACCCCCGCAACTCCTCCACTCTACGACCCGGTTTCCGCTTGTCCATGTTCTCGATCAGCAACCGATCTCCAAACACCTCCCACCGCTCCGACCGATAGATCACATCCGGATGCACCACCACCGGGAAACCAGCACGCGCCACTGGCTCCAACCTCCTGACCACCCACTCCTCCCGCTCCGGCCCAAATCCGCTCGGCGCATGGAACGACACGAAGGAAAACGCCCGCAAGTCCAGCGTCGGAATCGCCTCCACCAACGGCTCCAGTTCCTCCACGCGCAACGCCGATAGCTCCACCGCCTCCACGCCGTGCCGCTCCAAAATCGCCAGCGCCGCCCGAAAATCCCCACGCGCCAAAGCGCCCGTCGAAAACCCTATCTTCCGCAAAATTGTCCCCACTGCCAGATCATCGGGACACGTCCCGACCCCCAGCCACCATCCCGCCCGGCGCAAACAACAGCACGTCCACATCCGGCAACGCCTGAAACGCCGCCGCAATCCGCGGCCGTACTTCGTCCCAATGCAGTCCGCCCAATCCGCATCCCAGCGCCGGAACCGCAATCAACCGGATCCCCCGTTCCTGCACCTCCCGGATCAGCGCTTCCAGCCCGCTCTCGATATCCTCCATGCGACTGTCATCCTTCCAATGCCGCTTGGTCGGGAAATTGATGATGTACCGCGGCCCTACCAGCAGCCCCGTCTCCACCGTGAACATCCTCCCCGGCCGCACTTCCTTGCGCCGGCACGCCGCCTCGTAGGCCACGAAGTTCTCCGGAAACGCCTTCCGGAACTGGAGCGCGAGTCCTTTGCCCATTACTCCGACGCAGTTCACCGTGTTGACCAACGCCTCGGCTTGGCAGGCCAACATATCTCCAGACCCCAATCTCAACATTCCGTCAGCCCACGCAGTAGCCGGATAAGGAGATCGCTGCTGACGTTCTCCAGGTTCCCCTTCAGGATCGCGGTCACCCGCGTCCGCGACGATCCCCCTCGGCGCGCCACTTCCGCATGCGTCAAACCCTTGGCCTCCACCACCCGGCGCAGCCGGCACAGCAGCGTATGCTGAATCTGCCATTCCTGTGCCTCCGCCGCACCAAGGCCGAGCGCCTGGGCGAGTTCTTCTGGCGTTTGTGCGATAACTGCCTCAACCTTATTCACACAGCGTCCCTCCCTTCCGCCGCGCTTCCTTCCCGGCCCGTCGCATCTCCTCCGCGAACCGCTGCATCGCCATCAACTTCTCAAACCGTTGCGTTACCGTTAGCTTCAGATTCTCCCGCAGCAGCGTCCGGTCGACGTCCTTCTTATACGCCTCAATCACCGGATCTTTGGGGAAGGGAAGTTCACGTGCCATGGCTGTCTTCTCTCAATCATAGGCCGTTCCGTTTCGAGAACCAGCGCGCTGGAGCTATTCGCGCTGGGGCCTTTCGTCAGCCAAGCATTGACCATCGCCGCAACGATAGACCACAACGAAAGGTCGGAACCCGGCGCGGTTCATTGCGCCGGCAACTCCGCCGGTTAGCCGGCCAATCGTGTGGCCTCAGTCCACCGTGTACTTTCGCCGCAAGCGAACTGTCCGGTTGGTTAGCACCGCAAAACCATTTTCGAACTCTCTACCGTACTCCGCGAACGCCCGTGCCACTATACATCGCCGCCTTATCGCTCGAGAGCCCGGTCAGACGCAGAAGCACAATGCCGGAGTAGCGCAACCCTTTCCGGTAGACCAACTCACCAAAGTCCTTATCTGCGGTCAATAGTACCGCGCCGGCCTCCAAACTCCTCCGCGGAACCTCCTCGTCGTCGATTCCGGGATCCAGTTCGGCGATGAAGACGACAGCATGGCCTGCCGAACGCAGCATTGTGACCATCTGGCCGTCCACACTCTCATCGGCGACTATGTTCAACTGGCTTTCTCTAAGGGGTGAACCACTTCGCCACGAAGCGTCTCCAGCGCGAACGTGATCGCAGCCCGGATCCCTTCCTCGGTCAGCCGTGAGTGCTCCGACAGAATCTGCTCGAAGCTCTCTCCCGCGGCTAGTTTCTCCAGGATCAGTTCCACCGTGATCCGAGTGCCTCGAATCACAGGCTTCCCCAGCATTACACGCGGATCGCAGGTTATCAGATCTGTTGTCATCGCCCGGTCCTTCTCCCCCAGTCTACATCGTCACCTCGGCAGGAAGCCCAGTCGTCCGACATCGGTACCCCGACAGCAAGCTTTTCCCTGGCCAATCGCTTGGGGTTCATCAACCGCTCCCATCTACGTCCCGCCCCAACAACCAGCGCCCTAACGACTCCGCCCTCTCTCCCGATCGCCGCCCCTCCAACAGGCTCTCCACCCGGATGTCCTCGTCCACCAACCGCGGGTACCACGACAGCGGCACCGTAATGGTCCTCCCGTCCGTAAGCTCCACCGAAAGCGACTCTTCATCCACCGCCACTCCCATCGCCCGCACCGCCACCGCTCCCATACCTCTCATCTTCCCCCAAACCCCTCGCCCCCCAAAAGGGTGTCGGATTTTGTGCAGCCCCCAAATCCCATCGGCGCAAAGTTCCTCAATCAAATCAACCACATCACCCAAAAATCGCCACTCCACCCCGCAACATAGTGTCGCTATGGAACACACCGAAACCATCGCTGACATCCCCACCGGCAACCTCGGCGCCGCCGTGCCCGAGACCGAAACCCCCACCCCCAACCCCAAGCCCCACGACCGCCGTGCCGAAACCTCGCCCACCAACGGCGCCAAATCTAAAGGTCCCAAAACCGAAGCCGGCAAGGAGAAGTCCGCCAACAACGCCCTCAAGCACGGCCTCTACTCCCGCAAAATCGTCCTCGCCACCGAGAAGCAGTCCGAATACGACGCCCTCCGCGACTCCTTCCTCGAAACCTTCCACCCCACCACCGTCGAACAGCACGAACTCGTCATCGACATGGTCAACGCCCGCTGGCGCATCCGCCGCGCCGAGCGTCATGAGAAGGCCCTCATGAACCTCGAAATGTCCCGCGCCCTCCGCGACGCCCCCGCCGAGTTCGAAGCCATGGACGCCGTCACCCTTGAAGCGCTCGCCATCCAGCGGCTCTCCGCAACCCCCGCCCTCGAAAACCTCAACCGCATGGCCCAACGCTACGAGCGCACCTACCACCGCTCCCGCGAAGCCCTCCTCAAGCTAACGCAGGTGGGGCAGGCGTCCACGCCTGCAAGCGACCTCCAGGTCGCTTCCTCGCAGCCAGATCCCGGGAGAGTCGAACCTAATCCCACTCCCGAGGCCTCAAAACTCCGCCGCTGGTTCCCCTTCCTGGCCCTTATCCTCTTCCTCCTCACCCTTCTCCCGGCCATCGCCACCCCCCGGCCGCTCGTGTCCCCTTCTGTCCGGACGCAGCACCGTGCAGCCAACACCATAGGTGGCCAAAGCGCCGTCGAAGGTCACCAGCACCGCGGCCTTCGCCTCCGCGGTCGCTGCCAGGTAGGCGTCCGCCCAGATCTTCGGTGACGCCGATCTGCGGAGCGAGAACTTGCGGAACCCAGGTTGGATGTCGGTTGCCTCTGGAAACAGGAAGACCCGGCTGTCGCTACGAAGCCATCGAATACCGCCCAGGCTTCCTCGTTCGTGAGCGGCTTGCCGCCCATGGCCGTCTCTGTGGTGAGCAATCGTAGGAGGCCAAGTTGCGTCAACACACAGAAACCGGCACACATCAATCTCGCGGGTCCACCAGTCGGCCGCCGTCGCATGATGCGGATGATCCCCCAACGCCAATGCAAACCAGACGTTGACGTCAGGCAAATATCGCTTCGTCATTGTTAACCGGCCGTATCTGCCGCCCGGATGGTGGAATCAGCGGCAGCGTTACATGCTGCTCGGGTCGGGCACATTGCTCCGCGGCGATCGGCTCCAAAGTTTGCAGGATCAGTTGCCGCGTCGAGCAGCCTTGCCGTGCAGCGGCCTCTTGCAGTTTCTTGTGCAGCGCTACAGGAATAGCAAGCGTTGTGTGAACCCGTCTAGCTTTCACTGTCCTGATTCAAGTATAGGAGCCATTGCCATGCTTTACGAAACCGCCCTTCCGCACCTGTCGACGCCCCAACCACGCCCCAATCCAACTTCCAAAAAAGCGACGCAAAGCAGCGATATTTTGTATTTGTCTATGCCTGCGCGCCCCCGCTACTCTCGTAAAAGTACCTCCTCCCCAGGAGCCTCTCTACCAACAAAACCTATGCCTAACACTGCTATCACAGTCGCTCGCGGAGACGGGATCGGCCCCGAAATCATGGACGCCACCCTGCATATCCTCAAGGAAGCCGGCGCCCGCCTCGACATCGACGAAATCGAGATCGGCGAAAAGGTCTACCTCCGTGGCCTCTCCGCCGGCATCGAGCCCAGTGCCTGGGAGTCGCTCGAACGCACCCGCGTCTTCCTCAAGGCCCCCATCACCACCCCGCAGGGCGGCGGCTTCAAAAGCCTCAACGTCACCACCCGCAAG